>DASPJX010000302.1:0-14274 GCA_035628395.1 Burkholderiaceae bacterium | reverse complement strand
CGACGCAGCCTCCCGACGCGTCGGGAGGCACGGCCCCGCGCCGCCCGGGCGACGCCGCGCCGGCCCGTCCGTGCACGCCGGCCCTCAGCGCGCTCGGGCTCTGTTCCGAACCTTCGAAGGACTGACCACGATGGCTGGACGCCTCACCCCGTTCCGCGCGCTGATCTCGGCGCTCCTCGCCGCGTGCACCGCCTCCGCGTTCGCCGCCGCCGAGTACAAGATCGTGACCGCCTCCGAGCGCGGCACGTACATCCAGATCGGCCGCGACATCGGAAAGCTCGTCGGGCCCGCCGCGGACATCGAGCTCGAGGCGCTGCCGTCGGCGGGATCGGCCGAGAACGTCCGGCGGCTGCGCTACGAGCCGGGCGTCAAGTTCGCGCTGGTCCAGTCGGACGTCTACCAGGCGTTCCTCGACCAGGCCGCGGGCGGCAACGGCCAGGCGCGCGACCTGATCCGGCCGCTGCGCGTGATCCTCCCGCTGTACAACGAGGAGATCTACTTCATCGTCCGCGCCGACTCGCCGCTGAAGGCGGTCCACGAGATCCGCGACGCGAAGATCAGCGCCGGCCCGATCGGCAGCGGCACGGCGCTGACGACGACGACGCTGTACCGGCAGATGTTCGGGCAGGCGCTCCCCGAGGCCAACGCGCGCTTCCAGACGAACGAGGAGGCGCTGTCGGCGCTCGTCGGCGACCGGTCGATCGACGTGGCGGTGATCGTCGCCGGGCAGCCGGCGAGGGTGCTGCTCGACATGAAGCCCGAGGCGCGCGAGCTGATCCGGCTGCTGCGGGTCGACATGGACCATCCGGCGACGAAGGCCGCGCTGAAGACCTACTTCCCGGCCACCGTCCGGGCGTCGAGCTATCCGAACCTGCTCGCCGAGGATCTGCCGTCGATCGCGGTGAAGGCCTTCCTCGTCACCTACAACTACGTCGACGCGTCGACCAACGCGTACCTCGGCGCGTTCGCGCGATCGCTGTGCCGCAACTTCGAGCGGCTGCAGTCCGAGGGCCATCCGAAGTGGCGCGAGGTGCGGCTCGAGATGCCCGACGTCGGGCGCGGCTGGGTGTACTCGACCCCGACGGCCCGCGAGCTGAAGGCGTGCACGGCGGGCGCGCCGGCCGCGTCGCGCCCCGCGGAGGGCGCCGCGCCCGCGCGGGCGAGCTGCTCGACGCAGGAGCGCGTGCTCGGGCTGTGCCGGTGACGCGGACCGCGTGCGGCGCGACCGGTCGCGCCGGGTAGCGCGACCCGCGACCCGCGGCCCTCGCGCGTCAGCCGGCGCCGGCCGGGCGCGCGTGGAAGTGGTTCCAGACCGCGCGCGCGAGCCCCGGCCCCACGTTGCGGACCCGGGCGAGCGCCTCGACGCTCGCGCCCTGCACGCCGGCCAGCCCGCCGAAGGCGTGCAGCAGCGCCTCCTTGCGCGCCGGACCGAGCCCCCGCACCGCGTCGAGCGGGCTCGTCAGGCGGGCGCGCGCGCGACGGGTGCGGTGCGCGGCGAGGGCCACGCGGTGCGCCTCGTCGCGGATCTCCTGCAGCAGCAGCAGCGCCGGGTCCGACGGCGGCAGCCGCAGCGGGCCGCGTTCGGGGCCGCGATGCACGACCTCCTCGCCGACCTTGCGCCGCGGCCCCTTCGACAGGCCGATCACCTGGAGCTCGACGCCGGCGCGCTCGAGCGCCGTGCGCGCGCGCAGCAGCTGACCGGGCCCGCCGTCGACGACCAGCAGCTGCGGCAGCGCCGCGCCGCCGTCGCGCCCGCCGACGAAGCGGCGGAACACCGCCTCCTCGACGGCCGCGAAGTCGTCGCCGGGCACCGGCGGCGCGACGTCGAAGCGTCGGTACGCCGAGCGCTTCATGCCGTCCTCCCACACCACGCACGAGGCCACCGCGCGCTCGCCCTGCGTGTGCGAGACGTCGACGCATTCGATGCGGAAGAGCGCGCCGCGTCCGAGCGCCTCGGCGAGCCGGGCGGCCCGCTCGCGCTGCGTGCCCGCGCGCAGCGAGCGCGAGCGCAGCTGCAGCGCCGCGGCGTCGAGCGTCATCGCCTGCCAGCGCCGCATGTCCGGCGACAGGCGCCTCGCGATCCGCAGGCCCCGGGCGGCCAGCGCGTCGACGAGGCCGGCGTCGGGCATCGCGTCCGCGGGCAGCACGAGGCGGCTCGGGCGGGCGGTGCGCGGGTCCTCGTACTCGGACGCGACGAAGGCCTCGAGCAGCTCGGCGTCGGTGGCCGCCAGCGCGTCGTCGCCGCTGCGCGGATCCGGCTCGCGCGGCTCGACGAAGCGCTCGCCCATCCAGCGGCCCGAGCGCAGCATGCCCACCGCGATCAGCCGCGCGCCGTGCAGCGTCGCCACCGCGAGCACGTCGGTGTCCTCGCCCTTCACGCCGTCGACCGACTGAGCGGCCGCGATCGCCGCGAGGTCGGCGACCCGGTCGCGCAGCGCCGCGGCCCGCTCGAAGTCGAGCGCCCCGGCCGCCTCGCGCATCCGGCCGATCAGCGCCTGGCGGACCTCGGCCGCCCGGCCCCGCAGCACCTCGCGCGCGTCGTCGAGCTGGCCAGCGTACTCGTCCGCGTCCACGGCCCCGACGCAGGGCGCGCTGCAGCGGCCCATCTGGTGCTGCAGGCAGGGGCGCGAGCGGTGCGCGAACATCGCGTCGTCGCAGTCGCGGATGCGGAAGGCCTTGCGCAGCATGTCGGCCGCGCGCCAGGCGCGCGCCGCGGCCGGGTAGGGACCGAAGGCCTCGCGCACGCCGGAGAACGGCTGGCGGCGCACCAGCAGCCGCGGCCACTCCTCGTCGGTCACGACCAGGTACGGGTAGCTCGAGTCGTCGCGGAACTGGATGTTGAAGCGCGGCGCCAGCGACCGGATCAGCGAGCGCTCGAGCACGAGCGCCTCCGCCTCGGTGGCCGTCGGCGTGGCGTGCATCGACGCGGTGCGCCGGACCATGTGGGCGGTGCGCGGCGCCAGCGAGTCGCGGGCGCCGAAGTACGAGGACACCCGGCGCCGCAGGTTCTTCGCCTTGCCGACGTAGAGCACGCGGCCCGAGGCGTCGAGCATCCGGTAGACGCCGGGACCGGAGGGCAGCGAGGCGACGAAGGCGACGGGATCGAACATCCGGGAGGAGGGGACGGCCCGCGCCGTCCGGGGATCGGGCGGTTGCCGCGGTCGGCGAGGGCCGACCATACGAGCGTGGCGGGCCTCGACCGAATCCGCACGAACCCGTAGGCGTGCCGGCGGCGTCGAACGACGGCGCGGCGAAGGCCGGTGCGGCGGGCGCCGCGTAGAATCGCGTCGAGGGGGGACGACGGTGGCTGACGACGGCACGATCGGGGCGGTGCGCGCCCATCGGATCTGGGACTCGCGCGGGCGACCGACCGTCGAGGTCGAGGTCGAGCTCGCGGACGGCACGATCGGCCGCGGCATCGCGCCCGCCGGCGCGTCGCGCGGCGAGCACGAGGCGATCGACCTGCGCGACGGCGGCGAGGCGCACGGCGGCCAGGGCGTGCGCGCCGCGGTCGACAACGTGCACCGCGAGATCGCGCCCGCGCTCGTCGGGCGCGACGCGCTCGACCAGGCCGGCATCGACCGCGGGCTGATCGCGCTCGACGGCACGCCGAACCTGGCGCGGCTCGGCGGCAACGCGACGATCGCCACCTCGATGGCGGTGCTGCACGCGGCCGCGGCGCTGCGCGGCGTGCCGCTCTGGCGGCACCTCGCCGGCGGGTGCGAGGCGAGCCTGCCGATGCCGGAGATCCAGGTGTTCGGCGGCGGCGCGCACGCGGGGCGCCGCCTCGACGTGCAGGACCTGCTCGCGATGCCGCTCGACGCGGCGTCGTTCGACGAGGCGCTGTCGATGTGCGCGGACGTGTACCACGCCGCCGGAGCGATCATGGCCTCGCGCGGGCGGCTCGCCGGCGTCGCCGACGAGGGCGGCTGGTGGCCCGACTTCGCGAGCAACGAGCAGGCGATCGCGACGCTCGCCGAGGCGATCGAGCGCTCGGGCCACGCGGGCCGCGTCGCGATCTCGCTCGACGTCGCGGCCTCGGAGTTCTTCGCCGACGGCCGCTACCGGCTCGCGCTCGACGGGCGCGAGCACGACACCGACGGCTGGATCGAGGCGATGCTGCGCTGGATCGACCGCTACCCGATCGCCTCGATCGAGGACCCGGTCTCGGAGCGCGACCGGGCCGGCATGGCGGCGTTCACGCGCGCCGCCGGCGACCGGATCCAGGTGATCGGCGACGACTTCCTCGTCACCAGCGCCGCGCGCGTCGAGGCCGCGATCGCCGAGGGCTGCTGCAACGCGGTGCTCGTCAAGCCGAACCAGGCCGGCACGATCACCGGCGCGCTCGAGGCGCTCGAGCGCGCGCGCGACGCCGGCTGGGGCACGATCGTCTCGGCGCGCTCCGGCGAGACCGAGGACACGACGATCGTCCACCTCGCGGTCGGCTGGAACGCCGGCCAGCTGAAGGTCGGCTCCTTCGCCCGCTCCGAGCGGATGGCGAAGTGGAACGAGGGCCTGCGCATCGAGCGCTCGACGCCGGGGCTGCGCTTCGCCGGACGCGACGCGCTGCCGGCGTGCGCGGCGCGCCGCACGCGGTGAGCGCCTTCGTCGACCTGGCGGGCGATCGCGCGGCGCTCGCGGCGATGCTCGCGCGTCACGGGCTCGCGGACGGGACGCGATCGCCCGAGCCGGTGCCCCTGACCGGAGGCGTGTCGTCGAGCATCTTCCGGATCGAGCTGCCGTCGGGTCCGGTGTGCGTGAAGCAGGCGCTGCCGAAGCTGAAGGTCGCGAAGGACTGGACGGCGCCGGTCGAGCGGGTGTTCGCCGAGGTCGACTGGCTGCGGGTCGCCGCCGGGGTGGTGCCGCGGCACGTGCCCGCGGTGATCGCCGTCGACCGCGAGTGCGGCGCGTTCGTCATGCCCTTCCTCGACCCGGCCGCGCACCGCAACTGGCGCGAGCGGCTCCTCGACGGCGAGATCGACGCCGGCGTCGCGGCCGCGCTCGGCGGGGTGCTCGGACGCCTCCACGCCGCGAGCGCCGACCGTCCCGAGCTCGCCCGCCGCTTCGCCCACGACGGCGCCTTCTTCTCGCTGCGGCTCGAGCCGTATCTCGTCGAGTCCGCGCGCCAGCACCCGGACCTCGCCGTCGCGCTGATCGGGCTGGTCCACGCGACGCAGCACGTGCGCCGGGTGCTCGTGCACGGCGACGCCAGCCCGAAGAACGTGCTCGTCGGCCCCGACGGACCGGTCCTGCTCGACGCGGAGTGCGCCTGGTACGGCGACCCCGCGTTCGACCTCGCGTTCCTGTCGAACCACCTGCTGCTGAAGGCGGTGCACCGGCCCGCCCGCGCGAGCGCGTTCGTCGCCGCGCTCGAGGCCGCCCGCGGCGCGTATCTCGCGCGCGTGACCTGGGAGCCCCCCGCCGAGGTCGAGCGACGCACGGCCGCGCTGCTGCCCGCGCTGCTGCTCGCGCGGGTGGACGGCAAGTCGCCGGTCGACTACCTGTCGGAGCCCGCGCGGGCGCAGGTCCGGGCGGCGGCGCGCGCGATGCTCGCCGCGCCGCCGGCGACGATCGCCGACGTGACGCGGACGCTGCGCGAGGGAGAGGGCTAGGCCGGAGGAGGGCGCCGGCGCTCGATCCGGCGCCGGCCCCCGATGACCTCCGACGTCATGGACGCGGCGCGGGGTGCGCGCGAGGATGGGGCCGTCGAAACCCGTCCACCGAAGGCACGCCATGAAC
Source organism: Burkholderiaceae bacterium (assembly GCA_035628395.1). Taxonomy (GTDB): domain Bacteria; phylum Pseudomonadota; class Gammaproteobacteria; order Burkholderiales; family Burkholderiaceae_E; genus UBA4615. The sequence goes on along the minus strand of DASPJX010000302.1, from coordinate 8,535 downwards.
GCCCCGACCGCCACGAAGCCCTCGATCCTCGACCGGCAGGCCGCCGACGTCCGCATCGCGCCCGGCTCGCTGCTGCATCGCGCGCTGTCGATCGACGCCGCGGCGAGCGGCGCGACCGGGCTGGCGCTCGTCGCCGGCGCGTCCCCGCTCGCCGGGCCGCTCGGCCTGCCCGTGCCGCTGCTGCTCGGCGCGGGCGCGATGATGCTGGTCTGGGGCGTGTGCCTGGGATGGCTGCGCCGGCAACCGCGCGCGCCGCGCGGCGCGCTGCGGCTGGTCGTCGGGCTGAACCTGCTGTGGGCGGCCGACAGCCTGCTGCTGCTCGTCGCCGGCCCGGTCGACCCGACCGCGGCCGGCACCGCCTTCGTCGTCGCGCAGGCCGCGGCCGCCGCGGGCTTCGCGCTCGCGCAGCACCTCGGCCTGCGACGCGCCCGGGCGAGCGACGCCCGGCGCGCCCCCTGACCGATCGCCCGTCCGACCGACCCGACCCGAGGATTCCGCCATGCCCGCCTACGCGATCGCCCACCTGCGCAGCATCGACTTCAACGAGGACATCGCCGAGTACCTGCGCCGCATCGACGCGACGCTCCCGCCCTTCGGCGGCCGGTTCCTCGTGCACGGCCGTCGTCCGATCCCGCTCGAGGGCGAGTTCGAGGGCGACCTCGTGATCGTCGCCTTCGATTCGCTCGAACGGGCCCGCGCCTGGTACGCGTCGCCCGCCTACCAGGCGATCCTGCCGCTGCGCACGCGCAACGCGCGCGGCGAGACCTTCCTCGTGGAGGGCGTGCCGCCCGACTACCGGGCCGCCGGCCTGCTCGAGGTGAAGCGCGCGGCCGTCGGCGGCGCGGCGAGCGCCGCGGGGCAGGGTGCGGACGGCCGCTGAAGGGGCAGGGGCACGGGCACGGGCCGCCGGTGTAGCGCAGGGCGCGAACCGTCGGTGCAGGGCGGGGGGCTGACCGTCGGTGAAGGGCGGTGCGCGGACCGCCGGTCCGCCGTGCGGCGGCGTGGCGCCGCGATCGGCGCGACGCCTCAGCCGATCGCGACGGGCAGGGCCTCGAGGTAGGGCTCGACCGCCGAGCGTGCACGCGCCACGTACTCGCGCTTCTCGCCGACCGGGGCCACGTAGTCGAGCGCGGCCTCGGCCGCGGCGATGCCCGCGCCGCGGGCGATCACCCAGAACGCGAGGTACTGCGAGGACAGGCATCCGCCCGCCGTCGCCACGTTGCCGCGGGCGAAGAAGGGCTGCTCGAGCACCTCCACGCCCGACTCCACCACCCAGGGCTTCGTCGTCACGTCGGTGCAGGCCGGGATCGATCCGAGCAGCCCGAGCTTCGAGAGCACGAGCGTGCCCGAGCACTGCGCGCCGACCAGCTGGCGCCGCGGATCGAGGACGAGGCGCGACATCAGCTCCGGCGTCGCCACCACCTCGCGCGTCCGCATGCCGCTGCCGATCAGCACTGCGTCGGCCTCGCGGACGAAGTCGAGGCCGCGCTCGGTGCGGACGGTCACGCCGTTCATCGAGGTGACCTCGTCGGCCGGCCCGGTGATGTACGCCTTCCAGCCGCGGGGCCGCATCCGGTTGACGATGGCGGCGACGACGAACGAGTCGAGCTCGTTGTATCCCTCGAAGGTCAGCACGGCGACTTGCATGGGGCCTCGACGCGGAAGAACCGACGGTCAGGATACCGGAGCGGGGCGGGCCTCGCCGGCCGGACCGGCGCCGATGCCGTCGATCCGCCGCCGATGCGCGTCGCCGGCCGGGCGCCGACTCAGGCGGCGACCTGCTCCCGCAGGCGCTCGGTCAGCCAGCGCGCGCGCTCGCGCGCGACGAGGTCGAGCTCGTCGGCGCGGCGAGGCAGGGCGTTCGCGTAGAGCTCGTCGACGCGCCCCATGGTCACCGGCAGGCGCCCGAGCTCGTCGCCCGCGGCGTCGAACTCGAACACGCCCTGCAGGCAGGGGATGCGGTTGAACCAGTGCTCGGTGCCGTCCTCGACGACGCTCGCGAGCTCGCCGCCGAAGCGTTCGCTCGCGATCAGCGCGAACGCGGCGCTGTAGCCGCGGGCGTCGTTGAAGGCACGGCTGTTGAGGCGCTTGCGCATCAGGCAGAGCTCGCGCAGGACTTCGGCGTAGGACTTGAGGGGCATGGACATCGTCGGTGCGTGGATCACCCGCGGGCGAGGGGCCCGGGGACTGCGCTCCGACAGTGCACGCATGCGCGGGCGATGCCTACCCGGGGCTTCCACGGTGGCCGGCCGAGCCTGGACCGCAGGAACGCGGCACGGCCGCGCACGCGGCGGGGGTTCGCGCACGGTCGGCGGCGGGTCGGGGATCATCGCGACGTGCGGACGACGATCCCGTCGAAGGCGGACGTCGCGGCATCCGGGGACCGACGGCCGTAGCGAGCGGGGTCGGCCGCGCGAACCGTGTCGTCGCACCGCCGCAAGGAGGGACACGGCATGGACAACGTCGGCGTCGAGGTCCGGCGGCGCATGATGCAGTCGGTCGGCAGCAAGGACACGGCGCCGGAACTCGGGCTCCGGAAGGCCTTGCACGGCCGCGGTTGGCGGTACCGACTGCATTGCCGGAACCTCCCGGGCACCCCCGACATCGTGTTCCGAAAGGCGAAGGTCGCCGTCTTCGTGCACGGATGCTTCTGGCACCGGCATCCGGGATGCCGCCGTACCACGACATCGAAGTCGCGAGAGGCGTTCTGGACCGCGAAGTTCCGCGCGAACGTGGATCGCGACCGTCGCAAGGAACGCGAGCTCGAGGCGTCCGGTTGGTCGCCGATCGTCGCGTGGGAATGCGAGATCGCCGCCGAGCTCGAGGCCGTCGTGCGACGGATCGAGGCCTGCGTCCGACGCGGGACGGCGCGGCACGACCACCGGGCACGGTGATCGCAGCGGCGATAAAGCCCGGGACCAGGCCGCCGGCCCCGCCGACGCATCGACCATCGCCATGGGAAAGTACGGAACCGTCCGGTTCACCGCCGACGACGCGCCGCCGAGCCTGATCCGGCGGGTCCGCTTCAAGTTCGAAGGACCCCGGCGGCTGAAGCTGCGGCCGCGGGACTTCGAGCCGCGGGAGCTCGGGCGCGCCGCGCCCGTCGAGACGCTCGCGGCCTTCGATCCGGCCGACTGGACGCTCGCCGCGGTCGACGTGCGGGACGATGCCGGGCGCTTCGTCCGGACCGTCTGGGAGCGCGACGTCGACGGAACGGTCTGGCGGATCGAGCTCGGCTTCAGGGACGCGGTCCACGTCGTGACGACGGCCGCCGCGGCCGCGCCTCGTCGGTCGAGGCGGATCGACCCGGGCTTCCATCGCCACGTCGAGAAGGTCAACGCGGCGCTGATGGCGGCCGACGAGACCGACGAGACCGGAGACGACGACGAGGCCGAGGAGGGGGAAGACGGGTCGACGGAAAGATGAGGACCGCGGAGACGATCCCGCATGCCGTCGCCCGCCGAGTCCGTGCATCATTTGACATAATATTGATTATGCGCACATCCGGTATGGGCGCACCGACCGGTTCCCGTCGATTCCCGCCGGCTCTCGGGCCCGGGCCTCCCGGCGCGGCCCGCTAGACTCGCATCCTCCGGCCCGTCGCCGCGGCCGCATCGGCCGCGTCCGATCGGTCCGGCGACGCGGAGCGACCCCCGGATGGCGACGGAATCGACCGGACTCGACGTGACCCACGCGCTCGCGCTGCTCGGCGCGGGCGTGCTCGCGGTGCCGCTGTTCAGGCGGCTCGGGCTGGGCTCGGTGCTCGGCTACCTGAGCGCCGGGCTGCTGCTCGGCCCGTACGGCGCGGGCCTGTTCGGCGATCCGCAGAGCCTGCTGCACATGGCGGAGCTCGGCGTCGTGCTGTTCCTGTTCGTGATCGGCCTCGAGATGCGGCCGTCCAAGCTCTGGGCGCTGCGCGGCGACATCTTCGGGCTCGGCGCGGCTCAGGTGCTCGCCTGCGGCACGCTGCTGACCGGGCTCGGCATCCTGGCCGGCGTCGCGCCGGTCCCGGCGGCGATCGGCGCGATGGGCTTCGTGCTGTCTTCGACCGCGGTCATCGTCCAGGTGCTCGAGGAGCGCGGACAGCTGTCGACGCCCGCCGGCCAGCGGGCGGTGGCGGTGCTGCTGCTCGAGGACATGTCGATCGTGCCGCTGCTGGCCGGCGTCGCCCTCCTCGGCACGGCCGCGTCGGGCGCGACGTCGAGTTCGGGCTCCGCGGGCTGGGCGGTCGCCCTCGCCCTGGGCACGATCGCCGCGGTGATCGCGGCGGGCCGCTGGCTGCTCGATCCGATGTTCCGCATCCTCGCGAAGGCGGGCGCCCGCGAGGTGATGACGGCCGGCGCGCTGCTGGTCGTGCTCGGCGCGGCGATCTTCATGCAGTGGGGCGGCCTGTCGATGGCGATGGGCGCGTTCCTCGCGGGCGTGCTGCTGTCGGAGTCGACGTTCCGCCACCAGCTCGAGGCCGACATCGAGCCGTTCCGCGGGCTGCTGCTCGGGCTGTTCTTCGTCAGCGTCGGCATGTCGCTCGACCTCGGCGTGGTCCGCGACGAGTGGCGCGCGGTGATCGCGGGAGTGGCGGCCTTCATGCTGGTGAAGGCGATCGGCATCTACGCCGTGGCCCGCGCGTTCGGCGCGGCGCATCCCGAGGCGCGCGACCGCGCGACGCTCTTCGCGCAGGGCGGCGAGTTCGCCTTCGTGCTGTACGCCGCGGCGCTCGCGGCGGGCCTGCTCGAGGCGCGGCTCGCCGCGGTGATGACCGCGATCGTCGTGCTGTCGATGGCGCTCACGCCGCTGCTGACGGTCGCGGTCGAGCGGCTGCGGCGCGACGAGCCGGTGTCGCTCGACGGCATCGAACCGGCCGAGAACCTGTCCGGCCGCGTGCTCGTGATCGGCTTCGGCCGGTTCGCGCAGGTGGTCAGCCAGCCGCTGCTGGCCCGCGGCGTCGACGTGTCGCTGATCGAGGTGGACGTCGACATGATCCGCGCGGCGTCGACCTTCGGCTTCAAGGTGTACTACGGGGACGGCACGCGGCTCGACGTGCTGCGCGCGGCGGGCGCGGAGCGCGCCGAGGCGATCCTGGTGTGCGTCGACGACCCGACGGCGGCGGACCGCATCGTCGAGCTCGCGCTGGCCGAGTTCCCGCACGCGAAGCTCTTCGCGCGCGCGTTCGACCGCGGCCACGTGCTGAGGCTCGTCGAGGCGGGCGTCGACTACCAGATCCGCGAGACCTTCGAGTCGGCCGTCGAGTTCGGCCGTGCGGTGCTGCTCGGGCTCGGCGCGTCGCCCGCGGAGGCGGACGACATCGTGGCGGACGTGCGCCGCCGCGACGCCGAGCGGCTCGCGCTGCAGCTCGCGGGCGGCATCGCCGCCGGCCGGGCGCTGATCCGCGGCAACCTGACGACGCCGGTGCCGGCGCCGCTGACGGTGCCGGGCCGCGAGGGTCGGGCGCTCAACGAGGCGGCGGCGCAGGCGATGGCCGAGGAGGCCGACCGGGCCGCCGCGGTCGCGGAGCGCTGACGCCCGCGCACCGGGCACCGTGCCGCGGCGCCCCGCTCCCCTGACCGGCCGACCATGACCGGTCCGCAGAGCACGTCCGCTCGGCCGATCACGTCCGCTCAGCCGAGCACCATCGCTCAGCCGAGCACGATCGCTCAGCCGGCCACGTCCACGCAGCCGACCCCGTCCACGCAGCCGACCCCGACCGATCAGCCCAGCACCACCGCCACGCCGCAGCCGTCGCCCGCCCCCACGGCCAGCGAGCCGTCGTCGAGCCTCGCGAACGGCGCGTCGCGCTCGCGCAGCGCGCGCTCGGCCGCGCCGCGATCGGCGACGCGCACGAAGAGCGCGGCGACCTGCGCACCGCCGGGCGCGGGCAGGCGCTCCGCACCCAGCCGCGCGGCGAGCCGCGCGCGGTCGGTGACGAGGATCGGCGCCGAGCCGGTCTCGACGCGCACGCCCTCCCCGGTCTCGACCGGCTCCGAGCCGAACACCCGCGCCCAGTCGCGCGCGGCCCGCGCCGGCTCGTCGGCGAGCACGGCGAGCCCGGCGATCGCCTCGGCGCCGTTCGGATGCTGCTGCTCGTGGCGCCGCCAGACGAGCTCGGGCGTGAAGTGCTGGCACAGGAAGAGCCGCGCGCCGGGCGTCGCGTCGGGCGAGAGCTGCGCGACGCGGAAGCGCGCCGCCCGCGGCCCGTCGGGCGTGTCCACCTGCCGCGAGAAGTCCATCGCCGGCTCGCCGACGACGCCGGCGCGCCGCATCGCCGCGGCCGCCGCCACCGCGTCGTCGGTCGCGATCGAGACCGCGCCGAGCCCCTCGCCCCGCTGCAGGAACTCGGTGAAGTAGCGCATCGACGGATGCGGCACCGGCACCGCGAGCAGCTCGACGTAGTCGCGCCCGAGCATCAGGCAGTGGTTGCGCGAGCCGATCGTGTGCTCGCCGCGCGCGGTGGGCGCGAATCCCATCCGCGCCCAGGCGTCGTGCGCGCGGTCGAGGTCGCGCACGAGGACGACGACGTGGTCGAGGCCGAGGACGTGGGGATGCATGGACGACTCCGGTCGTGGGCGGCGCGGACGCGGGATCACTCCCGCATCGCGTCGGGTGCGGCGTCGCGCCGAAGCGCGGGCAGCGCGAGCGTGACGAGCACGAAGAGCCCGGTGGCGAGCTTCAGGTCCGAGGGCTTGAGCCCGAGCGAGAGCCCGAGCGACACGATCTGGTAGTAGACGATCGAGCCGAGCACCGGCGCCGCGATCTGGCGGCCGACGGTGTGCCGGCCGACGAGCGTCTCGCCGATGATCACCGCGGCGAGCCCGTTGATGAGCACGCCGAGCCCCATGTTGACGTCGGCGAAGCCCTGCAACTGCACCGCGAGCGCGCCCGCGAGCGCGGCGAGCGCGTTGCCGAGCGCGAGCCCGGCGACCACGAAGCGGACGGTGTCGATCCGCAGCGCCGGCGCGAGCGCGGCGTTGGCGCCCACCGCGCGCAGCGACAATCCGATCTCCGTTTGCGCGAGCCAGCGCAGCGCGAGCAGCGCCGCGGCGACCACCGGCGCGAACACCGCGAGCTGCAGCCCGACGCTGGTGACGACGCGCGGCGAGATCGCCGAGAACACCGTCTCGTTCGACAGCAGCGCGACGTTGGCCTGGCCGAGGATCCGCAGGTTCAGGCTGTACAGGATCGTCATCACCAGGATGCCGGCCAGCAGCGTGTTGATCCGGAAGCGCAGGTGGACGAACGCCGTCGTCGCCCCGGCCGCGGCCCCGCCGGCGACGGCCGCCGCGACCGCGGTCCAGGGTCCGGCGCCGGCGGCGAGCAGCGCGCCGGCGAGGCATGCGCCCAGCGGGAAGCTGCCCTCGCTGGTGAGGTCGGGGAACGCGAGCAGCCGGAACGGGATCATGATGCCGAGCGCGACGAAGCCGTAGAGCAGCCCCTGCACCAGCGTCACCGGCACCAGGTTCCAGAAGGCGGCGAGCACGTCCATCGGGGGCCTCAGGCGGGCTGCGCGCGGGCGAGCAGCATCTTGTCGTCGGCGAGCCGGAAGCGCTCGACGAGCGACTCGACGGTCAGCGCGCGCTTCGCCGCGCCCGACACGTCGAGCCGCACCGCGCCCGCGTCCATCATCAGCAGCCGGTCGCCGTGCGCGATCGCGTGGCGCATGTCGTGGGTGACCATCAGCGCGGTGAGCCGGTGCCCGGCGACCGCGCGCACCGTGGCCTCGAGCACCAGCCCGGCGGTGCGCGGATCGAGCGCGGCGGTGTGCTCGTCGAGCAGCAGCACCGCGGGGACGTCCATCACCGCCATCGCGAGCGCGAGCACCTGGCGCTGGCCGCCCGACAGCGTGCCGGCGACCGTGCCCAGCCGGTCCTCGAGCCCGAGCCCGAAGCCGGCGAGCAGCTCGGCGAAGCGCGCGCGCCGCCGCGCGTCGACCGCCGGCCGCAGGCCGCGGCCGCGCGCGCGCATCTCGGCGAGCGCGAGATTCTCGGCGACGGTGAGCGTCGGCAGCGTGCCCTGCATCGGGTCCTGCATGACGCGCGCCACGAGCGCCGCGCGACGGTGCACCGGCCAGGCGGTGACGTCGGTGTCGCCGACCAGCACGCGGCCCGAGTCGAGCCGCGTCGTGCCGGCGATCGCGTTCAGCAGCGTCGACTTGCCGGCGCCGTTCGAGCCGATGACGACGGTGAAGCCGCCGTCGGCGAGCTCGAGCGAGACGTCGTCGAGCGCGACGCGCGCGTCCTCGGTGCCGGCGCGGAAGACCTTGCGCGCCGCCTCGAGCCGGACCATCGGCGCGGCCCGCTCAGTCGATCAGCGCGCCGGACAGGCTCGCCGGCACGTCGACCTTCCACTGCGCGGCCTGCTTGCGGCTGATCACGAAGGTGTAGTCCTCCGCGCCGGGGCGGTGCGGCGGGATCGCGGCGGGCTTCTCGCCCTTCAGGATCCGGGCGGCGATGCGGCCGGCATTCGCGCCCATCCGCTCGTACGACAGCGCGTGCGCCGCGAGGAAGCTGTGGTTGCGCACCGGCGTGTCGAGCGTGTTGATCG
>DASPJX010000301.1:0-8903 GCA_035628395.1 Burkholderiaceae bacterium | reverse complement strand
TGACCCGTGCGCTCGCGGCATGTACCTTCGCCGCGGTCGCCACCCTGTCCCACGCCCAGGCCTTCCCGAACAAGCCGATCCGGCTGATCTGCCCGTTCCCGCCCGGCGGCGCGGTCGACATCGCGTCGCGCGCGATCGCCGCGGAGCTGAGCAAGACGATCGGGCAGCAGGTCACGGTCGAGAACCGGCCGGGCGCGGGCGGCAACGTCGGCGGCGTCGAGGCCGTGCGGGCCGCGCCCGACGGCTACACGATCTTCATGACCACGAGCGGCATCCAGGCGATCAACCCGGTGCTGTACTCGAAGATGCCGTTCGACCCCAACAAGGACCTGGTCCCGGTCGCCGCGCTGGTCTCGCTGTCGAACGTGCTCGTGCTGCACCCGTCGGTCAAGGCGAACAGCGTGCAGGAGGTGATCGCGATGGCGCGGGCGCAGCCGGGCAAGATGACCTACGCGTCGAGCGGCAGCGGCACGAGCATCCACATGTCCGGCGAGATGTTCAAGCAGCTGACGAAGACCGACATCCTGCACATCCCGTACAAGGGCAGCGCGCCGGCGCTCACCGACCTGCTCGGCGGCCAGGTGCAGATGATGTTCGACAACATCCCGTCGGCGCTGCCGCACATCAGGTCGGGCAAGCTGCGCGCGCTCGCGACCACCGGCGCGAAGCGCGACCCGGCGCTGCCCGACCTGCCGACGATCGCCGAGGCGGGCGTGCCCGGCTACGAGTCGGGCGTCTGGTTCGGCCTCGCCGCGCCGGTCGGCACGCCGCGCGAGATCGTCCAGCGGATCTCGGCCGAGGCGGTCAAGGGCACGCAGTCGCCCGACTTCGTCAAGCGGATGTCCGAGCTCGGCTACGTGATCATCGGCGCCGGTCCCGACCAGATGGCCGACATGATCCGCACCGAGGTCGGCCGCTGGGCGCCGATCGTCAAGGCCTCGGGCGCGACCGCCGACTGAGCGGCCGCGCCGCGCCGCCGCCCGCCCGGGCGGCGGCGCCTACGTACCAACCCGCAGCGGATTCCGGAACCGTGCGCGTGCGCCGCGAACAGCGGCGGCGCGCACCGCCTGTTCCCGGGGCGCCGTTCGGGCCGTCCGGCGACGATGCCGGGATCGCGGGCCCGTCCCGCCCCATCCCGACCGCGTCATGTCCCTCGTCGCCTTCCCGCTCGCCACCCGCCTGGGCGCCGGCTTCTCGATCCTGCTCGTCGTCGCCGCGCTGATCGCCGGCGTCGGCTGGCGCACGCTCGGCTCGGCGGACGACGCCGCCGCGCGGATCGCGACGCGGCTGCAGCGCCTCGAGACCGCGTCGGAATGGCGCGAGTCGGTCGCCACCAATCTCGCGCGCACGCTCGCGATCGCCCGCTCGGGCAACCTGCCGGCGCTCGCGAACGACCTCCGGCCGAGGATGCGCGAGACCAGCGCGCGGATCGACGCGCTGCAGCGCACGCTCGAGGCGTCCGCCGCGGCCGACGGCGAGTCGGCCGTCGCCGCGCTCGCCGACATCGCCGCCCGCCGCAAGGCCTACGTCGCGATCCGCGACGAGGTCTTCGCGCTGTTCGCGCAGGGCCGCGCCGCCGAGGCGACCGCGCGGCTGGACACGGCGATGGCGCCGGCCGCCGGGGCGTACCTGAGCGGGGTCGACGGCTGGCGCGACGCGCAGGCCGAGGCGGTGCGCGCGGCGATCGCGTCGACGCGCGGCACGGCGGCGAGCGGCCGCGCGACGATCGCCGCCTCGCTGCTCGCGGCGTGCGCGCTCGGCGCGCTGCTGGCCCGGGCGCTCGCGCGCTCGATCACCCGGCCGCTCGCCGACGCCGCGGCGTGCGCGCAGGCCGCCGCGCGGGGCGACCTGCGGCGCTCGCCGCCCGTCGCCCGCGGCGACGAGATCGGCCGGCTGCAGCGCGCGCTCGACGACATGCAGGCGGGGCTCGTCGCGATCGTCGAGCGGCTGCGCGGGCGCGCGGCGACGATCGCCGCGGCCGCCTCGGACGTGGCGGGCGGCAGCCGCGACCTGAGCGGACGCACCGAGCAGGCGGCCGCCAGCCTGCAGCGGACCGCCGCGTCGACCTCCGAGCTCGCCGGGACGGTGGCCCGCGGCGCCGACGCCGCCCGCGAGGCGGCGCTGCGCGCGCAGGCCGCCGTCGAGGCCGCGCGCCGCGGCGGCGAGGCGGTGCGTCGCGTGTCGGCCGACGTCCACGCGATCGCCGCGTCGTCGCGCCGCATCGGCGAAATCGTCGGCACGATCGACGGCATCGCGTTCCGGACCAACCTGCTCGCGCTGAACGCGGCGGTCGAGGCCGCGCGGGCCGGCGAGCACGGCCGGGGCTTCGCCGTCGTCGCCGCCGAGGTGCGTACGCTCGCCCAGCGCGCGGGCGCCGCCTCCGGCCAGATCCGCACGCTGGTCGCCACCTCGGTCGAGCAGGTCGCGACCGGCGAGGCGGCCGCGCGCGACGCCGAGGACGCGATCCGCGAGACCCTCGAGACGATCGAGCGCGTCGGCGCCGGCGCCTCCGGCATCGCGGTCGCGGCCGCCGAGCAGCGCGACGGGATCGCGCGCATCGAGCGGGCGGTCGCCGAGCTCGACCGGATGACGCGCGAGAACGCCGCGCTGGTCGAGCGCAGCGCGGCCGCGGCCGGCACGATGCACGAGCAGTCGGACGAGCTCGAGCGCATGGTCGCCGCGTTCCGCACCTGAGCCCCGCTCGCGCGGGCCCGGCGACGCGCGCCGGCTCGGCCGCGGGCATGCGGCTTGCATGGTGCGACCGTGACGGGCGGCCGATGGGGCCGCGCGAACGCATGTGGAGATGCCCGATGAGCGACCCCCGGAATCCGAACGCCCAGGCCGGCACGTCCGCCACCGCGGACGACGTCCTGCAGGATCCGACGCTGTCGCGCCAGGTGCTCGACCTGGTGCGCGGCTGGGTGCGGCGCAGCGGCGAGGCGAGCGCGGCGCAGACCGAGGCCGCGATCGACCGGGGGTCGTTCGAGTCGTTTCCCGCCAGCGATCCGGTCGCCTCGGCGGTCGCGACCGCCGAGCGCGGTCCGATGGTCCGCACGATCGACTGCACGATGACGACCGACTCGCTCGTCTTCCGGATCTGCCGGGGCGACGACACCGCGTCGGCCGGGCCGCCGCCGGCGTACGTGCTGGACGGCGAGGTGCCCGACGGCGGTCGACTGTCGATCCGAGTGTGGGTCGACGACGCGGCGCCCGAGGCCACCGTGCCCGAATCGCTGGTGCCCCCGGCGGAGCACGCGAGCCTGCGTCCGCAGCAGACCGAACGGCGCAGCGGCGACGAGCGGCGCGCGCAGCCGCGCACGATGCCCGCCGGCTTCGACCGCCGGCTCGCCCAGCGGCGCGCCGCGTCCTCGGGCAACGGCGTGCCGCTCTGACGCGTCGCGCCGCGGCGCCGCGACGACGGGGCCGCCGCGCGACGGGCGGCGGACCGTGCGCCGCTACACTGCACCGATGACCGGTCCCACCGACACCGACCCGGGCGCCGACGCCGCGATCCGCGCGGCGATCGACGCGCGCGCCGTCGCCGGCGACGAGGCGGCGGCCGGCGACGAGGCGCGCCGCGACGCGTTCGCCACCCTGCTCTACGGCATCGCCTTCGGCGTCGCGATGCGCGAGCCGCCCGAGACGCGCGGCGAGATCGGCGAGCGGGTCGACTCGCTCGCGCCCGACCTGCTGCGCGGCGCGATGCGGATGGGCTGGCGCGACGCGACGCGCACCGTCGAGGCGATCGGCGCCGCGATCGTGGAGGCCGAGCCCGACCCGTCGGTGCTCGGCCTGCTGCAGGCCGGCGTCGACGCCGCGCACGCGTGGCTCGACGGCGATCGCGGCGCGTTCGAGGCCTGCGTGCTGCAGGCCACCTCCGGCGAGGCCTTCGCGTCGATCCGGCCGCTGAAGCCCGGGCGCTGACCGCGCGGCCACGCTCGGTGGTTTCCGCAATGGAGCCCGTCGGCGCGGCCGGCCAGACTCGGCCGCGATGAACGCGCCCTTCCCGGCCCCGGGCCTCGGCCGCGACGCTCCGATGCCGACTCCGTCGTCGATGCCGGCCGTCTACGCCGACCTGCTCGCCCTCCTGCGGCGCCAGCTGCCGTTCGCGCTGTGGATGGTGACCCGCATCGACGGCGACGACTGGATCGTGCTGCAGGTCGACGACCGGCACTACGGCGTGAGCGCCGGCCAGCGCTTCGTCTGGAGCGACTCGGTCTGCTCGAGGATGGTCCGCGGGCTCGGCCCCACCTACTCGCCCGACATCCGCCTCGAGCCCGGCTACCGGGACGCCCCGATCGCCGCCCGGCTCGAGATCGGCGCCTACCTCGGCGTGCCGATCCTGCGTCCCGACGGCTCGGCGCTCGGCACGCTGTGCGCGATCGATCCGAAGCCGTTCGAGCCTCCCGAGCTCGCCGACGGACAGCGCGCGCTGGTCGAGACGGTCGCGCGCACGCTCGGCGCGCTGATGGAGCTGCAGCTGCGCCACGACGCGCTGGTCCGCCGCTCGCGCCGGGGCGTCGCGCCCGAGATCGCCGACCCGGTCACCGGGCTCGCCGAGCGCGCCGCGTTCGAGGCGGCGCTGCGCGACGAGCAGCTGCACTTCGACGCGCTCGGCGGCGACGCGGGCGTGCTCGCGGTCGGCGTAGACCACCTGGAGACCGTCCGCTCGCTGGAGGGGCCCGCGATGGCCGCCCGGCTGCTGCAGGCGGTGAGCGGGTCGCTGCAGGCCTCGGCCCGCGAGCACGACCTCGTCGCGCGGGTCGGCGACGCGACCTTCGGGCTGCTGATGCCCGGCTGCCGGTCCGCCGAGATCGACCTGACCGTCGAGCGCCTGCGTCGGCGGCTCGAGCGCGAGGGGCTGCGCGTGTCGATCGGAGGCTGCGGGCTCGTGCAGGCGACGAGCAGCGCCCGCGCGTGGCGCGTGGCCTGCGGGCTGCTCGAGGCCGATCGCACCGGCCGGCGCTGACGCGCGGGCGCGCGCCGACGCGCGGCCCCGCGGAGGACCTCAGCGGCCCGTCGTCGGCCGGGCCGGGGACCGGGCGGGCCGATCGCCGGCGCTGCGGACGTTCTTGTCGACGATCGCCGCGATGATCAGACCGAACATGAAGAGCCGCGCCAGGTAGAACAGCGGCTCGTGCTCGCCGATCGACGCCGCGTACAGGTGCATCGCGCTGCGGCTCGCCGCGTCGACCAGGAAGGCGGCGGCGAACATCAGGAAGAAGCGGTCGCGCGTCCGGTGCCAGAACCGCAGGAAGAACAGCGACGCGACGAGCGAGGCCATCGCGACCGCGCCGAGCAGGAAGGGGCCCATGACCGTCACTCCGCGTCGAAGATCAGTCCGTACAGCAGCACCAGCATCGCGGCGAGCGCGGTCGCGGTGCGGACCACCGACAGGTCGACGTGGTGGATGACGGCCTTGTCGAGCAGCAGCAGCACGTTGTTCGCCGCCAGCCCGACGAAGCACAGGCCGCTCCACAGCAGCAGCCGGTACCGGCCCCGGCGGTAGGCGCGCAGCAGCAGCCCGGCGCACAGCGCGGACGCCAGGATGCAGCCGATGTAGATGAGCACGGCCGTCATTCGCTCTCCTTCCTCAGCCGGAACGCGTCGGCGAACTGCTGCACGCGGCTCGACGGGCGCTCGTGGATGAGCCGCGTCACCGCGATCAGGTGCGTCGAGTAGAGCGTCGCGACGCGCCCGACCATGCCGTCGGCGGGGACGCCGGGGTCGTATCGGCGCGCCTCGCCGTCGACCGACGCGAGGCCTCGGGCCGTCAGGTAGTCGAGCACCTCCGCGGCCTCGGGGAGCCCGACGTAGAGGCGCTCCGAGACGTCGGCCGCCGTCCAGCGGCGACCGGGATCAGCGCGCAGCAGCAGCACCGCCTCGAGGTCGACCACCGAGCGCAGGGTCGAGACGACCCAGGCCGCGACGTCGTCCGGGATCGGCGTCCGCGTCATGCGGCATCGTGATGGGTCGCCTCCGCGACGGACGAGGGACGGGTGCCGTGCCGCGACGCGCGCTCGACGAGTGGGCCGACGACCTCGACGAGGGTCCGCAGCCCGACCGGCTTGACGACGTGGTCGTCGAAGCCCTCGAGCAGCGCGCGGCGGCGGGCGTCGGGCCCGGCGAACGCGGTCAGCGCCACCGCCGGCAGCCGGCGTCCGGGCGCCTCGCGGCCGCGCCACTCGCTGATCAGGCCGTAGCCGTCCTTGCCGGGCATGCCGACGTCGGTGATCAGCGCGTCGAAGTCGTCCGACTCCAGGCGGCGCAGCGCCTCGTCGGCCGACGTGACCACCGACACCCGGGCGCCCTGCTGGACGAGCAGCATCTGCACCACCTCGAGCGCGTCGGGGTCGTCGTCGACGAGCAGCACGCGCACGCCCTGCAGGCGCTCCTCGGCGACGTCCGCCTCGACGGCCGAGGGCCCGTCCGCGTCCGCGCCGTCGTCCGTCGACGTCCCCGGCGCCGCGAGCGGCAGCGTCACCACGAAGCGGGCGCCCCGGCCGACGCCCTCGCTGTGCGCCGACACGTTCCCGCCGTGCTGCAGCACCAGCTGCCGCACGATCGACAGGCCGAGGCCCAGCCCGCCGTGCCGGCGCCGGGTCGACGAATCGGCCTGCCAGAACTTGTCGAAGACGTGGGCCAGCGAACCGGCGTCGATGCCCTCGCCCGAGTCCTCCACCGAGACCTCCACGTGCGCGTCGCAGGACCGCAGGCCCACGGTCACGCATCCGCCCCGCGGCGTGAACTTCACCGCGTTGTTCAGCAGGTTGCCGATCACCTGCTGCAGGCGGCTCGGGTCGCCCTGCACGGTCCGCCGCGACAGCGGGGGCGGCTCGACGTCGTCGAGGCCCGCGATGCGCAGGCCGGCCGACGCCGCCGCCGGGCCGGTCGCCTGCACCGCGGTGCGCAGCACCTCGAGCACGTCGACCGGCTGCAGCGCGAGGCGCGCGTGGCCGGCGTCGATGCCGCTCATGTCGAGCAGGTCCTCGATCAGGCGGGCCTGGCCGAGCGCGTTGCGCTCGATCACCGCGAGACCGCGCGCGAGCGCGGCCGCGTCGAGCCCGGGTCGCCCGAGCACCTTGCACCAGCCGTAGATCGCGTTCAGCGGCGTGCGCAGCTCGTGGCTGATCACCGCGAGGAAGTTCTCCTTGAGCCGGCCCTGGGCCTCGGCCTCGGCGCGCGCGAGCCGCTCGTTCTCGACGGCGCGCACCAGCTCGAGGGTCCGCTCGTGCACGCGGCGCTCGAGCATCTCGTTCGCCTCGTGCAGCGCGTTCTGGGCCTGCACGCGCTCGGACACCTCGCGCGACAGCGCGTCGTTGGCCACGGCCAGCGCCCGCGACTTGCGGAACAGCTCGGCGAACACCGAGATCTTGAACCGCAGGATCTCGGGATGGATGGGCTTGCTCAGGTAGTCGGCCGCGCCGGCGACGTAGCCCTGCAGCACGTCGCGCTCGTCGACGTGAAACGCCGTCAGGAACAGGATCGGGACGTCGCGCGTGCGCTTGCGCTGCTTGATCAGCTGCGCGAGCTCGATGCCGTTCAGCCCCGGCATCTCGATGTCGAGCACGATCGCCGCGAAGTCGCCGTCCAGCAGCGCGAGCAGGGCCTCCTGCGCGGAGTGCGCGCGGATCAGCCGGTACCCCGACGGCTCGAGCACGGCCGCCAGGGCGTCGAGATTCGACGGGTTGTCGTCGACGAGCAGGAGGCTGACGGGTTCGGTCATGCGCTCGTCCCGCGCGTCAGCGCGCCAGCCACACCCGCAGCAGCGACAGCAGCTGCTCGGTGTTGACCGGCTTGGCGATGTAGTCGGACGCGCCCGCCTCGAGGCACTTCTCGCGGTCCCCCTTCATCGCCTTCGCCGTGAGCGCGAGGATCGGCAGCGTCCGCGTCTGCGGGTCGCTCCGGATCTGGCGCATCGTCTCGTAGCCGTCCATCTCCGGCATCATGATGTCCATCAGCACGGCGTCGAGGTCGGGCGTCGAGCGGATCGTCTCGATCGCCTGCCGGCCGTTGGTCGCGGTCAGCACCTGGATGTCGTGATTCTCCAGGATCGTAGTCAGCGCGAAGATGTTGCGCGCGTCGTCGTCGACGACCAGGATCCGGCGGTCGCGCAGCGGCTCGGTCGAGCCGTGCAGCCGCGCGAGCATGTCCTGCTTGGCGCGCGGCAGGTCGGACACGACCCGGTGCAGGAAGAGCGCGGTCTCGTCGAACAGCCGCTCGGGCGAGCGCACGTCCTTCAGCACCACGCTCTTGGCGACCACCCGCAGGCGGGCCTGCTCCTCGGCGGTCAGCTCCTTGCCGGTGAACACCACCACCGGGATCTCCCGCAGCGCCGGGGTGCCGCGGATCGTGTCGAGCAGCTCGAATCCGGTCATGTCCGGCAGCCGCAGGTCGACCACGCAGCAGTCGAAGCGGTGCTCGGCGAGCGCGGCGAGCGCCTCCTCGCCCGACCCGACGGCGACGATCTCGATGTCGTCGTGCCCGAGCAGCTCGACGATGCTGGTGCGCTCGATCGTGTCGTCCTCGATCACGAGCAGCCGCTTCGTGTGCGGCGCCACGTAGTGGCGGATCCGGTCGATCGCGGCCTCCAGGTCGTCCGAGGTCGCCGGCTTGACGAGGTACGAGAACGCACCGTGCGACAGACCGTGCTGCCGCTCGTCCTCGACCGACAGCATCTGCACCGGGATGTGCCGGGTCAGCGGGTTCAGCTTCAGGTTGTTGAGCACCGTCCAGCCGAGCATGTCGGGCAGGAACACGTCGAGCGTGATCGCGGTCGGCAGGTACTCGACGGCCAGCGCCAGCGCGGTCTGCCCGCGGTTGGCGACGATCGCCTTGAAGCCCTTGCTGCGGGCCATGTTGAGCAGCAGCCGCGCGTAGTGCGGATCGTCGTCGACGATCAG
>DASPJX010000300.1:0-12698 GCA_035628395.1 Burkholderiaceae bacterium | reverse complement strand
TTCGCGCTGCTCGAGGCGCTCGACGCGCACGCCGCGTCGTCCGACGCGACGCTGCGGCGCGTCTCGTCCGACGCCTCGGTCGCCGAGCCGCCGCGCCCGCGCCTGCCGTTCGACGAGGAGGCGTACACGCTCGCCTGGCAGGTGTTCCTCGCCAACCGCAACCTCGCCGACGCGTACGAGGTCGCGGCCTCGGCGGTCCGGCAGGCGCCCGGCGCGCTCGAGTGGCGCCGCCGGCTCGCGCAGCTCGCCGAGTGGACCGGGCGCGGCGCGGTCGCGCTCGAGCAGTGGACGCACCTCGCGCGCGCCGGCGGCGATCCGCGGGACTGGTCGCGCGTCGAGACGCTCGCCGCGCAGCTGCTCGACGGCCCCGCGCTGCTCGAGGCGCTGCGCGTGCGTGCGCGCCGCGGCTCCGACGAGGCGCTCGACCTGCGGATCGCGCGGCTGATCGAGGAGCAGGGTCGGCCGCGCGAGGCGCTCGACTGGCTCGCCGCGCGCATCGCCGCGCGCGGCCTCGCGACGAGCGCGGCGCTCGTCGACCGACGGGTCGACCTGCTCGAGTCGCTCGGCGACTCGGAGGCCGCCGCGCGCGAGCTCGACCGCGTCGACGCGGCGCTCGGCGCGAGCCCGGTCCGCGCGATGCGGCGCGCGTCGATCCGCCTCGCGCGCGGCGACGTCGCGGGCGCGTTCGACGCGCTGCACGCGGTCCGCGACGCGGTCGCCGCGGCGCGCGAGGCGCCGCGCGCGGGCGGCGATCCCGGCGCCGACACCTACTGGCACCTGTACGCGCGGCTCGCGTCGCGGCTGCAGCGCGAGGCCGACGCCGACCTCGCGTACCGGCGGCTCGTGCGCGACGGGCTCGCCGACGCCGGCGTGCTCGCCGAGTGGTCGGCGCTGCTCGAGCCGCGCTCGCCGCGCGCCGCCGCGCGCGTCGCCGAGGCGGCGTGGCGGGCCGACCCGGTCGCCGGGCGCGCGACCGGCGCGTTCCTCGCGTGGCTGCGCGCGGGCGACTTCGACGCGATCGAGCGGCTGCTCGCCGCCTTCGACGCGCCGCTGCGGGCCTCGCTCGCCGCGCGCGCCGACTACCTGCAGGCGCTGGCGCTGCACCGCCAGTCGCTCGGCGACGACGCGGGCGCGCGGCGCGCGCTCGAGCGGGCGATCGCCGCGGCGCCCGACGACGCCGTGCTGCGGGCGAGCCTGCTGTGGGCGACGATCGCCCGCCGCGACGCCGCGGCGCTGCGCGCGGCGCTCGACCGCGCCGAGCGCGGCGCGGTCGGCGGCCCGGCGCTGTGGGGACCGATCGCCGCCGGCTGGATGGCGCTCGACGAGCCGCGACGCGCGCTGCCCTGGTTCGTGCGCCGCGCGCGCGACGGCGGCGGCGACGACTACCTGTGGCAGCTCGGCCTCGCCGATTGCCTGGAGCGGCTCGGCCGCGTCGACGCCGCGTGGTCGCTGCGTCGCCGCGCGTGGCTCGAGCTGCGCCGCGAGACGCTCGCCGGCCGTCGCGGCGACGGCTGGCGCGAGCAGGCGGTGCTGTCGCTCGCGATGCGCTTCGCGCCCGCCGACGCCGCGCGCGAGGCGCTCGCCCGGACGGTCGCGGTCCGTGCGCCGTCCGCCGCGCGGACCGACGCGGCTCGGACGTCGCCGCCCGCGCCGTCTCCCGCGATCGACGCCGGGGTCGGTCCCGAGGCGCTGCTCGCGCGCGTCGACGCCGACCTCGCCGCCGGCGACCCGCCGGCGGGCGGCGCGGATCCGCTCGCCGACCGCGCGCAGGCCCGCGCGCTCGCCGCCGGCGCCCGCGAGCTCGCGCTGTCGTGGCTGCTGACCCGCGAGGCGTCGGACGCGGCGCGCGCCTGGCTGCTGTCGCGCTACGCGGAGCAGCTCGCGCGCCCCGCGTGGGCCCGGCTGTCGATCGCGCTCGCCGACGGCGACCGTCCGGCGCTCGCCGGGCTGCTCGACGAGCTGCCCGACTGGCTGCCGCGGCTCGACGCGATCGAGGCGATGCGCGCGACCGGCCGGCACGCCGAGGCCCGGGCGGCCGCCTGGTCGCTGCACGAGGCGCGTCCCGACGCCGACGAGGCGCACCGCCGGCTGGTCGAGACGCTGCTGCCCGACGCGTCGTTCGCGCAGCTCGACGCGATCTCGACCGAGCTCGGGCCGCTCGGGCTCTCCACGCTGCGCACCCGGCTGCAGCGCACGCTCGGCACGGGCCTCGCGCTCGGCCTGTCGCTCGATCGCGACCGCCTGCGCAGCCTCGACGCCGCGGCGCTCGACGGCGTGCCGGGCGACTCGACGCGGGTCGGCCTCGGCGTCGGCTGGCGCGGCGAGCGGGCGCGGCTCGACGCGGAGGTCTCGCGGCTGCGGGCCGCGCGCGAGACGACCGGCCTGCGGCTCGCGCTGCGCCCGCAGCCCGACGGCGACCGCGGCCCGTCGCTCGTGCTGGGCCTGGGCCAGACCGCGACCGAGTCGGCCGCGCTGCGCGCGGCGGGCGTGCGGGACCATGCCGAGCTGCGCTGGGGCGCGGCCCTCACCGCGCGCGACCGGATCGTCGCCTCGGTCGCGCCGACCCGGCTCGGCTCGCAGGACGGCACGACGCTCGCCACCGGCACCGTGTGGTCGCTGCAGGCGACGCACCGGCTGCGGCTCGAGACGCCGGACGTCGCGCTGCGCGCGGTGCTCGTGCGCGCCGACTGGCGCGCGCGCGACGCGGTCGACTCGGCGGTGGTGCCGCTCGTGCCGGGCGCGCTCGACGCGTCGGCGGTGGTGCCCGTCTCCTCGACCGAGCTCGCGGCCGGCCTCGCGTTCGGCGAGTCGGTCTCGCAGTCGTACGGCCGCGCGCCGCGCCCCTTCGGCGAGCTGCTCGCCCGGACCAACTCGGCGAGCGGCGCGGGCTACGCGCTGCGCGCGGGGTTCACGCTCGCCCCGACCGGCGCCGACCGGCTGACCGCGTTCGCGAGCCTGATCAGCGCGACGCCCGGCATTCCCCGCGCCTCGCGCACGTTCGGCCTCGCCTACCAGCATCTCTTCTGAGAACGCCACCGATGCGAACCTCCCGCCCTTCCCTGCCCGCGCGTCGCGCGCTGCTCGCGGCGCTCGCCGCCGTCGCCGCGTCGGCGTGCACCACCGCCACCGTCCAGCCGGCGCCCGCGCTCGAGCCGGGCGCCGCCTGGGCGGTGCTGCCGATGGTCAACCACACCGAGACGCCGCAGGCCGGGCTGCGCGCCGAGGCGATCCTCGAGTCGCTGCTGCGATCGGGCGGCGTGCGCGAGCTGCGCCGCTACCCGACGTCGATCGGCGGCGACGCGCTCCTCGAGCCGAGCGAGCGCAAGGCGGTCGACCAGGCGCTCGACTGGGCCCGCTCGCAGCGGGTGCGCTACGCGGTGACCGGCACCGTCGACGAGTGGCGCTACAAGGTCGGCGTCGACGGCGAGCCCGCCGTCGGATTCACGCTGCAGCTCGTCGACCTGTCCTCGGGCCGCGTCGTCTGGACCGCGGCCGGCGGCGCCACCGGCTGGAGCCGCGAGGCGCTGCCCGCGGTCGCGCAGCGTCTGCTCGCGCGCCTCGCCGCGCCGATCGCGACGGCGCGCTGACGGTGCCGCGCCCCGACCCGCAGCCGACCCGCGTCGGCGCCCGGATCGCCGCGGCCGTCGGCCGCGTGCTCGGCACCGGCCGGATCCGCGACACCGCGACCTTCGGGCTGCACCTCGCCGAGACCGCGGCGATGACGATCGCGGCGATCGGACTCGCCGGCTGGCTCGAGCCCGCCGACCCGTTCGGCTTCGGGCTCGGGTTCCCGTGGCTCTGGCTGGTGCCGGCGCTGCTCGCGCTGCGCTTCGGCACGGTCGGCGGGCTGTTCTCGGGCGCGCTGCTCGCGCTCGCGTGGTTCGGGCGCGCGCTCGTCGGCTGGCCGGCCGACGATCCGGGCTTCCCGCAGCAGTACTTCCTCGGCGGGCTGGTGCTGGTGCTCGGCTGCGGGCAGTTCTCGGACGTCTGGCACGACCGGCTGCGCCGCGTGCGCGAGGTCAACCACTACCTCGGCGAGCGGCTCGCCGCGCTGACCCGCTCGCACTTCCTGCTGCAGCTGTCGCACCAGCGGATCGAGCACGAGCTGCTGCTGCGGCCGGTGACGCTGCGCGACCTGCTCGGCGAGCTGCGCTCGGTCGCCGCGCGCGAGCCCGGCCTGCTGCCGGGCAGCCGCTTCGTGCTGCAGCTGCTGTCGCAGAGCTGCGAGCTCGAGGTCGCCTCGGTGCACGCGATGGACGCGCGCGCGCCGCGCACCGAGGCGCTCGCCGCGCTCGGCGAGCCGCTGCCGCTCGACGCGGACGACCCGCTGGTGCGCTCGGCGCTCGAGCTCGACCGGCTCGCCCACGTGCAGGCCGACCAGGCCGCCGCGGTCGGCAGCCGCTACCTCGCGGTGGCGCCGATCGAGACCAGCGGCCGCGAGCGGCTCGGCGTGCTCGCGATCGAGCGGATGCCGTTCTTCGCGCTGAACCAGGAGAACCTGCAGCTGCTGACGGTGCTGCTCGGCTACTGGGCCGACGGCGTGGCCGCGCGCCGGCTGGTGCGCGGGGTGCTCGCGCTGCGACCCGACTGCCCGCCGGAGTTCGCGCTCGAGGTGGTCCGGCTGCAGGGCCTGCGCCGGCACGCCGACGTCGACTCGGCGCTGGTCGCCTTCGTGCTCGAGCGCAGCGGCGAGGGCGCGAACCTCGCCGCGCAGATCCGCCGGATGCCGCGCAGCCTCGACCTCGTCTGGGAGATCGAGACCCCGACCCGCCGCGTGATGGTCAACCTGCTCGCGCTCGCCGGCCCCGCCGCGGTCGAGGGCTTCCTCGCCCGGATCGAGGGCGTGCTGCGCGCGCAGTTCGACACCGACTTCTCCCGCGCGCGGATCGGCGTGCAGGTCGCCGCGCTCGGCGAGGTCGAGCCCGAATGGACGCTCGACGACCTGCTGTCGCGCTGCCAGGTGCCGGCGCGCACGCCGGCCTCGGCCGTCGTGCCGCCGGTGCCCGCCGCGGCGCCCGAGGCGGGCTGAGGGCGCGCCGATGAAGCTCTGGCTCGGTCTCGCCGCGGAGCTCGCCGCGCTCGCGATCCCCGCCGGCGGCTCGCGCGACGCCGCGGTGCTGCTCGCCTTCCTCGCGCTGCACGGCGGCGCGACCGCGCTGCTCGCGCCCGCGGTGTGGGCGACGCTGCCCGCCGGGCTGCGCGTGCCGCGCGGCGCGACGCTCGGCACGCTCGCCGTGCTCAACCTCTTCGTGCCGACGCTGCTGCTGTGGCTGCGCGCGGCGCTCTGGATCGGCGCCCGGCTGTCGCGCCGCGCGCCGCCCAGGCCGATCGTCACCGTCGAGTCGCCCGAGTTCACGCTGACCCGCGAGCGCGAGGGCAGCCAGGTGCGCGCGGGCCAGGTCCGCGCGCGGCTCACCAGCGGCGAGGCGCCCGCCTCGGCGCGGCTCGCCGCGCTGCTCGCGATCCAGGACGCCCCCGGACGCGTGACCGCGGAGATCCTGCGCCAGCTGCTCGCCGATCCGTTCGAGGACATCCGGCTGCTCGCCTACGGCATGCTCGACCGCAAGGAGAAGGTGGTCGCGCAGCGGATCCTCGCCGAGCGCGCGACGCTCGAGGCCGCCGGCCCCGGCGCCGATCCCGACCTGCGCTACGGCGTGCACAAGCTGCTCGCCGAGCTGCACTGGGAGCTCGTCTACCAGCGGCTCGTGCACGGCGAGCTCGCCCGGTACACCGCGCGCGAGGCGTGGCGACACGCGCACGAGGCGCTCGCGCTGCGCGCCGACGACGCGGGCCTGTGGTACCTGCTCGGGCGCGTCGGGCTGGACGCCGCCGAGCCCGACGCCGGCCGCGCCGCGCTCGAGCGGGCCGCCGAGCTCGGCTACCCGCGCGAGCGGGTCGTGCCCTGGCTGGCCGAGTACGCGTTCCGCGAGCGTCGCTACGAGGACGTGCGCGACCTGTTCACCTCGCTGCCGACCGCGCCCGAGTCGATGCGCACCGCGGCCGCCCACCAGTACTGGAAGTACTGACGTGCACGTCGTCCGCTCCGCCCCGTCCGTCGACGTGATGCTGCTGCTCGAAGGCACGTTCCCCTACGTGTCGGGCGGCGTCTCGAGCTGGATCGACCAGATCGTGCGCGGCTTCCCGGAGCTGCGCTTCGGCGCGGTCTTCATCGGCAGCCGCCCGCAGGACTACGACGGCATGCGCTACGCGCTGCCCGACAACCTGGTGCACCTCGAGGCCCACTACGTGCACGCGTCGCACGAGCCGCCGGCGGTCGCGAGCCACCGCGGCGACCGGCGCGCGTTCGAGGCGAACGCCCGCCTGCACGACGCGCTGCGCGGCGCGCGCGGCCGGCCCGACGCGCCGGGCGCGCCCGCCCCGGGGGCCTCCGCCGGGCTGCTGCGCGAGATCGTGCCGTCGCTGTCGGACGACGGTCCGCTGTCCGAGCGCGCGTTCCTCTACAGCGAGCGCGCCTGGGCGTTCACCACCGACCGCTACAAGCGCTTCTGCACCGACCCGAGCTTCGTCGACTACTTCTGGACGGTGCGGATCATGCACGCGCCGATCTGGATGCTCGCGCGCGTCGCCGAGCGGCTGCCGCCGGCGGGCTGCTACCACGCGGTGTCGACCGGCTACGCCGGGCTGCTCGGCGCGATGCTGCGCCAGCGCACCGGACGCCGGCTGCTGCTGTCGGAGCACGGCATCTACACGAAGGAACGCAAGATCGACCTGTTCCAGAGCACCTGGATCGCCGACAACCGCGGCGTCTTCGACAAGGACGCGTCGCAGGTCGCGTACTTCCGCGACATGTGGGTGCGCTTCTTCGAGACGCTCGGGCGCATGTGCTACGAGGCGTCCGACCGGATCGTCTCGCTGTACGAGGCGAACCGGCGCCGCCAGATCGCCGACGGCGCGCCGGCGGCCCGCACCGAGTGCGTGGCCAACGGCGTCGATCTGCCGAGGCTCGCGCCGCTGCGCGCCCGCCGGGCCGCGCTCGACCCGCCGCCGGTCGCCTGCCTGATCGGTCGCGTCGTGCCGATCAAGGACGTGAAGACCTTCGTGCGCGCGATGCGCACCGTCGTCGACCGGCTGCCCGGCGCGCAGGGCTGGATCGCCGGGCCCGAGGACGAGGACCCGGCCTACGCGCGCGAGTGCCGGGCGGTCGCCGAGAGCCTGGGGCTGCAGGACTCGGTCCGCTTCCTCGGCTTCCAGCGCGTCGACGAGCTGCTGCCGCGCGTCGGGCTGGTGGTGCTGAGCTCGATCAGCGAGGCGCTGCCGCTCGCGCTGCTCGAGGGCTTCGCCGCCGGCGTGCCGGCGGTCGCGACCGACGTCGGCGCCTGCCGCGAGCTGATCCACGGGCTGCCCGGCGACGACGAGGCGCTCGGCGCGGCCGGCGAGATCGTGCGGATCGCCGACCCCGACGGGCTGGCGCGCGCGGTGCTGGGGCTGCTCGGCGACCCGGTCCGCTGGCGCGACGCGCAGCGCGCGGCGATCGCGCGGGTCGAGTCGCGCTACACGCAGGCGACGATGTTCGACCGCTACCGCGACCTCTACCGCCGGGCGCTGCGCGAGCCGCGCGCCGCCGCTCCGGGCGAGGCCTTCGACGATCCTCACGTGGCCGGCCGCGACGCGGCCGCGCCGGAGCGCTGAGCATGGCCGGCATCGGTTTCGAGCTCCGCAAGCTGCTGCAGCGCGACTCGCTGCTGTCGATGCTGCGCGCCTACGCGTACGCGGGCGTGGTCAGCTCCGGGCCGTGGGTGCTGTCGATCGTCGGCATGCTCGCGGTCGGCTTCCTCGCCGTGTCGCGGGGCGGCGACGACGCGCCCGTCGTGCAGTTCCAGGTGACCGTGACCTGGCTGATCGCCTGCAGCCTGATCCTCACCGGCTTCTTCCAGCTCGCGTTCACCCGCTACGTCGCCGACCGGCTGTTCGAGCGGCGCCGGGACGCGGTCGTGCCCGCCTACCACGGCGTGCTCGCCGCGGTGGCGACGCTCGCCGGGGCGATCGGGCTCGTCGCGGCGTTCACCGTGTTCCGCGAGGAGACGGTCGCCTACCGGCTGCTGGCGCTCGCCGCGTTCGTGCTGCTGTCGCTCGTCTGGATCGCCACGGTGTTCCTGTCGGGCCTCAAGCGGTACCGGGCGATCGTCTCGCTGTACGCGGTCGGCTACGGCACCACGGTGCTCGGGGCGATCGCGCTGCGCGGCTTCGGGCTCGAGGGGCTGCTCGCCGGCTTCGTCGTCGGGCAGGCGCTGCTCTTCGCCGGGATGCAGGCGCTGATCGCGCGCGACTTCCCGGTGAACGCGTTCGTGTCCTTCGACGCGTTCCGCCGGCCGCTGCGCTATCCCACGCTCGCGTGGATCGGGCTGCTCTACAACCTCGGCGTGTGGATCGACAAGTTCGTGTTCTGGGCGTGGCCGCCCACCTCGGAGGCGGTGATCGGGCCGCTGCGCGCCTCGGTGGTCTACGACCTGCCGGTCTTCCTCGCGTACCTGTCGATCATCCCGGGCATGGCGGTCTTCCTCGTGCGGATCGAGACCGACTTCGTCGAGCACTACGACGCGTTCTACGGCGCGGTGCGCGGCGGCGGCTCGCTGCAGGCGATCGAGCGCCACCGCAACGGCATGGTGGCGACCGTGCGCACCGGGCTGTTCGAGATGGCGAAGATCCAGGCGATCGCGGTCTCGCTGCTCTTCGTGGCCGGCGAGCGGCTGCTCGCCTCGCTCGGCATCTCCGACCTGTACCTGCCGCTGCTGTACGTGCAGACGATCGCCGCCGGGCTGCAGGTGATGTTCCTGTCGATCCTGACGGTCTACTTCTACCTCGACAAGCGGCGCGTCGTGCTCGCGCTGTGCGGCGCGTTCGTGGTGCTGAACCTCGCGCTGACGGTGCTGTCGCTGCGGCTCGGCCCGCAGGCCTTCGGCTACGGCTTCGCGGTCGCGCTGCTGCTCTGCGTGGCCGCCGGGCTCGTCGCGCTGTCGCGCAGCTTCCAGCGGCTCGAGTACTCGACCTTCATGCTGCAGTGAGCGCGGCGCCGCCGCGCGGCGCGCTCCAGTGCGCGACGAACCGCGCGAGCGCCGGCTGGTCGTCGTCGGCCCGCCACACCAGCCCGACCTCGACGTGCGAGGGCCGGCCCGCCGGCACCCGATAGACGACGCCGGTGCGGGCGAGGTTGCGCAGGCTCGCCGGCACGACCGCGAAGCCGAGCCCGGCGGCCACCAGCGAGACGATCGTCTGCATCTGGATCGCCTCCTGCCCGATCGCCGGACCGATCCCGCCGCGGGCGACCAGCCCGAGGATCGCGTCGTGCAGGCCCGGCGCCTTCTCGCGCGGGAACACGAGGAGCGGCAGGTCGGCGAGGCGGTCGAGCCGCAGCGGGCGGCCGGGCGCGTGGCGCGCCGCCGGATGCGCGGACGGCACCGCGAGCAGCAGCGGCTCGCGCAGCACCCGCCGCCACGCGAGCGCGCCCGGCGGCACCGGCGACAGCGCGAAGCCGGCGTCGAGCGTGCCGTCGCGCAGCGCGTCGAACTGCGCGTCGCTCGTCATCTCCCGCAGCGACAGCCCGACGCCCGGATGCCGGGCGCGGAACTCGCGCAGCCCGTCCGGCAGGAAGCTGTACTCGGCCGGCGTCACGAAGCCGATCCGCAGCGCCCCGGTCTCGCCGCGCGCGGCCGCGCGGACCCGCTCGAGCATCTGCGTCCAGCGCGGGAAGAACCCCTCGAGCTCGCGCACGAGCGCGCGCCCGGCCTCGGTGGGCGTGACGCCGGCGCGGTGCCGGCGCAGCAGCTCGACGCCGAGCCGCGCCTCGAGCCGGCGGACCTGGACCGACAGCGGCGGCTGCGACATGCCGAGCCGCTCCGCCGCCCGGCCGACGTGCCCCTCCGAGGCGACCGCGAGGAAGTAGGCGAGCGCCCGGACGTCGATCCCCTGGAGGTCGGCGGGCAGCTGGGGGAGCGATACCGTTTTCATATCGGAGACTCGCGCTCGCAATATTTTACGTTGGGCACCGCCGGACGTACCATCCGCCCGCGACGGGCCCGGCGCCCGACCCCGAACCGACCACGGAGCCCTCCCCCATGACCGCCAACCGCCGCTCGCGCAACATCACCGAAGGCGTCGAACGCGCCCCCAACCGCTCGATGTACTACGCGATGGGGTACAAGGACACCGACTTCGCGAACCCGATGGTCGGCGTGGCCAACGGCCACTCGACGATCACGCCCTGCAACTCGGGCCTGCAGCCGCTCGCCGACGCGGCGGTCGAGGGCATCCGCGCGGCCGGCGGCAACGCCCAGCTGTTCGGCACCCCGACGATCTCCGACGGCATGTCGATGGGCACCGAGGGGATGAAGTACTCGCTGATCTCGCGCGAGGTCATCGCCGACTGCGTCGAGACCGCCGTGCAGGGCCAGTGGATGGACGGCGTGCTGGTGCTCGGCGGCTGCGACAAGAACATGCCCGGCGGCATGATCGGCATCCTGCGCGCGAACGTGCCGGCGATCTACGTCTACGGCGGCACGATCCGGCCCGGGAGCTGGAAGGGCAAGGACCTGACGATCGTCTCGATCTTCGAGGCGGTCGGCGAGTACTCGCGCGGCCGGATGTCGAAGGAGGACTTCGAGGGCATCGAGAAGAACTCGGTGCCCGGCACCGGGTCCTGCGGCGGGATGTACACCGCCAACACGATGAGCTCGTCGTTCGAGGCGCTCGGCATGAGCCTGCTCGGCTCCTCGACGATGGCCAATCCCGACGGCGAGAAGCTCGAGTCCGCGCGCGAGTCGGCCCGCGTGCTGGTCGAGGCGGTCCGCCGGAACCTGCGCCCGAGCGACATCGTCACGCGGAAGTCGATCGAGAACGCGGTCGCGCTGATCATGGCGACCGGCGGCTCGACGAACGCGGTGCTGCACTACCTGGCGATCGCGCACGCGGCCGGCATCGAGTGGACGATCGACGACTTCGAGCGGATCCGCCGCAAGGTGCCGGTGATCTGCGACCTGAAGCCCTCCGGCCAGTACGTCGCCACCGACCTGCACCGGGCGGGCGGCATCCCGCAGGTGATGCGGATCCTGCTCGACGGCGGCCTGCTGCACGGCGACTGCATGACGATCACCGGCCGCACGCTCGCCGAGGAGCTCGCCGACGTGCCCTCGACGCCGCGCGCCGACCAGAAGGTCATCTTCCCGCTGGACAAGGCGCTCTACGCGCAGGGCCACCTCGCGATCCTGAAGGGCAACCTGTCGCCCGAGGGCGCGGTCGCGAAGATCACCGGCCTGAAGAGCCCGGTGCTGACCGGCCCGGCCCGGGTGTTCGACGACGAGCCCTCGGCGATGAAGGCGATCATGGAGAACCGTATCGCCGCGGGCGACGTGCTCGTGCTGCGCTACCTCGGCCCGAAGGGCGCGCCGGGCATGCCCGAGATGCTCGCCCCGACCTCGGCGATCATCGGCGCGGGACTCGGCGAGTCGGTCGCGCTGATCACCGACGGCCGCTTCTCCGGCGGCACCTGGGGGATGGTGGTCGGCCACGTCGCCCCCGAGGCGGCGGTCGGCGGGACCATCGCGCTGGTGCAGGAGGGCGACTCGATCACCGTCGACGCCTACGAGCTGAAGCTGCAGCTGAACGTGCCCGACGAGGAGATCGCCCGCCGGCGCGCGGCCTGGACGCCGCCGAAGCCGCGCTACACCCGGGGCGTGCTCGGCAAGTTCGCCAAGCTCGCCTCGAGCGCGAGCCGCGGCGCGGTGACCGACGCCTTCGACGAGTGACGCGCGTCGCCCCGGGCCCGGCCCGGGGCGCGTCGCTTCAGCGCCGCGCCGGCGGGCGTCCCGCCGACCGGGCCTGCCCCGGCTGCTGCAGCGACCTGAACTGCTCGGACACCCGCTCCTGGCGACGACGCTCCCATTCGATCGCGTCGACCTGCCTCTTGTCCCGGCCGAACAGCTTCTCGAGCCCCTCGAACCACGCGAACGCGACCCCGAGCGGCGCGAGCACCCACCACCACGACAGCGTGGCGAACGGCCCGATCTCGAGCCAGCGCAGCAGCACGAGGACGGCCCCGATCCAGAGCAAGGGCATGAGGTCTTCCGTAATCCGCGGCAATGCGCCAGCGTGGCCGCGGGCCGACGCCGCGGTCCAGCAACTTTCGCCCGGCGGCGAGCGTCAACGCACGAACGGACGGAACCGTTAGAATGCGGCGCAGTCGAGCGGCCACCGGTCGCGCCGTCCGCCGGTTCGGTCCCGAATCCCTCCTGGAGAGTCCATGTCCGCGAAGCTGACCCTGACCACGATCGCCGCCTCGGCCGTGCTGCTCGCCGGTGCCCCGGCCCACGCCAGCCTCGACCTGGCGAAGGCCAAGAACTGCACCGCCTGCCACGCCGTCGACAAGAAGCTGATCGGTCCGTCCTACAAGGACGTCGCGGCCAAGTACGCGAGCGACAAGGAGGCCGCGGGCAAGCTGGCCACCAAGATCCAGAAGGGCGGCGTCGGCGTCTGGGGCCAGATCCCGATGCCCGCGAACCCGCAGGTCAGCGCGGACGAGGCGAGCGCGCTCGCCAAGTGGGTGCTGTCGACGAAGTGATCCCGCACCGTCGGGCGCCCTGCGGGGCGCCCGGCCGGACACGACGGGCGCCCGCGGGCGCCCGTCGCCGTTTCGGGGCGCCCGCGAGGAATCGCCGGCATCCGGGCCGCCGGCCGCCGACGTGCTT
>DASPJX010000299.1:0-2246 GCA_035628395.1 Burkholderiaceae bacterium | reverse complement strand
CTTGTCGAGCGCGCGCGCCAGCCCCTCGCCCTGCTTGTCGGCCGGGAAGGTGGTGTTGAGCGTGCACGACGTGATGTCGCAGTAGCCCTCTTCCAGCCCGCGCAGCTTCTCGAGCTCGGCGTTGGTGAGCACCGGGTGATCGAGCTCGATCTGCCGGCAGTGCTTGTCGGTCTCGCCGAACAGGTTCTTCTGCGCCCCGAGGTAGGTCTTCAGCGACATCACGAGCTCCTCGCGGATCGGATCGATCGGCGGGTTCGTGACCTGGGCGAACAGCTGCTTGAAGTACGCGTACAGCGGCTTGTTCTTGTCCGACAGCACCGCGAGCGGCGAGTCGTTGCCCATCGAGCCGACCGCCTCCTCGCCGGCGACCGCCATCGGCGCCATCAGGAACTTCAGGTCCTCCTGCGTGTAGCCGAAGGCCTGCTGGCGATCGAGCAGCGGCACCGGCTCGAACGGCGTCGGGTTGTTCGACGAGGACTCGTCGGCGTC
This sequence comes from Burkholderiaceae bacterium, assembly GCA_035628395.1. Classification (GTDB taxonomy): domain Bacteria; phylum Pseudomonadota; class Gammaproteobacteria; order Burkholderiales; family Burkholderiaceae_E; genus UBA4615. The sequence goes on along the minus strand of DASPJX010000299.1, from coordinate 1,757 downwards.
GGGCGTCTCGGGATGCTCGGGCGTCGCGACCTCGTCGAGCTTGATGCGGATGCGCTCGATCCACTGCCGGTACGGCTTGCTCGCGGCGAGCTGGTCCTTCAGCTCCTTGTCGTCGACGATGCGGCCCTGGTCGAGATCGATCAGGAACATCTTGCCGGGCTGCAGCCGCCACTTCTTGACGATCCGGTGCTCGGGGATCTCGGGCAGCACGCCGGCCTCGGAGGCCATCACGACCAGGTCGTCGTCGGTGACGATGTAGCGCGCCGGGCGCAGGCCGTTGCGGTCGAGCGTCGCGCCGATCTGGCGGCCGTCGGTGAACGCGATCGCCGCCGGGCCGTCCCAGGGCTCCATCATCGCCGCGTGGTACTCGTAGAACGCGCGGCGGTTCTCGTCCATCGTCGTGTGCTGCTCCCAGGCCTCGGGGATCATCATCATGATCGCCTGGGCCATCGGGTAGCCGGCCATCACCAGCAGCTCGAGGCAGTTGTCGAAGCACGCGGTGTCGGACTGGCCCGGGTAGATCAGCGGCCAGAGCTTCTTCAGGTCGTCGCCGAGCACGGCCGACTGCATCACGCCCTCGCGGGCGCGCATCCAGTTGTAGTTGCCCTTGACGGTGTTGATCTCCCCGTTGTGCGCGAGCATCCGGTACGGGTGCGCGAGCTCCCACGCCGGGAAGGTGTTGGTCGAGAAGCGCTGGTGCACGAGCGCGAGCGCCGAGATGGTGCGCGGGTCCTGCAGGTCGCGGTAGTAGCGGCCGACCTGGTTGGCGAGCAGCAGGCCCTTGTAGACGACGGTGCGCGTCGACATCGACGGCACGAAGTACTCCTTGCCGTGCTTCAGGCCGAGCGACTTGATCGCGTGGCTCGCGGTCTTGCGGATCACGTAGAGCTTGCGCTCGAGCGCGTCGGGCACCATCACGTCGCGGCCGCGCCCGATGAAGATCTGGCGGATCACCGGCTCGGACTCGCGCACGAGCGGGCTCATCTCCATCTCGCCGTCGACCGGCACGTCGCGCCAGCCGAGCACGCGCTGGCCCTCGGCGCGCACGGTGCGCTCGAGCTCCTGCTCGCAGGCGATCCGGGAGGCGGTCTCCTTCGGCAGGAACACCATGCCGACGCCGTACTCGCCGGGCGGCGGCAGCGCGACGCCCTGCCGGCCCATCTCGGCGCGGTAGAAGTCGTCCGGGATCTGGATCAGGATGCCGGCGCCGTCGCCGAACAGGTGGTCCGCGCCGGTCGCGCCCCGGTGGTCGAGGTTCAGCAGGATCTGCAGACCCTTCTCGACGATGTCGTGGCTCTTCGCGCCCTTGATGTGCGCGACGAAGCCGACGCCGCAGGCGTCGTGCTCGTTGGTGGGATCGTACAGACCCTGGGCGTGCGGCAACGGCATCGCAATGCTCCTACAGACGGAACGAACGAGGATAGTGCAGCGCAATATCGTGCTCAAGCAGAACAATCAGGGTCGTATGATGATTTATTCGATGCCCTATGTCGGTGCGGTGATAACTGGGGACAGGTCAGAAGGTCGGCGCTGGAACGAGGGTCGTAGGCTTGAGTGTCGGGGTCTCTGGAGATACGGACGCGCGGGCTACGGGTCTGCCACCTTCCCGCGCAGAGGTTCTTCCGGCCCCGCCTTGGCCAGGCGGGTGTCGGCGCGAGCGACCCGGTGCGCGTCGATGCCGGGCGCGTCACGACTCGGCCGTGACGGGCCGGGATACCGCTCGGCTCGTTCCGCGAACGGAAGCGTCGCCACCCGGG
>DASPJX010000298.1:0-12047 GCA_035628395.1 Burkholderiaceae bacterium | reverse complement strand
CGACCTGGCGGTGCCGCGCGACATCGAGCCGGAAGTCGCGCAGCTGCCCGACGTCTTCCTCTACACGGTCGACGACCTCGGCAAGCTCGTGCAGAGCGGGCTCGAGAACCGGCAGGCCGCGGTCGCGCAGGCCGAGGCGATCATCGAGACCCGCGTCGACGCGTTCATGCACTGGCTGTCGGCCCGCCGGGCGGTGCCGGCGATCCGGGCGCTGCACGCCCGCGGCGAGGCGATCAAGCGCGCCGAGCTCGAGCGCGCCCGCCGGCTGCTCGCCCGCGGCGACGACCCGCAGGCGGTGCTCGAGGCGCTCGCCTCGAGCCTCGTCGGCAAGTTCCTGCACGGCCCGACCACGCTGCTGCAGCGTCCCGGCCCCGAGCAGCGCCAGGTCGGCGAGCTGCTCGACCGGCTGCTCCCCGACGACAAGGCCTAGCGTCCGCGCGCGGTCCCGCACCGCGCGCGTGCGCCCGCACGCCCGATGAACGCGTCGATGCTCGCCAAGCTCTCGCGCCTCGAGGAACGCCTCGAGGAGGTGTCCGCGCTGCTGTCCGCCGAGGACGCGGCGCGCGACATGGCCGAGTACCGGCGGCTCACCCGCGAGCACGCCGAGCTCGCCGAGGTGGTCGAGCACTTCGTCGCGTGGCGCCGCGCGCGCGCCGACCGCGACACCGCCGAGCAGCTGCGCGAGGACCCGGAGATGCGCGCGTTCGCGGCCGAGGAGATCGCCTCGGCCGACGCGCGCCTCGCCGACGAGGCGGCGACTCTCGAGCGGCTGCTGCTGCCGAAGGACCCGGACGACGCGCGCGACGTGCTGCTCGAGATCCGCGCCGGCACCGGCGGCGAGGAGAGCGCCCTCTTCGCCGCGGACCTGCTGCGGATGTACCTGCGCTACGCGGAGCGCCGCGCCTGGCAGGTCGAGGTGCTGTCGGAGAGCCCGTCGGAGCTCGGCGGCTACCGCGAGGTCATCGTCCGCGTCGCCGGGCGGGACGTCCACGCGCGGCTCAAGTTCGAGTCGGGCGGGCACCGGGTGCAGCGGGTGCCCGAGACCGAGGCGCAGGGCCGGATCCACACCTCGGCGTGCACGGTGGCGGTGATGCCCGAGGCCGACGACGCGTCCGAGGTGACCCTCTCGCCCGACGACCTGCGGATCGACGTGTTCCGCGCGTCGGGCGCCGGCGGGCAGCACGTGAACCGGACCGAGTCGGCGGTGCGGATCACCCACCTGCCGACCGGCATCGTCGCCGAGTGCCAGGACGACCGCTCGCAGCACCGCAACCGCGACCGCGCGATGAAGGTGCTCGCCACCCGGATCCGCGACGCGCAGGTCCGCGCGGCGCAGCAGAAGGAGGCGGCGACCCGCAAGTCGCTGGTCGGCTCGGGCGACCGCTCCGAGCGCATCCGGACCTACAACTTCCCGCAGGGCCGCGTCACCGACCACCGGATCAACCTGACGCTGCACAAGCTGCAGGCGGTGATGGACGGCGACCTCGACGACCTGATCGGGCCGCTGGTCGCCGAGCACCAGGCCGAGCGGCTCGCCGCGCTCGCGCAGGAGGTCGCCTGACGGCCGGCGCCTCCTCGTGGGACGCGCTCGTCGCCGCGAGCGGGCTCGCGCGCCTGGACGCGCACGCGCTGCTCGGCGCCGCGGGCGGGCGGGGGCGCGCCTGGCTGATCGCGCACGGCGACGAGCCCTGCCCGCCCGACGTCGCGCGCGCGTTCGAGGCGCTCGCGGCGCGCCGGCGCGAGGGCGAGCCGCTCGCCTACCTGCTCGGCTGGAAGGAGTTCCGCGGGCTGCGCTTCGAGGTCGGCCCGGCCGTGCTGGTGCCGAGGCCCGAGACCGAGCTGCTGGTCGAGGCGGCGCTCGAGCGGCTGCCCGCCCGGGGCGCGGACGGCGGGCGGGCGCGGCTGCTCGACCTCGGCACCGGCAGCGGCGCGATCGCGGTGTCGGTCGCGCTCGCCCGGCCCGACGCGGCCGTGGTGGCGACCGACGTGTCGACCGAGGCGCTCGGGATCGCCCGCGGCAACGCCCGCCGGCTCGGCGCCGGGGTCGAGTTCCTGCACGGCGACTGGTGGGCGGCGCTGCCGGCGGGCACGCCCGCCTTCGACGCGATCGTCTCCAACCCGCCCTACGTCGCCGAGGCCGATCCGCACCTGCTCGATCCGGCGCTGCGGCACGAGCCGCGCGGGGCGCTCGCCTCGGGCGCGGCCGGCCTCGACGCGATCGCCGCGATCGCGGCCGGCGCCGCGGCGCGCCTCGCGCCCGGCGGGTGGCTGCTCGTCGAGCACGGCCACGACCAGGGCGGGGCGGTGCGCGCGCTGCTGTCGGGCGCGGGCCTCGCCGACGCGGCGACGCTGCGCGACCTCGAGGGGCGCGAGCGCGTCGGGCTCGCCCGCCGCGCCGCCGCGGGGCCGCCGAGTCCCCCCTGACGTTTGACGGGTCCGCCGCCCCTGCTAGACTCGTCCGATCTCCCGGCGCCGCGCGCGCCGCCGCATCCCACAGGTACCACGATGGACGCCCAGGAATTCATCCGCAAGACGGTCACCGAGCACCCGATCGTGCTCTTCATGAAGGGCACCGCCCAGTTCCCGCAGTGCGGCTTCTCCGGCCGCGCGGTGCAGCTGCTGAAGGCCTGCGGCGTGAAGAACATGGTCACCGTCAACGTGCTCGAGGACGACGAGGTCCGGCAGGCGATCAAGGACTTCTCGAACTGGCCGACGATCCCGCAGCTCTACATCAACGGCGAGTTCGTCGGCGGTGCCGACATCGTCCAGGAGATGTTCCAGTCGGGCGAGCTGCAGAAGATGATCCCCGCCGACGTGCAGGGCTGAGCCCGCGCGTCCGCCGCCCCGCCCCGGGGCGGCTCGCCCGGCGCGTCAGCGCGCGTCCGGGTGCCGGTCGATCGCCGGCCACCTGACGAACGCGAACACCCAGAGCGCGATCAGGTTGACCACCGGCACCAGCACCAGCAGCACCCACCACGGCGAGTAGCCGGCGCGACCCAGCACGCGTCCCGCCATCAGCATCGGCACGGCGAGCAGCGCCACGGCGACGACGCCGAGCAGCGACGGGGTCTCGACGAGCCGGCTCAGCGCGTCGATCCATTCGGCGAGCAGGGATTCGGCGTAGAGCGGCATCTCAGGGCTCCGTCGGTCCGGTGCCCGGGGGCGTCGCGCGCTCGGCCGCCGGCCAGCGCCCGAAGGCGAGGATGCCCATCAGCAGCAGCAGCCCGACCGCCGGGTTGATGAGGAAGAACACCGACAGCCAGGGATCGCGGCCGGTGCGGCGGGTGATGCGCCACAGCGGCACCATGACGATCGCGAACGACAGCGCCGCGACGAGTTCGAACATCCGGATTCCTGCCGCGGCGCTGCGTTCGGTGCCCCGCGGCGGGGCCGCCCGGTCCGGCCCGCGGGTCGGGACGCCGATCGGTCGGGTCCCGGGGCGCTATTTGACCATCGCCGCGCGCCGGCCGCCACACGGCACGCGGCGCGCGCGTGCGGGACGTCTCAGATCGGATGAATGATCGAGTTCGGGATGGTCTCGGAATCGAAGACCGCGCGCTTGACCGCGAAGCGCAACCGGCCGTCGGCCGGGTCCCGGACCACACGATCGAGGTACTGCCCGACGTTGAAGACCTCGCTGCGCTCGTGCACCTTGGTGCGATGGACCGCGTAGCCGGCCTGCACGTCGACCGATCCGTCGGCGCCGACCGACAGCACGCGCAGCGGCCCGATCAGGTGGCGCTGCACGTACGGCGCGTGGAACAGCGTGCGGGTCACGCCGTAGACCCGGTCGCGCAGCATGCCCTTGCTCTCGAAGGCGAGCGTCGCGAGCGGCAGGCCGCGCTCGAAGTTCTCGCGCGGCTGCAGCAGGTAGCGGCAGTCGTCGACGAAGAGGTCGATCCAGTCGTCGTAGCGCCGGTCGTCGAGGGCGGCGGCGTAGTCGGCGTACAGCGCGTCGAGCTCGGCGCGCAGCGCCGGATCGACCGCGACGCCGCGCCCCGGGCGGAGCAGCTCGGCCGCCGGCGCGCCGCCGGCGGGCGACGGCACGAACGCGCCGCCGAACGCGGTGCCCGCCGCGGGCAGCGGCCCCGCGCCCGCCGGCGCGCCGGTTCCGGTCTCCGCGCTCACGCCATCACCTTCTGCCAGTACGCGTGCATGCCGCGGATCAGGGTCTCGGTCACCATGTGGTCGGTCGGGCCGACGTCGCGCCCGCCCAGCCGGCTGACGGTCGCCGAGCCCGGATCCTGGAGGAAGCCCTCCTGCGACATCTCGATGACCTCGCCGTCGTCGGCCGACACGAAGCCGGCCGGCCCGAACAGGTTCGCCTGGCGCAGCCGGCGGCGCGTCATCTCGGGCGTGTCGTCGGCGAAGCCGAAGTGGGTCCAGACGAAGTCGAACTCGCCGGGGCCGCGCGGCACGATGTGGCGCGTCGACAGCGAGTTGACCTGCTGCTGCAGGATCAGCGAGGGGAACAGCGTGATCATCGTGACGGTCGGGCCGTTCCACCACGGCTCGGGCACGACGTCGAGCAACCGGTCGTCGTGCAGCGTCATGTCGGCGCGGAAGCTGCTCACGCCCTGCGTGACCTCGCCCGCCCCGCCGTCGTTGCGCCGCGAGATCATCGCCGCGTGGCGGCCGTGCGCGTCGAGCACCATCTGCGAGCGCTGGTCGGCGCGCCACAGCCCGAAGGTCACGAACCAGGTGTGCAGCAGCCCCGGGTGGTACGGATCCTTGATGTTCTCCTGCATCAGCTTCCAGTTGCCGGGGATCCGCTGGCGCGAGAAGCCGAGCAGCGTCAGCTCGCGGCCGTCGAAGATCCGGTCGACCCAGGGCAGCACCTGCGGGCCGATGTAGTCCTCGAGCGGCTCGACGCCGTGGTCGAAGCACGCGAACACCAGCCCGTTGCGCCGCGCGACCGCGAGCTTGGTCAGCCCGTGGTCCTGCGTGCGGAAGTCGGCCGGCATGCCGCCGTCGATGCGCACGGCGCCGTTCTCGACGCGCTTGACCCCGCGGCGGAACGGCAGCCCGACGAGGTTGCCCTTCAGGTCGTAGTTCCACTGGTGGTACGGGCAGACGAAGTCCTTCGCCCGGCCGTAGGGCTCGCGGCAGAAGCGCACGCCGCGGTGCGCGCAGTGGTTCTCGACGACGTTGACCGAGCCGTCGTGGTCGCGCACGACGATCACCGCGCGCTCGCCGACGAAGGTCGTCTTGAAGTCGCCGGGCCGCGGGATCTCGGCCTCGAGCGCGACGTAGCTCCAGTGCGGGCCGTAGAAGATCCGCTCCAGCTCCCGCCCGTACAGCGAGGGATCGGTGTAGCGCGTGTAGGGCACGCGGCTGCAGTCGGCGTCGGCCGGCACGGCGGCCGCGGCGGCGGGATCGAGCGGTGCGTTCATGGCGGGGCGTCGGCGGGCTCGGTGGACCGGGGAGCGTAGCGCCGCGTCCGCGACGCGGCTACGACCTTCCGTGAATGTGGCACATTCACGCGATGAATGCTCCGGAGCCGCCGTGGACGACCCGCCCGAAGGCCTCGACCTGAACCTGCTGCGCGTGGCGGCCGCGCTCGCCGAGACCGGCAGCGTGACCGCGGCGGCGCGCCGGCTCGGGCTGTCGCAGGCCGCGGCGAGCAACGCGCTCGGCCGGCTGCGCCGCGCCGGCCGCGGCGATCCGCTGTTCGTGCGCACGCCCGCCGGCATGGCCGCCACGCCGCTCGGCGAGCGGCTCGCGCGGATCGGGCGCGCCGCGCTCGACGGCGTGGCCGAGTCGCTCGCGCAGGCCCCGGCCTTCGACGCGGCGCGGACCGCGCGGCGCTTCACGCTGCGCATGACCGACATCGGCGAGGTGGTGTTCCTGCCGGGCCTGCTCGAGTGCCTGCGCGAGCGCGCCCCCGGGGCGACGCTGCGCACCGTCGCGCTGTCCTCGGGCGACACCCCGGGCGCGCTCGCCGCCGGCGAGGTCGACCTCGCGATCGGCTTCCTGCCCGAGCTGCGCGAGGGCTGGTACCAGCAGCGCCTGTTCGAGCAGCGCTACGTCGTGCTGCGCCGCGCCGCGCCGGGCGCGCCGGGGCGGGCCGCGCTGTCGCGCGCCGCGTTCCTGCGGGCGGGGCACGTGGCGATCGAGTCGCCCGGCACCGGCCACCGCGTCGTCGAGCGGGCGCTGCGCGCGCAGGGCGTCGAGCGGCGCGTCGCGGTGCAGGTGCCCGACTTCCTCGCGGCGGTGATGCTGACCGCGCGCACCGACCTGCTGTGCACGGTGCCGGCGAAGCTCGCGCAGGCCGCGGCCGGATCGCTGCCGGTAGAATCGGTGCCGGTGCCGTTCGAGCTGCCCGGCTTCGCGATCCACCAGTACTGGCATCCCCGCGCGCATCGCGACGCCGGCGTGCAGTGGCTGCGCGAGCGGATCGCCGAGCGGTTCGCCGAGCCGCCCGCCGCCCGCGGGCGCGCCCGCCGCCCGCCCCCCGGAGCGTCCCGATGACCCGAAGACTGATCGTCGCCATCACCGGCGCCTCCGGCGCGATCTACGGCGTGCGGCTGCTCCAGGTGCTGCGCGCCGCGGGCGACGTCCGGGTGCACCTGATGGTGTCGGCGGCCGGCTGGATGAACGTCGAGCAGGAGCTCGACGCGTCGCGCGCCGAGGTCGAGGCGCTCGCCGACGAGGTCCACGGCGTGCGCGACGTCGGCGCGAGCATCGCCTCGGGCTCGTTCGCGACCGAGGGCATGGTCGTCGCGCCGTGCTCGATGCGCACGCTCGCCGCGATCGCGAACGGGCTGTCGGACAACCTGGTGTCGCGCGCGGCCGACGTCGTGCTGAAGGAGCGCCGCCGCCTCGTGCTGATGGTCCGCGAGACGCCGCTCAACCTCGCGCACCTGCGCAACATGGTCTCGGTCACCGAGATGGGCGGCGTCGTGTTCCCGCCGGTGCCGGCGTTCTACAACCGCCCGGAGTCGATCGAGCGGATGGTCGACCACACCGTCGGCCGCGTGCTCGACCAGTTCGGCATCGCGCAGGCGCTGTCGCCGCCGTGGGGCGGCCTGCGCGCCGCGGTCGCCGCCCGCGCGGGCGCGCGCGGCGGCGCCGACTGAACCGCGAGGACTCGACCGGATGCGCGAGCTCGAGCTGAAGTTCTCGCTGCCGGCGTCGCCGCGGCCGGAGCGGGAGGGAGACGCGATCGGCGCCGGCGCGGCGAGGGATGCGACCGACGCGAGGGATGCGAACGACTCGACGGAGGCGAACGACTCGAAGGATGCGAACGACGCGTCCGACGCGACCGACGCGAACCACCCGACGGATGCGAACCACCCGACGGATGCGAACGACGCGACTGCCGCGAACCACGCGACGGATGCGAACGACGCGACCGCCGCGACCGCCGCGGCCCCTGGGGGCGCCGCGACCCACGCGACCGACGCCGGCGCGACCCGCCTGCGGATCCGCTCGGTCTACTACGACACGCCCGACGGCGCGCTCGCCCGTGCGCGGACGGCGGTGCGGGTCCGCCGCCACGGCGATCGCTGGGTGCAGACCGTGAAGGCCGACACCGGCGACCGCTTCGACCGCTTCGAGTGGGAGGTGCCGATCGCCGGGCCCGAGCCGGAGCTCGACGCGCTGCCGCCCGGGGACACCCCGGCGGGCGCCGTCGCGCGGCGAACGTTCGCGCAGTGGCGACCGCTGTTCGAGACCGACTTCGAGCGGCTCGCGCGGCGCGTCGAGCCCGAGCCGGGGCTGGCCGTCGAGGTCGCGACCGACGTCGGCGAGATACGCTGCGAGGACCGTCGCGCGCCGATCCGCGAGATCGAGCTCGAGTGCCTCGAGGGCTCGCGCGAGGCCTTCTTCGGCTGGGCGCTCGGCTGGGCCGCGCGCGAGCGCGCCGTCCTGCTGATGCCGACCAAGAACGAGCGCGGCCTGCGGCTCGCCGGACGGCTGCCCGCGGTGCCGCCGCCGGTGAAGGCGACGCTCGCCGCGCCCGGCGCCGACGCGCCGTTCGGCGAGGCGGCGGCCGCGGTGATCGGCGGCTGCGTCGCCCATGCGTGCGCGAACCTCGAGCCGATCCTCGCGTCCGAGGATCCGGAGGGGCCGCACCAGTTCCGCGTCGCGCTGCGCCGGCTGCGCGCGGCGCTCCGCGTGTTCCGGCTGCGCGGCGGCGAGCCCGCCTGGGACGCGCTGGACGCCGAGGCGCGGGCGCTCGCCTCGCTCGCCGGACGCGTGCGCGACCTCGACGTGCTCGAGGCGGGCGTGCTGCGCGCGCTGCGCGAGCGCTTCCCCGGCGACGCGGCGCTCGACGCGCTGTCGCGCGCGCTCGTCGCCGCGCGCGACGACGCGCGCCTCGAGCTGCGGCGCACGATCGCCGACCCCCGCACCACCCGCTTCGTGCTCGGTGCGCTCGCGCTGTCGGAACGTCTCGCGCGCCGGGAGCGCGCGCCCGCGTTCGGCGGCTACGCGGCCGCGCGCGTGCTCGCGATGGCGAAGCGCGTGCGCCGGCGGGCGCGCGCGGCCGACGACGAGGCCGGCCGGCACCGCACGCGGATCGCGGTCAAGACCCTGCGCTACGCGCTCGAGTTCGCGGCGGCCGCGCTGCCGCGCGAGGTCGACGTCGCGCGGGCGACGGGCGCGCTCGCGACGTGGCAGCAGCGGCTCGGCGAGGGCCAGGACCTCGCGGTGGCGAGCGAGGCGGCGGCGATCGCGCTCGGTCGCGCCGACGTGCCCGCCGGCGCCGCGGCGCGCGCCGGCGCGCTCGTCGACGCGTGGCGCGTGCTGTCGGCACCGCCCGCCTCCGGCCACCGCCGGCACGCGCGCCGCGCGCTGCGCGCGCTGCGCGGCGCGCTCGCGCCGCTGAAGGACGCGGCCCGGGGCGCGGCGGACGCGAGCGGCGACGGGGCGTCGCCCTCGGGCGCCGACGGATCCGGCACGGCGGGCGACGGCGACCCGCCGCGCGCGTGAGATACTCGTGACGAACGCCACGGTACTGTCCAGGGAGAACGGATGAAGATCCTCGTCGCGATCGACGGCTCGAAGAACGCGCTGCGCGCGCTGAAGTACGCGACCCGGCTCGTCGGGCGCCTGTCCGAGCCGTCCGAGCTGCTGCTCGTCAACGCCCACGACGACATCGCGCTGCGCGGCGCGGGCCAGTTCGTCGGCAAGGACGCGGTCCGGGGCTACCTCGAGGACCTGTCGCGCGACGAGCTGAAGGACGCGGTGGCGGCCGCGGAGAAGTCGAAGGTCGCGTTCTCGACGAAGTCGGTGCGCGGCCCGATCGCCCAGGCGATCGCGGCGGCGGCCCGGGACGAGGACTGCGACCTGATCGTGCTCGGCTCGAAGGGCCGCAGCGCGATCAAGGACCTGCTGATCGGCTCGGTCGCGCAGCGCGTCGCCGCGCTCGCCGAGGTGCCGGTGACCCTCGTCAAGTGATCCCGCCCCGGGCCGCGACGCGCGGCCCGGGGCGTCTCGGAGGCCGCGATGCGACTCGTGCTCGGCTGGGCGATCAATGCCTGCGTGCTGCTGCTGCTGCCCTACCTCGTGCCCGCGGTGCAGATGCGCGGCTTCGGCACCGCGCTGGTCGCGGCGCTCGTGATCGGGCTGCTCAACACGATCGTGCGGCCGGTGCTGGTCGTGCTCACGCTGCCGATCACGCTGCTCACGCTCGGGCTGTTCCTGTTCGTGGTGAACGGGATCACGTTCTGGCTCGCGGCGCGGCTGCTGCCGGGCTTCGAGATCGCGGGCTTCGGCTGGGCGGTGATCGCGGCGATCGTCTACACGATCGCGACCTGGGCGATCGGCGCCGTGCTGCTGCGGCGCGACGCCTGAGCGCGCGGGCTCAGCGGATCGCGCCGAACACGTCGTCCGCCTCGGCCAGCAGCCGCTCGGCGACGAACAGGCTCAGCGCGAGCTTGGTCGGCCGCTCGATCTCCTCGAACTGCAGGCCGAGCAGCGTCGCCGGCATCTCGGGCCGCGGATCGGGCGACTGCGAGCGGATCGCGGCGCGCGCGAGGATCGTCACCGCCTCTCCGAGCACCGGCACGCGCAGCGACAGGTCGACGCGGTCGACGCCCGCCGGCAGCGGGTGCTCGATCGCGACCTGGGCCCCGGTGTCGCTCAGGTCGCCGGTGAATCCGGCCCGCAGCTCGCCCTCGCCGCCGCCGTAGCGCACCGAGCACGGCACGAGCACCGGCGCGCGGCGCGCGCGACGCACGACCTCGCGCCGGCGCTCCTCGGGCGGGGGCAGCGACATCGACAGCGACGGGTCGTCGCCGAGCGACACGTGCAGCACCGTGCTCGAGAAGTGCGAGACGACCGAGCCGTCGAAGTTGGCGACGTCGAACCGGTCGCCCTCCTTCACGAACACGAGCTTGCCGTCGGCGTACGGATGGCTGACCGCGAAGCGCGAACGGTTGACGAGACCGATCAGCCTGACGTCCCATCGGTGACCGGCGCTGCCGAGCCGCAGCACCGCGCGACGGTCGTTCGGCGGCACGCGCTTCCAGGTGAACGGCTTCTTGCTCGGGCTCTGCATCGCTGGACGGGTCGTGGAGAATGTCACGGGCGGCGCCCGACGGACGGCCTACGATCGAGGACACGCGGCGCCGAGCGCCCGACGGACGGACGGGAGACCCCGATGATCAAGTTCAACGCAGCACCGGCCTTCGACTTCGACGAGTGGGCCGCCCTCTACCGGGACGACCCCCAGGCCTTCGAGGCCCGTCGCCGCGCGCTGCTGGCGATCGAGATCGCGAAGGGGGGCGCCCACGCCGAGGCGGCCAAGTCGATGATCGCACGGCTCGACGCCCAGCTGGAGGGCAAGGACGACGCCGAGCGGATGCGGCTGTCGATGCTCGCGATGGTCGCGTCGGCCCGGCGGATGACCGACCGGCTGACCGAGCTCGCGCGGCTGATGGAGGAGCGCGCCGCGCTGCGCGGCGGGCGGCCGGGCTGACCCGCGTCCGCGCTCAGCGGCGCGCATCGGGCAGCGGCACGTCGACGGGCCGGCTCGCGCCGCTCTCGCCGGGGAACTCGGCGAGCGCGGCGTCGATCAGCCCCGGCACCAGCCGCGGCAGCGACTCGGTCGTCGCGACCGCGACCGCGCGGGCCTCGTGCACCTTCGTGTCGGCGGGCGCGCCGGCGCGCACGTCGTACAGGTCGACGCGCACCTCGTGGCGCCAGACCGTCAGGTCGCGCACCACCGGCGTCGGCGGCATCGCCCAGAACGGGTCCCAGCGCCCGTACGGGAAGTACGGCCGCGGCCCGAACCACGGCCCGGGACCGAAGGCGCCCGGATACCCGAAGCCGCCGTACGGCGCCCACCATTCCGCGGTGACCCGCGGTTCGGGCGTCGCGCGGACCTCGAGCGCCGCCTCGTAGCGCGCCCGCCCCGGCTCGGCCTCGGCGAACCCGAGCGCGACGAGCCGCTCGCGCAGGCGCTGCTCGTAGCTGCGGTACTCGAGGCTCGCCGCCTGCTCGGGCGTGCGCCGGAAGGCGACGGTCAGCGGCTCGGCGCGCTCCCAGCGGTGGAAGCGCGCGACCTCGCCGGGCACGGTCGGCGGGGTCGAGCAGCCGGCGAGCAGCACGAGGACCGCGACCGACGCGGCCCTCGCCGCGGCGGCCGCCCGCCGGCCGGCGGGACACGGGAAGGCGGACGATCGGACGACGCTCATCGGGATCTCTGGAGCGGAAGGCTCGGACTCTGCAACGGAAGGCTCGGAGGCGCGGACGCGGCCCGCGCGACGCCCCGCGCCGCGCCGCGCGATGGTGCCCCGACATCTACCGAATACCGGCTGGGGAACCGCATGGATACTGGGCCGAACCCGAGAGGATGGAGGCAGTTGCCCCCAAAGTCGTCCCCACGAGCCGCGCGTCGATCGTCCATTCTGCCCGATCGTCTGCTTCGTCCGCGCATCTCCGCACCCATCTGCGGGTAGGACGTTCGTCCCGTCGTCGCCGACCCGAACGCCCTTGGAAGGAAACCAACCCTAGGGGCTGGCGCTAGCGCGACGGCGCACCGCGAACGACCCGCAGCGCTCGCCGTCCGGAAGAACCTACCCGCGCGGCGTCAGTCGGCC
>DASPJX010000297.1:0-7350 GCA_035628395.1 Burkholderiaceae bacterium | reverse complement strand
TCGACCTGCTGCCACAGCGACCAGCCCTTCGGATGCCAGAACACCAGCCCCGGCGCCTCCTCCTGCATGTGGAACAGATCGAGCTGCGTGGCGAGGCGGCGGTGGTCGCGCTTGTCCGCCTCCTCCAGCATCTTCAGGTACGCGTCCTGGTCCTCCTTCTTCGCCCAGGCCGTGCCGTAGATGCGCTGCAGCATCTCGTTGCGGGAATCGCCGCGCCAGTACGCGCCCGCGACCTTCATGAGCTTGAAGACCTTGAGCTTGCCCGTCGAGGGCACGTGCGGGCCGCGGCACAGGTCGATGAAGTCGCCCTCGCGATAGAGGCTGATGCCCTCGGCGGCGGGGATGTCCGAAATGATCTCCGCCTTGTATTTTTCCCCGATCGACTCGAAGAACTTCACCGCCTCGTCGCGCTTCCACTCCTCGCGCGCGACCGGGATGTCCTTCCTGGCGAGCTCGCCCATTCGCTTCTCGATCGCGGCCAGGTCCTCGGGCGTGAAGGGGCGCTTGTACGAGAAGTCGTAGTAGAAGCCGTTGTCGATCACCGGCCCGATCGTCACCTGCGCGTCCGGGAACAGCTCCTTCACCGCGTACGCGAGCAGGTGCGCGGTGGAGTGCCGGATCACGTCGAGACCGTCGGGATCCTTGTCGGTCACGACCGCGACGTCGGCGTCGCGCTCGATGCGGTACGAGGTGTCGACGAGCTTGCCGTCGACCCGACCGGCGAGCGCGGCCTTCGCGAGCCCCGGGCCGATCGACGCGGCGACGTCGGCCACCGTGGGCGGGGCGGCGAATTCACGGACCGAGCCGTCGGGAAGGGTGATTCGGGTCACGATCGGGTCCTGGGTGTCGGGGGAGCGAGGGCGAAAAAAAAGTGCGGGCGAGCCGCACTTCTTCGATCAGACGCTGGGCGTGCGGACTCGTGCGGCGATCAGGGGCCGGTGCGAGTTCGAACGAAGGGGACGGCGACGAGGCGCATTCCGGGGTGTCCAGCGATCGCGGCATCCGGGCACGGATGCGCTGCAAAAGGTTAGCACGGCGCGGGAATCGGCCGCAAATGGGGGGTCTCCGGTCGGAGCGCGCGCCGCGCTCAGCCCCGCGGACGGTCGTCGGGGCCGCCCGGGCCCGGGTGGTCGTCGGGCGAGCCGCCGTCGACGTCCGCCTCCCACTGCCGTCGCAGCCGCGTCCAGCCGTCGGCGCCGAGCATCTCCATCGTCTGGATGTTCGCCTCGTAGATCGCCTCGGCGTCGGGGAAGGCCTCGACCGCGCGGTCGATGCTCTCCTCGCGCAGCAGGTGCAGCGTCGGGAACGGCGAGCGGTTGGTGGCGTTGGCCACGTCGTCCTCGTCGGCGTCCTCGAAGCGATAGTCGGGATGGAAGCTCGCGACCTGCAGCACGCCCTCGAGCCCGAGCTCGGCGACCGCCGCCTCGGCCACGCCGAGGAAGTCGTTGAAGTCGAGGAAGTCGCCGAGCACCCCGGGGTGGATCAGCAGCGTCGTCTCGATCTCCTCCGCCGACGCGGCGGCCAGCCGGCGCAGCTCGTCGAGGAGATCGGCGCAGAGCGCGTCCTCGTCGGTCGCGGCGCTCAGCACGTAGCGCACCTGGCCCTTGCGCTGGGGCGCCTTCGCGAACGGGCAGAGGTTCAGCCCGATCACCGCGCGCTCGACCCAGGCCCGGGTCAGCGAGATCGCTCGTTCGTCGTTCGTCATCGGAGGGCTCCCCGCCGGGCGTCCGCTCGCGGCACGCGGCGCCGCGTTCGGGCGCCGCAAAAGAGAAAGGCCGATGATCCCGTTCAGGAGATCACCGGCCCCGGTGCTGGTAGGCGCGATTGGACTCGAACCAACGACCCCCACCATGTCAAGGTGGTGCTCTAACCAGCTGAGCTACGCGCCTGCAAGACCGAAAGTATAGCAGGGTCGGACGACGGCTGTCGAACGGCCGAGCCGGCGCGGCGCGCCCCTCACGCGCGCCGGAAGCTGCGCGCGAGCACCGTCACCGGCAGCAGGCCGACGAGCACGATCACGATCGACGGCAGCGCGGCCTCGCCGAGCCGCTCGTCGGCCGCGAAGTTGTAGGCGACGACGGCGAGCGTGTCGAAGTTGAACGGTCGCAGCACCAGGGTGGCGGGCAGCTCCTTCAGGCAGTCGACGAACACCAGCAGCGCGGCGGTCGCGAGGCTGGGTCGCAGCAGCGGCCAGTGCACGCGCGCGAGCACCTCGAGCCGCCCCGCGCCGAGCGTGCGCGCGCTCGCGTCCATCGACGGGCCGATCCGCTTGAGCGAGGCCTCGAGCCCGTGGTGCGCGACCGCGAAGAAGCGCACGCAGTACGCGTAGACCACCGCGACCGCGGTGCCGCCGAGCAGCAGCCCGGCGCCCGGCACCGCCGCGGCGAGCCGGTCGATCCAGCCGATCACCGCGAGCAGCCCGACGCCGAGCACGATGCCCGGCACCGCGTAGCCCGAGCCCGCGACGGCGGCGAGCGCGGCGACCCAGCGGGCCGACGCGAGGCGCACCGCGTACGCGAGCCCGAGCGCGAGCGGCACGACCACCGCGACCGCGAGCGACGACAGCAGCGCGGTGTTCGCCGCCCAGACCGCGAGCCGCGGATCGAGCCCCCCGCCCTGCTGCCACCACGAGCGCAGCAGCAGCGCGAGCGGCAGCGCGAAGCCGAGCACGACCGGGATCGCGCAGGCGACGAAGGCCGCGAGCGCCGACGCCCCGCGCAGCCGGCGCGGGCGCGCCGGACGCGTCGAGCGCGCGTGGAACGCCATCCGGCCGCGCTGGCGACGCTCGATCCAGACGAGCAGCAGCACCACCGCGAGCAGCACGATCGACAGCCGCGCGGCGGCGCTCCGGTCGCCCAGCCCCTGCCACGCGCGATAGATGCCGGCCGAGAAGGTGTCGACCGCGAAGAAGTTGACCGTGCCGAAGTCGGCGAGCGTCTCCATGACGACCAGCGTCAGGCCGGCGACCACCGCGGGGCGCGCGACCGGCCAGCTCACGCGCCACCAGACGCGCGGGCCCGACAGGCCGAGCGATCGCGCCGCCTCGGCGAGCGACTCGCTGCGCTCGGCGAACGCGTTGCGCGCGAGCATGTAGACGTACGGATAGAGCGCGAGCGACAGGAAGAGCGCCGCCGCCGGCAGCGAGCGCACCGGCGGGAACCAGTACCCGCCGATCGACCAGCCGGTCGCCGCGCGCAGCCACGCCTGCAGCGGCCCGCTGGTGTCGAGGAAGTCGGTGTACGCGTACGCGAGCACGAAGGCCGGCATCGCGAGCGGCAGGATCATCGCCACCTCGAGCGCCCGGCGGCCCGGGAACTCGTAGGCGGCCACGATCCAGCCGGCGCCCACCCCGAGCAGCAGCACGCAGGCGGCGACCTGCGCGACCAGCAGCAGCGAGGTCAGCGTGTAGCGCGGCAGCACCGTCGAGGCGAGGTGCACGAGGGCGTCGGTGCCGGTCGGCTGCAGCGCGACCCACGCGAGCGCGAGCATCGGCGCGACCACCGCGCCGGCGACGGCGACCGCGAGCCAGCCGACCGGGGAGCGCGTCATCGGGGGGCGTGCGGCGCGACCGGGAGCGGATCGCTCGGGCTACAATCGTCCATGGCAATGAGAATTATAGGCATCCGCATCTGATGGAGCGTGCGAGCCTTCCGGCGGCGCGATGGACGGACCCGGCGAGCGGCGCGTCGCCGGCCGGGGCCGCGTCGGCGTCGCTCGGGCCCGGTGCCGGGGGCGCGGTCGTCGAGTCGCCGCCGCGCGCGGCGCGCGTCGTCGCGCCGGCGCCGCGACGCGCGGAGCCGCCGGCCGGCGGCGCCCCCTCGCTCGAGGTGCGCGACCTGTCGGTGGCCTTCGCGACCGACGCCGGACGGCTGCAGGTGCTCGACGGCCTGTCGTTCGCGCTCGCCGGCGGCGAGATCGGCTGCCTGCTCGGCAGCTCCGGCTGCGGCAAGACCACCGCGCTGCGCGCGGTCGCGGGCTTCGTGACGCCGGACGCCGGCTCGATCCGGATCGCGGGCGACGAGGTCAGCACGCCGCGCGCGGTGCGCCCGCCCGAGCGGCGCGGCGTCGGCGTCGTGTTCCAGGACTACGCGCTCTTCCCCCACCTCGACGTGGCGGGCAACGTCGCCTTCGGGCTGCGACGGCTCGGCGCGTCGGAGCGGCGCGAGCGCGTCGCGCGGATGCTCGAGCTCGTCGGCCTGGCCGACGCCCGCGACCGCTTCCCGCACGAGCTGTCGGGCGGGCAGCAGCAGCGCGTGGCGCTCGCGCGCGCGCTGGCGCCCGCGCCGGCGCTGCTGCTGCTCGACGAGCCGTTCTCGAACCTCGACCCCGACCTGCGCGAGAGCCTCGCGCTCGAGCTGCGCGACATCCTGAAGCGGCACGGCACGACGACGCTGCTGGTCACGCACGACCAGTACGAGGCGTTCGCGCTCGCCGACACGGTGGGCGTGATGGAGCGCGGGCGCATCGCGCAGTGGGACGAGGCGTACCGGCTGTACCACCACCCGGCGAGCCGCAGCGTCGCCGACTTCGTCGGCATGGGCGTGTTCCTGCGCGGCCGGCTGCTCGAGGACGGCGACGCGCCGTCGATCGAGGTCGAGCTCGGCCACCTGCCGATCGCGCTCGCCGAGGACCGCGACGGCGCGCGACGGCACGCCGGTCCGCGCGGCGAGCTGACCGTGCTGCTGCGCCCCGACGACGTCGTGCACGACGACGCGAGCCCGATCCAGGCGACGGTGCTGCGCAAGGCGTTCCGCGGCGCGCAGTTCCTGTACACGCTGCAGCTGCCGAGCGGCCAGCCGCTGCTCGCGCTGGTGCCGAGCCACCACGACCACCGGATCGGCGAGGCGATCGGCATCCGCTACGCCGCCGACCACATCGTCACCTTCCCGGCCGCCTGAGCGCGGCGTCGCGTCGGGTCAGACGATCAGCGCGGCCTTGTGCTGCGCGAACCGCTGGTGCAGCTCCGTCGTGCGCAGCGACAGCGCGCGCCGGTCGCTGCGACGCACCAGCAGCACCACCGTGCGGCGGGCGTTGATCCAGGCGACCTTCAGCTCCTGCGGCACGCCGTCGCGACCGACGATCTCGAGCCAGTCGCCGCGCCGCAGCCGCGCGAGCGCCTCGTCGGCCTCGAGCCGCAGCCGCTGCGGCGCCTCGGGGAAGTCGCGCAGGTCGAGCGCGCCGATCACGTCCAGCAGCCGCCGGTCCTCGCCCTCGCCGCTGCGGTCGACCGGCACCGGCCGCGTCGGCGGATCGGTGCGCCGGGGCGCCGCCGGCGCGTCGACGATCGTCGTCGGCGCGCGGGGGCGGAACGCGGTGTCGGCGCCGCCGCCGGGCGCGACGGGCTCGCCGGCGTCGTCGTCGCCGTCCATGTCGAGATCGGGCAGCGGCCCCGGCAGCACCGGAGGCGGCCGGCGCGGCTCGCCGAAGCGATCGCCGCCGAGGTCGGCGCCGTCGCGGCTCCAGGGCCACGGGCCCGGCGCGCCCGGGGCGTCGGAGCGGGCCGCGGGCAGCGGTCCCGGCCGCGACGGATCGGCGGTGCGCAGGTCGCCGCGATCGTCGGCCGACGCCCCGCCTCGCGGGTCGCCTCGGTCGTCGGCCGGAAGCTCGTCGCGCGGGTCCTCGTCGTCGCCGTCGTCGTCGGCCCGCGCGCCGGGCGGCGCGGCGCGGAACGGATCGGATCCCCAGAAGCGCGGCGTGCCGCCGAGGCCGCGCAGCGGATCCGACGGACCGGACGCCGGCGGCGCGACGGCTCGCCCGGCGACGTCCGGGCCGGTCGCGGACGGCCCGTCCGCGGGCGGCCCGATGCCGTCGGCCTCCGGCTCGTCGGCCGTGCCGGACAGGGGCTCGTCCAGCACCGGCGGCGCGTCGGTGTCGCCGGACGCGACCGGGGCGGCCGTCGACGGACCCTCGGCGGTCGACCCCCGGTCCGTCGGGACCTTCTGCATCTTGCGCAGGTGGATGACGAACAGCTCGTCGAGGAACGCGCGGAACTCCTCGGGCTTCGCGCCGATGTCGGTCACGCCCTGCATCAGCACGCGGATCAGCGGCGGGATGCGGCTCGCGAGCTGGCGGCGGCTCTGGCGCGGCCCCGACGCGTCGAGGCTCCAGAGCAGGTCGTCGACGACCTGCATCGCGAGCGCGTACGACGGGCTGCCGACGCCGTCGCGCAGCACCGCGGTGCGCAGGTGGCGCAGCCAGACGTCGAGCAGGAAGTCGCGCACCGACTCGGGCACGTCGGTGCGCCCGATCCGCTCGCGCAGCGTCGCCTCGAGCTCGCGCGTCACCTCGTTCTCGCGCTCGCGGGTGGGGCGCCTGCGGAAGTCGCGTCGGTTGCGGCGATCCGGCGTCGAGGCGAGCTCGGCCCGCTCCTTCGCGACGCGGTTGACGAGCTGCGAGACGCCCTGCACCGCGCGCTGGTGCTCGCGCCGCACCTGCTCGCCGAGCACCGTCGAGCGCGCCCGGTACGCGTTCGAGACGACCTCGATCGCGCGCACGACGGTCTCGAGCCGGCGATGCAGCTCACTGCCTCGGGTCACGTCGTCGGCGTAGCCGACCGCGATCGCGGCGATGTTCTCGACCATGCGACGCACCGATCGGCGATCCTCGCCGAGGAAGCCGGTGTCGAGCGCGGCCAGCGTCGCGACCGGCTCCTGCAGCCGCCAGAGCAGCGGCTTCGCGGCGTCGGGCATCCGGTCGTCGTCGACCGCGTAGTCGAAGAGCGCGGCGACGACGTCGAGCGCGGCGATCTGCCCCGGGCCGACCGACGCAGCGGTCATCCGCGCGCGCATCGCCTCGAACAGCCGGCGGCGGGCCTCGCGGCCGTAGGGCGGCACGCCGTGCAGATGGGCGAACGCGATCGCGTCCGCCTCCAGCGCCTCCGGACGCGGCAGCGCGCCCGCGTGGCGGAAGCCCGCCGCGGGCGGCGCGGCGGTCGCCAGCGGCTGGCTGCCGATCAGCGTCGCGAGCTCGGCGCCGGCGATCACCGATCGGGCGGCGCGGTCGGCGATCGGATCGGGCGCGGTCGGCGCGGGGGCGGCGTCGGGAGCGGGATCGGCGTCGTCGGACGGCGCGTCGGCGTCCTCGGCGTGCACGCCCGCATCGCCGGGGCGCGCATCGGCGGCATGCGACGAGGCGTCCGCGTCGCCGGGCGTCTGCGCGGCGGGCGTCTGCGCGGCGGGCGTCAAGGCGGCTGGCGTCGCGGCGGCGGGCGTCAAGGTGGCCGGCGTCTCCGCGGCGGGCGTCGCGGGCCCGGCCGCGAGCGGTTCGGCGGCGGGCGGCCGCGCGGTCGCGGACGCCGACCGATCCGCGACAGGGACCGTGGACCGAGCGCCGTCCGTCGCAGCGGCGACG
>DASPJX010000296.1:0-8145 GCA_035628395.1 Burkholderiaceae bacterium | reverse complement strand
GCGCACGGCCGGGCCGGAGAGGGCAACCTGCTACTATAGACGACTCCCTCGCAGGTCCTTCCCACCCCTCCACGTGTCTGCCGACTCCGCCGCCGCGGCCGTGCCGGATGCCCGACGCATGACGCCGCTCGAGCTGCGCGCGAGCCTGTCCCTCGCGTCGCTGTACGCGTTCCGCATGCTCGGGCTGTTCCTGATCCTGCCGGTGTTCGCGGTGCACGCCCACACGCTGCCGGGCGGCCACGAGCCGCTGCTCGTCGGGCTCGTGCTCGGGGTCTACAGCCTCACGCAGGGCGTGCTCCAGCTGCCCTTCGGCATGGCCTCGGACCGCTTCGGCCGCAAGCCGGTGATCGTCCTCGGGCTGGTGCTGTTCGCGATCGGCAGCCTCGTCGCCGCCGAGGCGACCGACGTCGTCGGCACGATCGTCGGACGCGCGCTGCAGGGCACCGGCGCGATCTCGGCCGCGGTCACCGCGTGCATCGCCGACCTGACCCGCGACTCGCAGCGCACCAAGGCGATGGCGCTGGTGGGCGCCTCGATCGGCCTCACCTTCGCCGCGTCGCTGGTCGCCGCGCCGCTGCTCTACGAGCGGGTCGGCATGGCCGGGCTGTTCCACCTGACCGGCGCGCTCGCGATCGCCGGCATCGCGATCGTGCTGTTCGCGGTGCCGCCGCTCGGTCGCGCCGCGACGCACTCGGCCGACGGGCACCGGATCGAGCGCACGCGCTTCCGCGCGGTCGCGCTCGACCCCGAGCTGGCTCGTCTGAACGTCGGCATCTTCGCGCTCCACATGGTGCAGATGGCGATGTTCGTCGTGCTGCCGTCGTGGCTGGTCGAGCGCGCGCAGCTGCCGCTCGCCGAGCACTGGAAGGTCTACCTGCCGGTCGTGGCCGCGTCGTTCGTGCTGATGCTGCCGCCGATCACCTGGGGCGAGCGGCACGGCCGGCTGCGGGCGGTGGTGCTCGCCTCGATCGGCCTGATCCTCGCCGCGCAGCTCGGCTACGCGAGCGCGCCGGTCGGCATCGTGCCCTTCGTCGTGCTGCTGCTGGTGTTCTTCGCGGCGTTCAACGTGCTCGAGGCCACGGTGCCCTCGATGGTCTCGCGCCTCGCGCCGGCCGACGTCAAGGGCACCGCGCTCGGCATCTACAACACCACGCAGGCGCTCGGGCTGTTCGCCGGCGGCGCGCTCGGCGGCTGGATCTCGTCGCGCTTCGACGGCAGCGCGGTGTTCGTGATGTGCGCGGCCGCGATGGTCGTCTGGTTCGTCGTCGCGCTCGGCGCGCGCCGCTGGCCGGCGCCGTCGGAGCGCCGCGCGCGCGCGGCCGCGCGCTGAGCCTCGGCGCGTCGCGCCGGCCGGCCGACCTCCGGCCGTCCCGGCCCGCGCGCGGCCCCGCGCGTCCCGGCGCGGGCACCGGGATGACCCGTCCGGGCGTCGCGGATCGCGCGACCGGTCCGGTGCGTTGACGGGGGCGCCGGAGGCCGCCGAAGATGGGCGCCCCACCGAGGAGACCCCATGGACACGACCGAAGCTCGACCGGCGGGCGCGAGAGCCCTTCTCCCGACGGCGCTGCTGCTGTCGGCCGCGCTGGCCGCCTGCGGCGGCGGCGTGTCGACCGCGCCCGACGCGGTGGTCTCCGCCGCGTCGGGCGTCGTCGAGCGCGAGGCGTCCTCGCGCCCGCTCGCCGGGCCCGCCGCCGACGCGCTCGCGTTCCGCGACGCCTGCACGCAGACGGGCACCACCCCGACCGACACCGGCTACGACGTCGGCCCCGGCGGGGCGCCCGAGATCAGCACCGGCTTCTCGGCGAAGCGGCTCGTGGTCGCGCGCAGCATCATGGCGGTCACCGCCAACCCGATCGCCTCGCGCGCCGCCTGCGACGTGCTGCGGCGCGGCGGCAACGCGGTCGACGCCGCGATCGCCGCGCAGATGGTGCTCAACGTCGTCAAGCCGCAGTCCTCGGGCATCGGCGGCGGCGCCTTCATGCTGGTGTGGGACGCGCGCGGGCGGACGCTGCGCACCTACGACGGACGCGAGACCGCCCCCGCCGCGGCCGACGAGAACTACCTGCGCTGGATCTCCGCCGCCGACCGGACGCCGCCGCAGCCGTTCACCGGCAGCGCCGCCGCCCCGTTCGTGCAGACCAGCGGCCGCGCGATCGGCACCCCGGGGGTGCTGCGCATGCTCGAGCTCGCGCACCGCAACCACGGCCGGATCGGCTGGCCGGCGCTGATGCAGCCGGGCATCCGCGTCGCCGACGAAGGCTTCCCGATCAGCCCGCGGCTGTACCAGTCGGTCAACGCGGTGTTCACCAGCACCGCCCCCGCGACGAGGGCCCGGCTGACCCGCGATCCCGACATCGCCGAGCTGTTCCTGACCGCCGACCGCAACGCGGTCAAGCCGATCGGCACGGTGCTGCGCAACCCGGCGCTCGCCGACACGTTCCGGCGCATCGCCTCGGGCGGCGCCGACGCGTTCTACGGCGGCGAGCTCGCCCGGGCGATCGTGGCCGAGATCCGCGAGACCTACGCCGGCGCGACCCTGCCCGACGGCGTCACGCCGGTGGTCACGACCCCCGGCCTCACGACGCTCGAGGACCTGGCGAGCTACCGGGCGCGCGAGCGTCCGCCGGTGTGCATCGTCTACCGCGACGTCTGGGAGGTCTGCGGCATGGGGCCGCCGTCGTCGGGCGGCCTCGCGGTCGCGCAGATCCTCGGCATCCTGCAGAACTTCGAGCCGGCGCGGTTCCCGAGGCCCGACGCGATCGACGCGAACGGCGGGCGGCCGCGCGTCGAGTCGGTGCACCTGTTCGCCGAGGCGAACCGCCTCGCCTACGCCGACCGCAACCGCTACGTCGCCGACACCGACTTCGTGTCGCTGCCGGGCGGCTCGACCGCCGCGATGCTCGACCGGACGTACCTCGCGTCGCGCGCCGCGACGATCGATCCGGGCAGGTCGATGGGCACCGCGCAGCCCGGCCTCGGCCCGATCCCGAGCGGGCTCTCGACGCAGGCGACCGAGAACGGCACCACGCACATGACGATCCGCGACCGCGACGGCAACGTCGTCAGCATGACGACGACGATCGAGAGCGGCTTCGGCTCGTGGCACATGGTGCGCGGCTTCCTGCTGAACAACCAGCTCACCGACTTCGACGCGGTGCCCGTCGACGCGACCGGCGCCCCCATCGCCAACCGGATCCAGGCGAACAAGCGGCCGCGCTCGTCGATGGCGCCGACGATCGTGTTCCGGCGCGACCCGGACGGCACGCGCGGCGACTTCCACATGGCCACCGGCTCGCCGGGCGGCGCCACGATCATCCAGTACGTGGCCAAGACGCTGGTGGGCGTGCTCGACTGGGGGCTCGACGCGCAGCAGGCGACCTCGATGATCGCGTTCGGGGCCGCCAACTCGCCGACCACCAACGTCGGCGGCGAGCATCCGAACGTGGCCGCGGCCGGCGGCGGCGCCGCCGATCCGCTGGTGATCGGCCTGCGCGCGCGCGGCCACGTCGTCAGCGTGGCGCAGCAGTCGAGCGGGCTGTCGACGATCGTCTCGACGACCGCCGACGGGCGGCCGGCGCTCGCCGGCGGGGCCGACCCGCGGCGCGAGGGCATCGCCGCGGGCGACGTGCTCGCCGCGCCCTGAGGACCGGGGCGCACGGCTCCGTCCGTGCGCCCGCCGGCGGCGTCCTTCGACCCACCGCGGGGGCCCCCGCCCGGCGGGTCTCCGACGTCCGTGCTAGGTCGTCCGCGGGCGGGTTCGCCGGCCCCCCTGCGGTAAGCTACGGCACGTACAGGAGAAGCCCATGGCATCGGTCAACAAGGTCATCATCGTCGGCAACCTCGGCAAGGATCCCGAGACCCGCTACTCGCCCAACGGCGGCGCCATCTGCAACGTCCGGGTGGCCACCACGCGCAACTGGAAGGACAAGGCGACCGGCGAGAAGAAGGAGGAGACCGAGTGGCACTCCGTCGTCTTCTACGACCGCCTGGCCGAGATCGCGGGCGAGTACCTGAAGAAGGGCCGCGCGGTCTACGTCGAGGGCCGGCTGAAGACGCGCAAGTGGCAGGACAAGGAAGGCCAGGACCGCTACACCACCGAGATCATCGCCACCGAGATGCAGCTGCTCGGCTCGCGCGAGGGCATGGGCGGCGGCGCTCCCGCCGAGGACGGCGGCGGCTACAGCCGCGAGTCGTACGGCGGCGGTGGCGGCGAGCGCTCGGGCGGGGGCGGGGGCGGAGGCGGAGGCGGAGGCGGCCGCTCGGGTGGCGGCGGTGCGGCGCGCAAGCCCGCGCCGGCCTCCGGCCTCGGCGACATGGACGACGACATCCCGTTCTGACGCTCGACGCGGGGCGCCGCCGGCGCCCCGCCACGCCCGACCGGCGCACCGGCCCGTCGTCGGGCGCGCGAGCCGGCGCTATCCTCGCGGCTCGTTCCCGCACCGCGAGACCGCCATGAACAAGCCCGAACCGATCGTCGCCGCCCCGGCCTACCTGTCCGGCTTCGGCAACGAGTTCGCCACCGAGGCGCTGCCGGGGGCGCTGCCCGAGGGGCGCAACTCGCCGCAGCGCTGCCCGTACGGGCTGTACGCGGAGCAGCTCTCGGGCACCGCGTTCACCGCGCCGCGCGCCGACAACCGGCGCTCCTGGCTGTACCGGATCCGCCCGGCCGCGATGCACGGGCCGTTCCGGCGGCTGCCGGACCGCGGCTGGGTCGGCGCCTTCGGCGCGGCCGCGGGCACCGAGACGCCGCCCGACCAGATGCGCTGGAGCCCGATGCCGCTGCCCGGGGCGCCGACCGACTTCGTCGACGGGCTGTTCACGATGGCGGGCAACGGCGATCCGGCGTCGATGACCGGCTGCGCGATCCACGTCTACGCCGCGAACCGCTCGATGCGCGATCGCTTCGCGTACGACGCCGACGGCGAGCTGCTGATCGTCCCGCAGCAGGGACGGCTGCGGCTGCTCACCGAGCTCGGCGAGCTGCTCGTCGAGCCCCAGGAGATCGCGGTGGTGCCGCGCGGGGTCCGCTTCCGCGTCGAGCTGCCCGAGGTCGACGCCGCCGGCCCGGACGGCACCGGGCGCGGGCCGCTGCCCGGCGTGCGCGGCTACGTCTGCGAGAACTACGGCGCGCCGCTGCGGCTGCCCGACCTCGGCCCGATCGGCTCGAACGGCCTCGCGAACCCGCGCGACTTCCTCGCGCCCACCGCGCGCTACGAGGACCGCGAGGGCGACTTCGAGCTGGTCGCGCGCTTCCAGGGGCGGACCTGGGCGGCCGACATCGGCCACTCGCCGCTCGACGTCGTCGCCTGGCACGGCAACCACGTGCCCTACAAGTACGACCTGCGGCGCTTCAACACGATCGGCAGCATCAGCTGGGACCATCCCGATCCGTCGATCTTCCTCGTGCTGCAGTCGCTCTCGGACACGCCCGGGGTCGACACGCTCGACTTCGTGATCTTCCCGCCGCGGATCCTCGTCGCGCGCGACACCTTCCGCCCGCCCTGGTTCCACCGCAACGTCGCGAGCGAGTTCATGGGGCTGGTGCACGGCGTCTACGACGCGAAGGCCGAGGGCTTCGCGCCCGGCGGCGCGAGCCTGCACAACTGCATGAGCGGCCACGGCCCCGACGCCGAGACCTTCGAGCGCGCGAGCGCCGCGGACACGACGGTGCCGCACGCGATCGCCGACACGATGGCCTTCATGTTCGAGACGCGCGCGGTGATCCATCCGACCGCGCAGGCGCTCGCGCTGCCCGGGCGCCAGGCCGACTACCAGCGCTGCTGGCAGGGCCTGCGGCGGCACTTCGACCCGGGCCGGCGCTGATCGCGCGAGGCGAGGCGCCGACGGCCGCCCGGGCGCGGCCGTCCGCCGGAGGCGCGGCCGCACCGGAAGGCTATATAATTCAAGGTTTTCCGTCGTTCCGGCCTTCGAGCCCTCCCGAGTCGCCATGCCGATCTACGCCTACCGTTGCGAGCGCTGCGGCCATGCCAAGGACGTGATCCAGAAGTTCTCGGACGCGCCGCTGTCCACCTGCCCCGAGTGCGGGGCCGATGCCTTCCGCAAGCAGCTGACCGCCCCCGCCTTCCAGCTGAAGGGCAGCGGCTGGTACGTGACCGACTTCCGCGACGGCAAGAAGCCGAAGCCGTCCGAGGCCCCCGCCGGCGCGGCGGAGTCCAAGGACGCGCCGGCGAAGGCCGAGCCCGCCGCGTCGCCGGCCGCCCCGTCGGCCCCGGCGGCGTCCCCGGCGGCCGCGCCCGAGACCCCGCCCAAGCCCCTGCCGTCCACCTGAGCGCCGCGCCGGCGGCCCGCCGGCGCCCGCTCCGCGTCCGCCCACGCCCGAGAGGCCCCAAGTGTTCCGCCGCTACTTCCTCACCGGACTGCTGATCTGGGTACCCGTCGGCATCACGCTGTGGGTGCTCGACCTGATCATCACGACGCTCGACATGAGCCTCGCGCTGCTGCCCTCGACCTGGCAGCCGGTCGCGGTGTTCGGGCGCCACCTGCCGGGCATCGGCGCGGTGCTGACGCTGCTGGTGATCTTCGCCACCGGCGTGCTCGCGACCAACTTCCTCGGCCAGCGGCTCGTGCGGCTCTGGGAGTCGCTGCTGTCGCGCATCCCGATCGTGCGCACCATCTACTCGAGCGTGAAGCAGGTGAGCGACACGCTGCTCTCGCCGCAGGGCAACGCGTTCCGCAAGGCGCTGCTGGTCGAGTACCCGCGCCAGGGCAGCTGGACGATCGCGTTCCAGACCGGCACGCCCGCCGAGGAGGTGCGCCTTCGCGTCGCGGCGGCGCTGCCGCCCGGGGCGGGCCGGGACGCGGGCGCCGGCGCCGGCGCCGAGATGGTGTCGGTCTACGTGCCGACCACCCCGAACCCCACCTCGGGCTTCTTCCTGATGCTGCGTCGGGAGGACACGATCGAGCTCGACATGAGCGTCGACGACGCCCTCAAGTACATCGTGTCGATGGGCGTGGTCGCGCCCGTCGGCCGGCCGCGCGTGCCGCCGGGCCGCGGGCAGCGAATCCAGACGAACGCGGAGATCCACTGAGCATGCGAACCTGCTACACCGGCGAGGTGTCCCTCGAGCACCTCGACCACGTCGTCACCCTGACCGGCTGGGTGCACCGCCGGCGCGACCACGGCGGCGTGATCTTCATCGACCTGCGCGACCGCGCCGGTCTCGCGCAGGTCGTGTGCGACCCCGACCGCGCCCAGATGTTCGCCACCGCCGAGCGCATCCGCAACGAGTTCTGCGTCCGCGTCGTCGGCAAGGTGCGCCGCCGTCCCGAGGGCACCGACAACGCGAACATCCGCAGCGGCCGCGTCGAGGTGCTGTGCCACGAGCTCGAGATCCTGAACGCCTCGGTGACGCCGCCGTTCCAGCTCGACGACGACAACCTCTCCGAGACCACGCGCCTCACGCACCGCGTGCTCGACCTGCGTCGCCCGCAGATGCAGCAGAACCTGATGCTGCGCTACAAGGTGGCGATGGCGGTGCGCCGCTACCTCGACTCGCTCGGCTTCATCGACATCGAGACGCCGATGCTCACGAAGAGCACGCCCGAGGGCGCTCGCGACTACCTCGTGCCGTCGCGCGTGAACGCCGGTCAGTTCTTCGCGCTGCCGCAGTCGCCGCAGCTGTTCAAGCAGCTGCTGATGGTCGCGGGCTTCGACCGCTACTACCAGATCACCAAGTGCTTCCGCGACGAGGACCTGCGCGCGGACCGCCAGCCGGAGTTCACGCAGATCGACTGCGAGACCTCGTTCCTCGACGAGACCGAGATCCGCGCGATCTTCGAGGAGATGATCCGCACGGTGTTCCGCGACGTGAAGGACGTGTCGCTGCCGGGCGAGTTCCCGCGGATGACCTACGCCGACGCGATGCGGCTGTACGGCTCCGACAAGCCCGACCTGCGCGTGAAGCTGCAGTTCGCCGAGCTGACCGACGCGATGCGCGACGTCGACTTCAAGGTGTTCTCGGCCGCCGCCAACATGGACGGCGGGCGGGTCGTCGCGCTGCGCGTGCCCGGCGGCGCGGAGCTGACCCGCAGCGAGATCGACGCGTACACGCAGTTCGTCGCGATCTACGGCGCGAAGGGCCTCGCCTACGTCAAGGTCAACGACGCCGCGAAGGGCCGCGACGG
>DASPJX010000295.1:0-44122 GCA_035628395.1 Burkholderiaceae bacterium | reverse complement strand
GGGCGGCCCGCGGCCTAGGCCCCGATCCGCAGCCGCGCGGCGGCGGCCGCCGCCGCGGTGCGCGTCTCGACCCCGAG
The DNA here is from genome assembly GCA_035628395.1 of Burkholderiaceae bacterium. Classification (GTDB taxonomy): domain Bacteria; phylum Pseudomonadota; class Gammaproteobacteria; order Burkholderiales; family Burkholderiaceae_E; genus UBA4615. Next base: position 44,045 of record DASPJX010000295.1, on the reverse strand, counting down.
CTTCTCGGACACGTGCTCGAGGCGCGTGGTCACCGTGCGCGGGCTCCGCACCGCGGCGCGGCGGGCCGAAGGGCGCGGTCGGGCGCGGGCCCCGGCGGATCGGTCAACGACACCCACGGATCAGTCACCGACACCCGCGGATCGGTCACCGACACCCGCGGTCGGCCGCGGTCCCGTCCCGGGACGCAGCCGGCCGGGTGCGTCGCCGGGGGTCGGACGTGCAGGGCGCCCGCCCTTCGTCCGGCCCCCGCCCCTCAGGCGGGCGTGCGCGCGTCCCGCTCGAGCCGGAAGCGCGCCACCGACGCGGCGAGCGTCCGCGCCTGCTCCTGCAGGCTCGCCGACGCGGCGGCGCTCTGCTCGACGAGCGCGGCGTTCTGCTGCGTCAGCGCGTCGAGCTCGGCGACCGCGGCGCTCACCTGCGCGACGTCGTCGTTCCGGCTCCGGGTGTCGCGCACCACCTCGGCGATCAGCGCGCCGAGCCGGCGCACCTCGTCGACGACGCCGTCGATCGTGCGGCCGGCCTCGTCGACGTGGACGCCGCCGGCCTCCACGCGCGAGCTCGACTCGCCGATCAGCGTCCGGATCTCGCGGGCGGCCCCGGCGCTGCGCTGCGCGAGCGTGCGCACCTCCGCGGCGACGACCGCGAAGCCGCGGCCCTGCTCGCCGGCGCGCGCCGCCTCGACCGCGGCGTTCAGCGCGAGCAGGTTGGTCTGGAACGCGATCTCGTCGACCACCTTGGTGATCTCGGCGATCCGCCGGCTGGACGCGGCGATGCCGCGCATCGTCTCGACCACCTCGCGCACGCTCGCGCCGCCGCGGTCGGCGCTGCCGGTCGCGGCCTCGGCGATGCGGGCCGCGTCGGAGCTCTTGTCGGCGTGCGCGGCCAGCGCGTCGGCGATCGCCAGCATCGCGGCCGACGTCTGCTCGAGGTTCGCCGCCTGCTGCTCGGTGCGCCGCGACAGGTCGCCGGTGCCGGTCGCGATCTCGGTCGCGGCGGTCGCGACGCCGTCGACGCCCTCGCGCACGCGGCCGACCAGCTCGCGCAGCCCGGCCTGCATGCGCTCGAGCGACCCCATCAGCGCCGCCAGCTCGTCGCGCCCGCGGACCTCGACGGCGCCGCTCAGGTCGCCGCCCGCGATCCGCTCGGCGGCGTCGCGGGCGGCGGCCACCGAGCGCGCCACCGAGCGCGCCGCCCACAGCAGCGGAGGCGTCACCAGCGCGATCACCGCGACGATCGCCGCGGCGAGCTCGGTCGCCGAGCGGCGCGACGCCGCGGCCATCGACGCGCGCGCCTCGCGACCGCTCGCCGCCAGGCCCTCGATCAGGCCGGCGAACGCGCCGTCGGCGGCCCGCACGTCCTTCTTGAACGGCTCCATCGCCTGGTTCGCCGCCCAGGGATCGTTGATCCTGCCGGTCCGGATGTCGCGCACGATGCCCTCGACGCCCGCGGCGTAGCGCCGCAGCCCCTCGCGCATCGGCGCGAGGGCGGTCGCCGCCTCGCGGTCGAGCAGCGGCTCGAGCCGGTCGAGCTCTGCGGAGGCGCCGGCGAGCGCGCCGCGCCACTGCTTCAGGTACTTCTCGAGCTCGCCGTCGTCGGCCATGTTGAGGAACACGTCCTTCTCGAAGCGGCGCGTGTTCGCGACGCCGGCCTGGATGCGGCCGGTCGCGGCGGTGGCCGCGAACTCGCGCTCGATGAACGCGTCGGCGCGCGCGACCTCGGCGCTCAGCCGGTGATGGGCGAGGGCTCCCACGAAGGCGACGCCGACGACCGCCGCGGCGGCGACGGCGTGCAGACGGGCACGGAGCGACAGGGAAGGCGGGCGGAACGGCATCGACGCGGGTCCTTCGACCGAGGAACGGGACGGTCATTGGAGCCGAGCCGGACGCGCACCACCGACTCCGACGGGGGACGCCGGCTCGTCGACCGCGCGTCCCGCCGCCCGACGGCGGTTGCCGACGCCCGAATGGTTGCGCTGCAGCATCCGACCGATGCGCCCGCGCCACGGGAGCGGCCCGACCGACCGCGCAGAGGGGAATTCCGCCGTCGCCGCCGGTGCCGTACACTCGCCGGCCAGCCTTCGCCCCGCCGGGTCGCCGGGGGCGACGAGCCCGAGACCCCAACCCAGGAGACGGATCCATGAAGCTCACCCGCCTGCTGCTCGCCTTCGCCGGCGCCGCCCTCTTCACGACACAGGTCGGCGCGCAGACGCAGATGCGCATCAACATCTCGATCGCCCAGAACTCCCACCAGGGCGTGGCGATCGACACCTTCGCCCGCGAGGTCGAGAAACGCACGAACGGCAAGTACAAGATCCAGCCGTTCTACTCGGGCGCGCTCGGCGGCGAGCGCGAGTCGATCGAGGCGGTGCAGCTCGGCACCCACGAGCTGACCTTCACGTCGACCGGCCCGGTGCCGAACTTCGTGCCCGAGACCCGGATCCTCGACATTCCCTTCATCTTCCGCGACAAGGCCCATGCCCGCGCGGTGCTCGACGGCGAGATCGGCCGCGAGCTGCTGTCGAAGTTCGAGACCAAGGGCATGAAGGCGCTCGCCTGGGGCGAGAACGGCGTGCGGCACATGACCAACAGCAAGCGCGCGGTCAACTCGCCGGACGACCTGAAGGGCCTGAAGATGCGGACCATGGAGAATCCGGTCCACATCACCGCGTACAAGAACTTCGGCATCGTGCCGACGCCGATGGCCTTCCCGGAGGTGTTCACCGCGCTGCAGCAGGGCACGGTCGACGGCCAGGAGAACCCGCTGTCGGTGATCATGGCGGCCAAGTTCGACCAGGTGCAGAAGCACCTGTCGCTGACCGGCCACGTGTACTCGCCCGGCGTGCTGATCATGAACAAGGGCGTCTTCGACAAGCTGCCGGCCGAGGACAAGAAGCACTTCCTCGACGCGGCCGTCGAGGCGGTGAAGGCGAATCGCGCGCGCGTCGACGAGGACGACGCGAAGGGCGTGGCCGAGCTGAAGTCGCGCGGCATGCAGGTCGTCGAGGTCGACAAGACCAAGTTCCAGTCGGCGCTGACGCCGGCCTACGCCGAGTTCGCCAAGCAGTTCGGCCAGGCCAACATCGACCGCATCCGCAACTTCAAGTGACGGCACGGCGGCCGGGGCGACCCTCCGGCCGTTCCGGCGCCTCGGGGCGAGCGCGTCCCGGGCGCCGTCCCGCCTCGCACGCCGCCCCATCGGGCGGCGTGCGCGCATCCGGACCCCCGCGACCATGAAACAGACCTTCCTCGCGTTCGAGCGCGCCGTGACCGGCACCGCGCTGCTGTTCGCCTGCGCGATGCTCGCCGTCGCCGCCGGCCTCGGCTTCTTCCAGATCATCACGCGCTTCGTGCTCGAGCAGCCCGCCGAGTGGACCGAGGTGCTGATCCGCTTCGCGCTGATCTGGATGGTGTTCACCGGCATCGCCGCCGCCTTCCGGCAGGGCGCGATGGTCTGCGTCGACGTGCTGCACCGCTGGAGCCCGCCCGGCGGCCGGCGCTTCCTCGAGTGGGCGGTCGCGATCGTGTCGATCTCGTTCCTCGCCTGCATCGGCTGGATCGGCTGGGACTACGCGCAGCGCGGCTCGGTGCAGTCCGTGGCCGGGCTGGAGAACGTGTCGATGTTCTGGGCCTACCTCGCGATCCCGGTGGGCTGCTTCGCCTCGATCCCCGGGGCGCTCGGCAACGCGCTCGACCCGAAGCGCGAAGACCTCGAGCTCGCGCAGTAAGGAGCGTCGCACATGACCACCACGATGCTCGTCACGATGCTGATCTGCTTCGCGCTGACCGTCTCGGTCGCGGTGTCGATCGGCCTGTCCGCGCTGCTCGGCATGCAGATCACCGGCGTCAACCCGCTGATCGCCGCCAAGGAGATCTTCGGCTCGATCAACAAGTTCCCGCTCGCGGCGATCCCGTTCTTCATCCTCGCGGGCAACCTGATGGAGACCGGCGGCATCTCGCGCCGGCTCGTCGAGTTCGCGCGCTCGGTCGTCGGCGGCGTGCAGGGCGGCCTGCCGATGACCTGCGTGCTGACCTGCATGATCTTCGCCGCGGTCTCGGGCTCGTCGGTGGCGACCACGTTCGCGATCGGCGCGATCCTGATCCCCGCGCTGATCCGCCACGGCTATCCGACGCCCTACGCGGCCGCGCTGCAGGCCACCAGCGCCGAGCTCGGCGTCATCATCCCGCCGTCGATCCCGATGATCCTGTACGGCGTCGCGGCCGAGGTGTCGATCGGCGAGCTGTTCATCGCGGGCTTCGGGCCCGGCCTGCTGATCGGCTTCGGGCTGATGGCCTTCGTCTGGGTCTGGTGCAAGATCAAGGGCCTGGGCAAGGGCGACGGCGAGGGCCGGCTCGCGTTCGGCCCGGCGGTGAAGCAGGCGCTCTGGGCGCTGCTGATGCCGGTGATCATCCTGGGCGGCATCTACGGCGGCATCTTCACGCCGACCGAGGCCTCGGCGGTCGCGGTGGTCTACGCGCTGCTGGTCGGCATGGTGGTCTACCGCGAGATCGGGGTGCGCGACCTGCTGCCGGTGCTGAAGAAGTCGGCGATCTCGTCGGCGGTCATCATGTTCATCATCGCGAACGCCGGCTTCTTCGCGTTCCTGATCACGCGCGCCGGCGTGCCCGACGCGATCGGCCAGTGGCTGACCTCGGTGCTGCAGAGCCCGTTCTGGTTCCTGCTCGGCGTCAACGCGGCGCTGTTCGTGATCGGCATGTTCATCGAGACCTCGGCCTCGATCATCGTGCTCGCGCCGATCCTCGCGCCGGTGGCGGCGCACTTCGGCGTCGACCCGGTGCACTTCGGCATCATCATGGTGGTGAACCTCGCGCTGGGCATGATCACCCCGCCGTTCGGCGTGAACCTGTTCGCCGCGTGCACCGTCGCGCGGATCTCGCTCGACCGGATCATTCCGCACCTGGTGCCGTTCGTGCTGGTGGTGCTGGCCTGCCTGATGGTGATCACCTACGTGCCGGTCATCAGCCTCGGGCTGCGCGACCTCGTCTACAAGTGATCCGGGGCGCGGGCGGAGCCGGCCGCGCCGGTGCCGCCCGCGCGGCGGCGCGCCGGGCGCCGGGGCCGGCGCGCGGCCCAGATTGCGCGCGCGCGCGCCGGGGGCGATGATCCCGGCCCCGCCCTCCCTTCCGGATCGCCCCGCATGAAGCGTTCGTTCGCGCTCGTCCTGGCGCTCGCCGCCGTCCCCGCCGTCGCCCAGCAGGCGGCGTCCCCGTCCGAGCTCGCCGTGCGCGCCGCCGCCGAGCCCGGCGCGGTCGTCACGCAGAGCGGGCTCGTGTTCCGCTCGACCGTGCCCGGCAAGGGCGCGACCCCCGGCGCCACCGACACCGTGCGCGTCCACTACCGGGGCACGCTCGCCGACGGCCGCGAGTTCGACAGCTCGCACAAGCGCGGGCAGCCCGCCGAGTTCCCGCTCAACCGCGTGATCCCCTGCTGGACCGAGGGCGTGCAGCGGATGAAGGTCGGCGGCAAGGCGATGCTCACCTGCCCGCCCGCCATCGCTTACGGCGCGCGCGGCGCCGGCGGCGTGATCCCGCCGAACGCGACGCTGCAGTTCGAGGTCGAGCTGCTCGACGTGGTGCGCTGAGCCGCGCACGCGTCCATCCCGCATCCGCGGGACGAGGCGCGTCGAGGCGTCCCCGATCCGCGGCATGGGCGTGCGCCGGAGCCGCGCGTAAGGTCCCCACACGTCGCCGGCACGGTGCCGGTGTCCAGGAGGACCTCGCGATGCCCGTCTTCAGGATCGTCGCCGCTGCTGCGGCCCCGCTCGTCGTCTCGTACCCGGCTCCGGCCCCGGCCCAGGGCACCGCTGCGTCGTCCGCCGCCGTCGCGTCGGTCGATCCGGGGCGCGGCGCCGAGCTCGACCGCCTGCGCTCGCTCGCCTGGCGCGACCTCGCCGGCGCCCAGCTCGAGCTCGCGATGCGCCTCGCCGAGGCGCACCGGCTCGGCGCGGCCGACTCGGCGATCGTCGAGGCCGCCTACTGGGCCGGTCGCTCGTGGGACGGCCCGAACCCGGTCACGCCGAACGCGATCGCCGCGTTCGTCCGCAGGCACTGCGGGACGCCGGCGATCTCGCGGCACTGGGTCTGCACCGAAGGGGAATGACCGTGATCGCGCGAACGGGACGCGTGCACGTGTGCGGCAGCGCACCCGCCGGGTGCTGCGCGGCCTCGTCGGCCGCGCCTGCGCCGCCGACGTTCCGCCGGGCCGGCCGTTCGCGCCGCGCCGCGCTGGCGGCCGCCGTGGGCGGCACGGCGATCGGCGTCGTGCTGGGCGGCGCCGTGATCGCCTGGCCCGGCACCCCCGGCGGCGTCGCCCATGCCCGTGCGGCGCGCGTCGGACCGGCGCCGGTGGTGCGCGCGACGATCGATCCAGCGGCGCTCGAGCCCGACGAGCCGCAGGCGCTCGACGTCCGGGTCGCGGACGAGGAGCTCCGGATCGTGGTCGTCGAGCCCGACGGCTCGATCGCCGCGGCCCAGGTCGACTCGCTCGCCGAGCTGGCCCACGGCGTACGTGGGAGCGGCGCGACGCTGGTCGCCGAGGCCTGCGGCGTGCCGGGCGGCGCGGAGGCCGCACGCATGCGGGATGCGCTCGCGCTCGCGCTCGGGCGGCTCGGCGTGCACACGTGGACGATGTCGCCGCTGGTGGGCGACTGCACGCTGCCGGGGGGCGTGGTGCTGCGGGTCGAAGGCTAGGCGGTTCCGCCCGCGCTCAGGCCGGCACCTCGGTGCCGTCCCAGGCGAACACCCGGCCGGTGTCGGCGGGGCCGAGGCGGTCGATCACGTCGAGCAGGTGAGCGGCCGAGCGGGCCGGCGAGAACAGCCGGCTGTCGGCCACCCCGCCCCGGAACGGCGCGGACAGCGCGGTGTCCACCGTGCCGGGATGCAGCCCCACGCAGACGCTGTCGCGGGCGGTGCGCGTCCACTCGATCGCCGTGCAGCGCAGCAGCATGTTCAGCGCCGCCTTCGACGCCCGGTAGCCGTACCAGCCGCCCAGCCGGTTGTCGGAGAGGCTGCCGACGCGCGCCGACAGCGCGGCGAACACCACCCGGCCGTCGCGCGGCATCGCGGGCACGAAGTGCTTGGCGACCAGCGCCGGCCCGATCGCGTTGACCGCGAAGAGACGCGCGAGCCGAGCGGGGTCGAGCTGCGCGAGCGACTTCTCGGGCCGCAGCCCGTCGGCCGCGTGCAGCAGCCCGCTCGCCACCAGCACGAGGCGGGGCCGCGGCAGCGTGCGCGCGAGCGCGGCGGCCGCCGCCACGCTCGCCTCGTCCTCGACGTCGATCGTGCCGCGCACGACGCGCGCGGCCGGGGCACCCGACGGCACGGGCGCCGACGGCGTGCGCGCCAGCGCGAGCACGGTACCGAACGCGCCGCGCGCGAGCAGCGCGTCGACGAGCGCGCCGCCCAGCCCGCCCGAGGCACCGACGACGATCGCGGTCGGGCCTGCGGGCGCCGCCGCGTCGATGGGATCCTGCATGGGGCCACCCCGGAATCGGAACGGGCGCGAGCCTAGCGCGGACGCGCCGCGCGCGGCGCGATGCCCCCACGACGCTCACCACGAGCGCGGCAGCGGCTTCGCGAGCACGATGCGGCGGGCGCGACCGACGCGCAGCGCACGCTCGCGACGGTGTCGTACGTGGCCGAGGGCCAGGGCCCGGCGTTCGGGTTCTGGAACGATCGCGACGTGGTGCTGGTCGCGGTGTGGCCGACGGCCGGAGACGACCCGAAGCGCCCCTGGGCACCCGCGGGCACGTGGTCGGTGAAGATCGCCCACCTGTCCGGGCCGGCCACCGAGGTCCACGGCTGGATCCGTCGCAACGACGTGCCCTTCGGCACGCGCGCGCGGGGCCGTCAGTCGCGGTTCGAGCGACCGCGCCCCTCCGACGAGGACGCCTCGGGCCGGCCGATCGAGGTCGACCTCGAGCCCTACGACGGGCCGGTGACCGCGGGCGCCACGCTGAACGGCATCGCGACCGGACGCCGCACGATCGTGGTCGGTGCGCACCGCCGCGACGCCGGCGCGCCCGTGCCCTACCCCGCCGCGGGTCCGGCGATCGCGCAGGCCGGGCTGCAGGCGCCGCACCGGACGGGACCGGATCTGCTCGCGCCCTCCGACGCGTCGGCCGCGCGGCGCGGCGTGCTCGGCGCCGGAACGCGCGGCGGATCGGCCGTGCGCCTGAACGGCACGAGCGCGGCGGCGCCCGCGGTGACCCGGGCGATCGCGCGGCGCTTCGCCGCAGGCGGGGTCGTCTCGACCGAGGCGGCGCTCGGCGCCGAGACGCTCGCATGGCCGAAGGTGCAGGCGGGGGCCGATGCACCCGATCCGGGACGCACGGGCGCGGAGCGACTGGCGGTGCCGGCCGGGGACGAGCGCCGGCAGCGCTGAACCGCCGCGGCGGGCGCGTCAGGCGCGGAGATCGAACGCCGAGCGTGCGAACGGGGCGCCCTGCGGACGAGGTCGCCGGGCCGCGCGGGCCGGGCGCGCCCTCAGCCCGCCGGCGGCCACGCGAACTGCGACGCCCGCAGCGCGAGCAGCGCGCGACGATCGAGGATCGGCGCCGTCCGGGCGAAGGGCGCGACGCGCGGGCCCCGAGGCGCGCGGACGGCGCGGGCCGTGGCCGGGCCCGCGTCGGAGCGCGGCGGCGTCGGCGGGCGGTCGGACCCGAGCGCGTCGTGTCCGTCGAACGGGGGCCCGACGCGCGAGCGGCCGCGTGCCGGCCCTGCCGGGCGGTCGTGGCCGGCCGCCGGCATCGGCGGCAGATGCAGCGCCTCGACGACGAGCTCGCGCATGCTGTGCGTGCCGGTCTTCTCGAGCAGCGCCTTGATCTGGCTGCGGACGGTCCCCTCGGTGGAGCCGCGGCGCGCGGCGATCTGCGGCGGGCGGTCGCCGAGCACCAGCTGCTCCAGCACGTCGGTCTCGCCCGCCGACAGCCGCCGCTCGTGCGCGTAGGCGGCGAGCGCCGGCCACTGCTCGCGCTCGCCGGTCTGCAGCGTGCCGAGCAGCAGCGGCGTGCCGTCCTCGGCCGCGGCCCACGGCACCAGCGCGAGCTTGACCGAAGGCACGCCGCCGCCCAGGCACAACAGCCGTCGCACGCCGGCGACCGCGTCCTCCAGCCCGCGGGCGAGCGCCCGCCGCCGGGCCGCGCCGTGCACGACGATCCGGCCGTCCTCGAGCCTGAGCAGGTCGTCGCCGACGAGCGCCTCGCGCGCCGGACGGTTGGCCCAGCGCACCCGCGCGTCGGGCTCGAGCAGCAGTACGCCGAAGTCGAGCGCGTCGAGCAGCCGCAGCGCGAGCGTGACGGGCAGCGCGGCGCGCGGGCGGTCGGCGTCGGGCCGGACCGCTCGATCGCGGGCCGGCGGAAGCCCGGGGGCCCGGGCGTCGTCGGGTTCGTCGAGAAGGTCGGGTCGGGTCATCGGAGCTCCGCAGCGAGTGCTTCGCGTTCCGATGCGGGTTAGGCAGAGCGGAATCCCAGGGGCGGTGAGCATAACCCCGCGATGTGTGACGCGTGCACCTTCCGATGGTCGACCTGCGAATCCGGGCGAGCGGGCCGGACCGTGGCCGCGTCGTGCCCTCCGTGGTCACGGCGGCATCGCGCGGCCGCAGCACCAGCACAGCTCGAAGCCGACGGGGTTCTCCTCGCCGCACTCGCCGCAGAAGCGCGGCGGGCCGGTGCGGCGCACGTCGGCCTCGTGCGCGGCGAGCACCGCCCGGGCGCGCTCGGCGTCGCGCTCGTCGGCGATCCAGACCTGCGGCAGCGCGGCCTCGGGCGGCAGCTCGCCGACCGCGCCCTGCACGTGCAGGTTCAGCAGGTGCGCGGCGATGCCGTGCCGTGCGAGCCGGTCGCGCAGCAGGACCGCCTGGACGCGGTCGAGTCGGGCGAGCAGGAGCATGGCGCGAGCATACGCGGACCGCGCTGGCGTTCCCGTCGCCGACCGGCGACGATGCGGTGTCCGGCGCGCAGCCGCCGGCATCCGATCCGAGGAGACCCCATGAGCGTCGAGTTCATCGATCCGCCCGGCGTGCCGCGCGCGGGCTATTCGCACGTCGCCGTCGTCACCGGCGGCCGCACGATCCACGTGTCGGGCCAGGTCGCCGTCGACGAGCAGGGCCGCGTCGTCGGGACCACGTTCGAGGCGCAGGCCGAGCGGGTGTTCGACAACCTCGAGCGTGCCCTGGCCGCCGCCGGCGCGACGCTCGCCCACGTGGCGAAGATGAACGTCTACGTCGTGGGTCTCGACGCGGCGCGCGTGAAGGCCTTCCGCGAGATCCGGGGCCGCCGCTTCGGGGAGCACCGCCCGGCGAGCACGCTGGTCGGCACGACGGCGCTCGTGGTGCCCGAGTTCATGCTCGAGGTCGAGGTGGTCGCCGTCACCGACTGACCGTCCGCGGGACGGCGACCGGAACGCCGGGCCGGCGCTCAGGCCGCCGTGAAGCCCCCGTCGATCGCGATCGCCTGCCCGGTCACGAACGACGACTCGTCCGACAGCAGCCACGCGACCGCGTCGGCGATCTCGTGCGGGCGCCCGGTGCGGCCGAGCGGATGCATCCGGTCGATCGCGGCGCGCACGCGCGGGTCGCGCGCGAGCGCGCGCCCGGTCATCGGCGTGTCGATCACGCCCGGGCACACCGCGTTCACGCGGACGCCGCGCGTCGCGTACTCCACCGCGACCGAGCGCACCAGCCCGACGACCGCGTGCTTGCTCGCCGCGTAGGCCGACATCCGCGGCGCGCCGCGCAGCCCGGCGACCGACGCGGTGACGACGATCGAGCCGCCGCCCGGCTGCGCGACCATCCGCCGGACCTGCGCGCGCAGGCAGCGCCAGACGCCCTTGACGTTGATCTCCATCGTCCGGTCGAACACCGCCTCGGAGACCTCGAGGAGCCTCGCGTCGTCCTCCTGCACGCCGGCGTTGTCGAACGCGCCGTCGAGCCGTCCCCAGGCCGCGATCGTCGCGTCGACCGCGGCCTCGACCTCGTCGTCGCGCGTGACGTCCATCCGCGCGTGCAGCGCGGTGCCGCCCGCCTCGACGATCGCGCGGGCGACCGCCGCCGCGCCGTCGCCGTCGCGATCGGTCGCCATCACGCGCAGCCCGCGCGCGCCCAGCCGCAGCGCGGTCTCGCGACCGATGCCCGAGGCCGCGCCGGTGACCATCACCGTGCGCGCGTCGTCGCCGGCGCCGCTCATGCGTTCGGCGCCAGCAGCACCTTGCCGCCGCGGGCGGGGCGCGCCGCGTGGGCGAGCGCCTCCTTCACGCGCGCCAGCGGATAGGTCGCCTCGACCTCGACGCGCAGCGTGCCGTCGGCGATCGCGGCGCCCAGGCGCCGGTACAGCGCGTGCTGCGCGTCGAGCGGCACGCCGGCGAACCAGCGCGCGAGCCAGAAGCCGCGCAGCGCCACGTCGCGGAACACCACGTCGGAGGCGTCGAGCGCGCAGGGCTGGCCCGACAGCAGCCCGTAGTTGACGACGGTGCCGCCGTCGGCGAGCGAGCGCGCCATCCGCCGCGTCGCCTCGCCCGCGACCGCGTCGATGCCGAGCCGCGGACGCGCGCCGCCGGTCGCCTCGACGACGCGCTGCGCGAGGTCGGGGGCGTCGACCACCACCGCGTCCGCGCCGATCGCGCGCAGCGGCGCGGCCTGCTCGGGCCGGCGCACCACGCTCACCGTGCGCCAGCCGAGGCGCTTCGCGAACTGGATCACCGCCTGCCCGACGCCCGAGTTGCCGGCGTTCTGCATCACCCAGTCGCCGGGCGCGAGCGACACGAAGTCGTGCAGCATCAGCCACGCCGTGGGCGGATTGACGCCGAGCATCGCGAGCTGGTCGAGGTCGGCCTCGGGCAGCGCGAACAGCCGCGCCGCCGGCGCCTTCGTGCGCGGCCGCCAGTTGCCGCGCGCGGCGAGCAGCGCGAGCACGCGGTCGCCGGGCTTCAGGTGGGTCACGCCCTCGCCGGCTTGCAGCACGCGCGCGACCGCCTCGCCGCCCGCCCAGACCGGCAGCTTCGGCGGCGCCGCGCCGTAGCGGCCCTCGAACATCAGCAGGTCGGCCGGGTTGATCGACGAGCGCTCGATCTCGAGCAGCACCTCGCCGGGGCCCGGGGCGTCGGGCTCGGGCACCTCGACGAGCTCGGCGACCTCGTGGGCGGGGCCGAAGCGGGAGAAGCGGACGGCGTGCATGGTGTCTCCTCGATGCGGATCGTGCGCGGGCGTCGATGGTAGCCGGTCCGCACGGATCGGCCGGCCCGGTGCGCATCGCCCGGATGCTGGACCCGCCGCCGCGAATGTCCTATGCTCCTCTATAGGACATCCGGAAAGGACCCCGTGCCCGTCGTCGCCGTTCCCTCCCTGCCGCCCGGCACCAGCCGCTACGCCGCGCTCGCCGCCGCGCTGCGAGAGCGGATCGTGGCCGGCGAATGGCCGCCCGGCACCGCGATGCCGGCCGAGGACCGCCTCGCGGGCGAGCACGGCGTCGCGCTCGGCACGCTGCGCCGCGCGCTCGAGCTGCTGGCCGACGAGGGCCTGATCGACCGGCGGCACGGCCGCGGCACCTTCGTGCGCTCGGGGCTGTCGGGCTCGACGCTGCTGCGCTTCTTCCGGTTCGGCGAGGACGGGCGGCTGCCGACCTCGCGGATCGTCTCGCGCCAGCCGTCGACCGCGGTGCCCGAGGTCGCGCAGCGGCTCGACCTGGCGCGCGGCGAGCCGGTGCTGCGGCTGCAGCGCGTGCGCTCGCTCGACGGCGAGCCCTGCCTGGTCGAGGACCTGTGGCTGCCGCTGCCCGCGTTCGACGCGCTCGCGCAGGGCGCTGCCGACGACTGGGGCGACCTGCTGTACCCCGTCTACGCCGAGCGCTGCGGCGTGCACGTGCATCGCGCGGTCGACACCATCCGCTTCGACGTGCTGGGGGCGAGGCACGCGCGGCTGCTCGGGCTCGCGCCCGGCCATCCGTGCGCCTGCGTCGAGCGCGTCGCCCGCGACGTCGCGGGCCGCGCGGTCGAGTTCCGGCGCACGCGAGGCGACGCGCACGCGTTCCGCTATTCCGTGACGCTCACCTGAGGAGAAGACCCGATGACCGCCGACTCCCCGTCCGCCCACGATGCCGGCCGCAGGCGCGCGCTGCGCGCCGCCGGGCTTCTCGCGCTGGCCCCGCTCCCCGGACGGGCCGTCGCGGCCGGACCCCTGGCCGGCGGCAGGCCGGTCGTGCTGGTCGTGTCGTATCCGGTGGGCGGCGGCGCCGACCTGATGGCGCGGCTGGTGGCGCCCCGGCTCGCCGAGGCGCTCGGCCAGCCGGTGGTCGTCGAGAACCGGCCGGGCGCGAGCGGCCAGATCGCCGCGCAGCAGGTGGCGCGCGCCGCGCCCGACGGCACGCAGCTGCTGTTCGACGCGTCGTCGTTCGCGGTCAACCCCGCGCTCTTCCCGAAGCTGCCCTACGACACCGACGCGGCGTTCGTTCCGCTCGGCGTCGTCGCGCTGTTCCCGAACGTGATGGTCTGCACGCCCGGCTTCGAGGCGAAGACCGTCGCCGACGTCGTGCGGATGGCCCGCGCCGCGCCCGGGAAGCTGGCCTACGCGTCGTCGGGCAACGGCTCGGCGCAGCATCTCGCCGGCGCGCTGTTCGAGCAGCGCGCCGGCGTCGAGCTGCTGCACGTGCCGTACCGCGGGGGCGGTCCGGCGCTCAACGACGTCATGGGCGGACAGGTGCCGCTCTTCTTCGCCAACGTCGCGTCCTCGCTCGGCCACATCCGGTCGGGACGGCTGCGCCCGCTGGGCGTCACCGCGCCGCTGCGCACGCGCGCGCTGCCCGAGGTGCCGTCGATCGCCGAGGCGGGGGTGCGCGGCGTCGAGGTCCACGAATGGAATCCGGTCCTCGCGCCGGCGGGCGTGCCGCCCGCGACGAAGGCGACGCTGGTCGCCGCGCTGCGCCGCGCGCTCGCCGACCCCGAGGTGCTCGGCCGCATCCGCACGCTGTCGGGCGAGGTGTTCGACAACTCGAGCGAGGCGGCCGTCGCGGGGTTCCTGAAGGCCCAGCAGGCGCAGTGGGGCCGGCTCGTGCGCGAGCGGGGGATCACGGCGGCATGAGCGTCGCCGCGGACGGCTGGGACGCGCACGTCCACGTCTTCGACGCGGCCGCGCCGACGGTGCCCGGCCACTACGCGCCCGCGCACCGGCCGCTCGCGGCCGTCGAGACGCTCGCCGCGGGCGTCGGCGCGTCGCGGCTGGTGATCGTGCAGCCGAGCGTCTACGGCGGCGACCACGCGGTGATGCTGCGCGCGCTCGCCGCCGGCGGCGGCCGCCATCGCGGCGTCGCCGTCCTCGACGCGTCGGTCGACGACGCGACGCTCGACGCCCTCCACGCGGCCGGCGTGCGCGGCACGCGCTTCAACCGGGTCTCGCCGGTCGGCCACGCCGGCGACGCCGCGCGCGACCATGCGACGCTCGCGCCGCGGCTCGCCGCGCGCGGCTGGCACGTCCAGTGGTACGCGCGGCCCTCCGAGCTGCCCGCGATCGCGGCGCTCCACGCGCGCGGCGCGCCGGTCGCGGTGCTCGACCACCTCGCCGGACTGGGCGTCGGCACGCCGGCCGAGGACCCCGCCTGGGACGCGCTGGCACGGCTCGCCGACGCGGGCGCATGGGTCAAGCTGTCCGGGTGGTACCGGCTCGGCGCGCGCGCGCCGTACGACGCGCTGCACGACACCGTGCGGCGGGTCGCCGCGCGGTTCGGCGACCGGCTGGTGTGGGGCTCCGACTGGCCTCATACCAGCTTCGCGCCCGGGGACGAACCCGACTACGCGACGACGCTCGCGCCGGTCGCGGACGCGCTCGGCGCGAGCGCCGCGCGCGCGGTGCTCGCCGGCGCGGAACGCCTGTACCGCTGACGCGGTGGGCCGGCCCGCCGCACCGTCTCGGGTCGGCGCCGTCGCCCGCCTCAGCCCTCGAACGCCACCTCGTGGCGCATCGTCAGCGGCCCGAGCCGCTCCTGCACGCGGCGCTCGAGCTCGGCGCGCGCGTCGGGGGCCGCGCCCGCGACCGTCACCGTGATCAGGTTGCCGTGCACCGGGTGCGCGCCGGCCTCGACGCGCAGGCCCGGCAGCCCGAGGTCGGCCAGCATCCGCTCGGCGACGCGCCGCGCCGCGTCCCAGCGCAGCGCCGGCTTGAACACCTTGCCGACGCCGGTCAGCGGCATCGGATCGACGAGGTGCACCGCCACCGGCACCGCGGCGCGCTCCGGGGTGCGCTCGCGGACGAAGTCGACCAGCTCGTTCGGATCGATCGACGCGCCGGGCTTGGGCTGCACGTAGGCGACCGGCAGCTCGCCCGCGTACGCGTCGGGCTGCCCGACCATCGCCGCGAGCGCCACCGCCGGATGGCCGAACAGGATCTCCTCGACCGGCTGCGGATCGATGTTGTGGCCGCCCCGGATCACCAGGTCCTTCGCGCGGCCGGTGATCCACAGGTAGCCGTCGGCGTCGAGCCGCCCGAGGTCGCCCGAGTTGACCCAGCCCGGCTCGACGAAGGCCTCCCGGTTGTGCTTCTCGCTCAGGTAGCCCGAGAACACGCCCGGGCCGGCCATCGCGACGACGCCGATCTCGTCGGTCGCGCAGTCGCCGGTGCAGCGGCCCTGCGCGTCGACCTTGACGATGCGCACCCGCGCGTACGGCACCGGGTGGCCGACCGAGCCGAGCCGCAGCGGCCGGTCGGCGAAGGCGATCGTGTGCACGCTCGAGGTCTCGGTCATGCCGTAGACCTCGAGCACCGGGATGCCGAACTTCTCGACGTAGGTGCGGCCGACCGCCACCGGGATCGCCGAGCCGCCGCCCGAGGCGCGCTTCAGGCTCGACAGGTCGAGCCCGTCGCTCGGCGCGTGCAGCGCCGCGGCGAGCACGGTCGGCACGCCGCCGAAGGTGCTCGGCCGGAAAGTCTCGACGAGCCTCCAGACGTTGCGCTGCGCGGCCGCGCTGCGCCAGCCCGACGGCGAGAGCACGACCATGTTGCCGCCCGAGGCGAGCGTCGAGAGCCCCTGCGTGAGCGCGCCGCCGACGTGGAACAGCGGCAGCCCGAACAGGATCGACTCGCCCGGCTTCTGGCGCAGCATCAGCCCGATCGTCCAGGCCTGGCAGACCTGGTTGCGGTGCGTGTGGCGCACGAGCTTCGGCGTGCCGGTCGTGCCGCCGGTGTGGAAGTACGCGCAGGCGTCGTCGGCCGAGATCTCGCGCCCGCTCTCGAGCGCGTCGCCGCGCTGCGCGCCGACCAGCGCGTCGAAGTCGTAGACCGGCGCGGCGCCGGCGGGCGCGGGCTCGCCGGGCTTCGGCGGCGCGGCGGTCGCGACCGAGGCGCCGTTGACCGCGACGACCGCGGCCAGCTCGGGCAGCTCGGCGCGGATGCGCTGCACCTTCTCCCAGATGTCCGCGCCCGGCATCGGCCCGAGCGCCACCAGCACCTTCGTGTTTGCCGCGCGCAGGATCTCGACGAGCTGGTACGGCTCGAGCAGCGGGTTGACCGGGTTCGCGATGCCCGCGGCCTCGGCGCCGTACAGCGTGTAGAACGCGTGCGGCAGCAGCGGCAGCAGGAAGCTCACGACGTCGTCCTTGCCGACGCCGAGCGCCGTGAACGCGTTGGCCGCCTGCGTGATGCGCGCGAGCACCTGCGCGTGCGAGAACACCACCGGCGCCTCGTCGGGGTCGGCGTTCGGCAGGAACGTGATCGCCGGCGCCGCCGGATCGACCGCGGCGCCGATGCGGATCGCCTCGTACGTGCTCCGCGCGGCGATGCGCTCGTCGTACGGGATCGACTCGAACGCGCGCACGGCCTCGGCCGTGGACAGGTCGGGCCAGTCGGGCCCGATCCGCAGATCGAGCAGGTGGGGTCGGTGCATCGGACGGTCTCCTCGGGCCGGTGCGGCGTCGTGGCCCCCGGCGTGGCGGCGATGGTGGCGTGCGGCGGCGGCGGGCGTCAACCGGACCCGCGCCCGACCGCGTCTTCCCAGAACGCGAACGCGGTCGCGCCGATGCCGCAGTCGGGCCGGGCCGCCCGCTCGGCGGCGAGCGCGGCGAGGAAGCGCCGGGCGTCGTCGGCCCGGCCGAGCAGCGTCAGCGAGCGCAGGATCCGGGTGATGCGCAGGTCGTTGTGCGTGGACCGGCGGAACCAGTCGGGTGCGCGGGCGTCCCAGTGCGGGCCCGGCGCGATCGAGCCGTCGTCGCGCCGCTCGAACCCGTAGAAGCGCAGCATCCGCTCGAACGCGCGGCCCAGCGCGTCGCGCAGCGCCGCGTCGGCCGCGAACGCGGCCTCGGTCGCCGCGTCGAGCCGCGGCGCCTGCGGCAGCACGCCGCTCGGCTCGCGAAGCGGGAACAGCCACTGCACGAAGTCGTGCGTCGACTCGAGCCACGCGTCGTCGCGGGCGAGGATCGCGTCGAGCCCGCGGCCGCGGTGATCGGTGCCGGTGCCGCGGAAGAACGCGACGAGCCGCTCGTTCACGTCGCGCTCCCGGACGCGAGCCCCGAGGCGGGGGCGCCGCGGCCGGCCGTCGTGCCGCCGAACTCGAGGACGCCGTCGTCGAGCCGCCCGAAGCGCAGCCGGGGCAGCTCGCGCAGGTAGTCCTGCTCGGCGCGCCACGGTGCCCGCGCGCCCTGCTTCGGGAAGCGGTCGAGCGCACGCGCGAAGTAGCCCGACGAGAAGTCGACCATCGGGTCGACGCCGGTCTCGCCGCCGCGCCGCCGCGGCACCGCCCAGCGCGCGCCGAGGCGGTCCATCCGGTCGAGCACGCGGCAGGTCCAGCGCGCGACGAGGTCGGCGCGCAGCGTCCACGACGCGTTCGTGTAGCCGAACACCTGCACCAGGTTCGGCACGTCGGACAGCATCAGCCCGCGATACGGCAGGCAGGCGGCCGGATCGACGCGCGCGCCGTCGACCTCGAGCGCGATGCCGCCGAGGAACTTCAGCTCCAGCCCGGTCGCGGTGACGATCACGTCGGCGTCGAGCCGCGCGCCCGAGCGCAGCACGATGCCGCGCGCGTCGAAGCGCTCGACGTGGTCGGTGACGACCGAGGCGCGGCCCTCGCGGATCGCGGCGAACAGGTCGCCGTCGGGCACGAGGCACAGCCGCTGCGTCCACGGGTCGTAGCGCGGCGTGAAGTGCGCGGCGATCGTCTCGCGCGGCAGCTCGGCGCGCAGCAGCTTCAGCAGCCCCCGGCCGGCGCGCCGCGGGTCGCGGCGGCACAGCCGGAAGAACCACGCGCCGAAGAGCACGCTGCGCCAGCGCGCGATCGCGTGCGCCGCGCGCCGCGGCAGCACCCGCTCGAGCGCCGCCCCGAGCGCGTCGCGCGACGGCCGCGACACCATCCAGGTCGGCGAGCGCTGCAGCATCGTCACGTGCGCGGCGCGCGCGGCCATCGCCGGCACCAGCGTGACCGCGGTCGCGCCGCTGCCGATCACGACGACGCGTCGGCCCGCCCAGTCGAGGTCCGCGGGCCACGCCTGCGGGTGCACGATCCGGCCGGCGAAGCTCGAGTCGCCCTCGAAGCGCGGCGCGTGGCCCCGCTCGGGGTCGTAGTAGCCGGCGCAGACCGCGAGCATGCGGCAGGTGAGCGTCCCGGCGACGCCGTCGCGCTCGACGTCGACCGTCCAGCGCGCGTCGCGGCTCGACCACGCGGCGCGCGTCACGCGGTGCCGGTAGCGGATCGCGCCGTCGAGGCCGGCCTCGCGCACCGTGTCGTGCAGGTAGCGCAGGATCGACGGGCCGTCGGCGATCGTCTTCTCCCCCGGCCAGGGACGGAAGCCGTAGCCGAAGGTGTGCATGTCCGAGTCCGAGCGGATGCCGGGATAGCGGAACAGGTCCCAGGTGCCGCCGAGCGCGTCGCGCGCCTCGAGCAGCGCGAACGAGTCGCCCGGACGGTGGCGGCGCAGGTGGCGGGCCATGCCGATGCCGGAGATCCCGGCACCGACGATCAGCACGTCGAGGTGGTCCATGCGGCGCAGGATAGCGCGCCGGCGCGCCGCTCAAGGACGCGCGAGCGTGTCCGCGGCGGCGCGCAGCACCGCGGCCGAGCGCTCGAGCGCGGCGCGCTCGGCCGCGTCCATCGCCGGCTCGACCACCGTCGTGCCGCCGTCGCGACCGACGATCGTCGGCAGCGACAGCGCGACGTCGCGCAGCCCCGCCGCGCCGTCCTGCACGCGCGAGACGTCGAGCACGCGGCGCTCGTCGCGCAGCAGGCAGCGCAGCAGGCTCGCGGTGACGAGCCCGATCGCGTGGTTGGTCGCGCCCTTGCGGCGGATGATCTCCTGCGCGGCGGTGCGCACCGCGTCGGCGATCCGGCCCTCGTCGCCGGTGCGCCAGCCCGGCCAGTCGCGCAGCGGCACGCCGCCCGCGCGCGCGCCCGACCACAGCACGACCTCGGAGTCGCCGTGCTCGCCGACGACGTGGGCGTGGACCGAGCCCGGCGCGACGCCGAGGCGCGAGGCGAGCGCGCGCCGCAGCCGCGCGGTGTCGAGCATGGTGCCGGTGCCGAGGACCCGTGCCGAGGGCAGGCCGCTCGCCTCGGCGACGACGCGCACCAGCACGTCGACCGGGTTCGTGACCACGACGATCGTGCCGCCGAAGCCGGCCAGCGCGCGGCCGACGTCGGCGGCCACGCGCGCGTTGTCGCGCAGCAGGTCGAGCCGCGACTCGCCGGGCCGCCCGCCGCGGCCCGCGGCGAGCACCACCGCGTCGGCCGAGCGCAGCTCGTCGAGCCCGGCGGTGCGCACCTCGCACGCCGCGTAGAACGCCGCGCCGTGCGACAGGTCCATCGCCTCGCCTTCGGCGAGCGGGCCGTTCGCGTCGTGCAGCAGCAGGCTCGAGGCGATGCCCGCGTGCAGCGTCGAGATCGCCACGCTCGATCCGACCCAGCCGGTGCCCACGATGCCGATGCGCGCGTCCATGGAATCCCTCCTCGGGCCGAGCGTGCCGGATCGCCGGCCCGGGCGCGAGCGCGGCCGGACCGGGGCGGCCGCGCCGGCCGGCACGCGCGGTCGCCGCCGCGGCGGCGAGCCCCTACACTGGCGGCTTCCCACCGACGAGCGCCACCGAGGAGACCCGCGCATGAAGACCCGCATCACCGAGCTGTTCGGCATCCGGCACCCGATCATCCAGGGGGGCATGCACTACGTCGGCTTCGCCGAGCTGGCGGCCGCGGTGTCGAACGCGGGCGGACTGGGCATCATCACCGGCCTCACCCAGAAGACGCCGGAGCTGCTCGCCCGGGAGATCGCGCGCTGCCGCGAGATGACCGACCAGCCGTTCGGCGTGAACCTCACCTTCCTGCCGACCTTCTCGAAGCCGCCGTACCCGGAGTACATCCAGGCGATCGTCGAGGGCGGCGTGAAGGCGGTCGAGACCGCCGGCCGCAACCCCGAGCCCTACATGCCGCTGCTGAAGGCGGCCGGCATCAAGGTGATCCACAAGTGCACCTCGGTGCGCCACTCGCTGAAGGCCGAGGCGATCGGCTGCGACGCGGTCAGCGTCGACGGCTTCGAGTGCGGCGGCCATCCGGGCGAGGACGACGTGCCCAACTTCATCCTGCTGCCGCGCGCGGCCGAGGAGCTGAAGATCCCGTTCGTCGCCTCGGGGGGCATGGCCGACGGCCGCAGCCTGGTCGCGGCGATGGCGCTGGGCGCCGAGGGCATGAACATGGGCACGCGCTTCATCGCGACGAAGGAGGCGCCGGTCCACGAGAACGTCAAGCAGGCGATCGTGAAGGCGAGCGAGCTCGACACCCGGCTCATCATGCGCTCGCTGCGCAACACCGAGCGCGTGCTGAACAACCGGGGCGTCGAGCGCGTGCTGCAGATCGAGCGCGAGAAGGGCGCCGCGCTGAAGATCGAGGACATCGTCGAGCAGGTCGCCGGGATCTACCCGAAGGTGATGATCGAGGGCGACATGGAGGCGGGCGCCTGGAGCGCCGGCATGGTGGTCGGCCTGATCCACGACGTGCCGAGCTGCCGGGAGCTGATCGACCGGATCATGGCCGAGGCCGACCAGCTGATCTCGAAGCGGCTCGCCGGGATGCTGCGGGGCTGACGCGCGTCAGATCAGCTGCCGCGGCTCGCCGAGCCACAGCGGCGACGCCTCGAGCGCGATGAACGCGCGCTCGTCCTCGAGCAGCGCGCGGCCGGCGCGGCGGCCCTCGGGCGTGGCCGCGGCCGCGCGCATCGCCTCGAGCGAGTCGAACCACAGCTCGGCCACGCCGTCGTAGGCGACCGGCGCGCCGCGCACCGCCGCGATCGGGGCGAAGGTCGAGGCCGGCAGCGTGTGCACCTGCACGTAGCGGCGGATGCCGAGCGCCGCCGCGTGCGAGCGCACCAGCGGGCCGTGGACGTCGTGCCAGCGCGCGAGGAAGGCCTCGCGGGTGAACTCGGGGCGACGGACGAGGCAGAAGACGAGCTGGATCATGGCGCGGCTCGGAAAGGGGGGCGACCGGCCCCGGGGCGGACTACAGTAGCGGATCGGGTCGGCCGCGTCGCGTCCGACGGCGCCCGGTCCGCGGAGGGACGCATCGTGCACCGCCAGATCTACGTGAACCTCCCCGTCGCCGACCTGCCGCGCGCCCGGGCGTTCTTCGAGACGCTCGGCTACGGCTTCGACGAACGCTTCTCCAACGACGACGGCGCCTGCCTCGTGCTCGGCGACAACCTGTACGCGATGCTGCTGACGCGGCCGTTCTTCGCCGGCTTCGCGCCGCGGCCGGTCGCCGATCCGACGCAGGTGACCGGCGTGCTCGTGTGCGTCAGCTGCGCCGACCGGGCCGCGGTCGACGCGCTGGTCGCGACGGCGCTCGCCGCGGGCGCCCGCGTGCCGCGCCCGCCCAAGGACCACGGCTTCATGTACCAGCACGCGTACGAGGACCTCGACGGCCACGTCTGGGAGCTCGTCGCGTACGCCCCGGGCGCCGCCTGAGCGCCCGCCGATCGAGAGGACTCCGATGACCGCTTCCGCACCCCGCTCCGGCCTGCAGCTGCGCTCGCTCGTGCGCGCCGACGGCCTGCTCGAGGTCTCGCTCGCCGAGACCGCGTTCCGCGCGCCCGGCCCCGACGAGGTGCTGGTGCGGGTCGAGGCCGCGCCGATCAATCCGTCCGACCTCGGGCTGCTGTTCGGCGCGGCCGACCTGTCGACGATCGCCGCCACCGGTCCGTCCGACCGGCCGGTCGTCACCGCGCGGATCCCCGAGCGCGGGATGACGTCGATGGCCGCGCGCGTCGACCGCGCGCTGCCGGTCGGCAACGAGGGCGCGGGCACCGTCGTCGAGGCCGGCGACTCGCCGGCGGCGCGCGCGCTGCTCGGCCGGACGGTCGCGACGATCGGCGGCGCCACCTACGCGCAGTACAAGCTCGCCCGGGTCGCCGACTGCCTGCCGCTGCCCGAGGGCACGCCGGCGGCCGAGGGCGCGTCGTGCTTCGTCAATCCGCTGACCGCGCTCGGCATGGTCGAGACGATGCGCCGGGAAGGTCACCGCGCGCTGGTGCACACCGCCGCCGCGTCGAACCTCGGGCAGATGCTGAACCGGCTCTGCATCGAGGACGGCATCGGGCTGGTCAACGTCGTGCGCCGCGCCGAGCAGGCCGAGCTGCTGCGCGCCCAGGGCGCGCGCCACGTGATCGACACCGGCGCGCCCGACTTCCCCGACGCGCTCGTCGAGGCGCTCGCCGAGACCGGCGCCACGATCGCGTTCGACGCGACCGGCGGCGGGCGGCTCGCCGGACAGATCCTGTCGTGCATGGAGGCGGCGATCTCCCGGACCGCGACCGAGTACAGCCGCTACGGCTCGTCGGTGCACAAGCAGGTCTACCTGTACGGCACGCTCGATCCCTCGCCGACCGAGATCCACCGCAACTTCGGGATGGCCTGGGGGGTCGGCGGCTGGCTGCTCTTCCCGTTCCTCGCGAAGATCGGACCGGAGGCGACGCAGGCGCTGAAGCAGCGGGTCGTGAACGGGCTGCGCACGACGTTCGCGAGCACCTACTCCCGGCGCGTGACGCTCGCCGGCCTGCTCGACCCGCAGGCGATCGCCGGCTACGCGAAGCGCTCGACCGGCGAGAAGGTGCTGGTGGAGCCGGCGCGCGGGTAGGCGCCGCGCCCCTCGGCCGCGCCGCGCCCTCTCGACCGGGCCGCGCCCTCGGCCGCGCCGCGCCCCCTCGGCCGCGCCTCGCCGCCTCAGCCGCGCCTCGCCGCCTCAGCCGCGCCGCGCCTCCGGCAGGAAGCGCACGCCGGCGCTCGCGAGGCCGCCGCCGACGCCGATCGCGGTGCCGTCGGCGCGCCAGCACGCCGCGCCCTCGAGCGTGCCGTCGGGTTCGAACCCGATCGCGCACATCCCGCCGCCCACGTTCGGCACGCGCAGCACCCGGTGGCCGCGCGCGCGCAGCGCGTCGGCCACCGGCTCGGGGATGCCCGGCTCGAGCTCCAGCTCGAAGCCCTGCGTCCAGACGCGCGGCGCCTCGACCGCCTCCTGCAGCGACATCCGGTGGTCGACGAGCGCGATCACCGCCTGCATCGCCGACGGGAAGATCCGCAGCCCGCCCGGCAGCCCGAGCGCCCAGCGCGGCGCGCCGTCGCGCAGCAGGATCAGCGGCGCCATCGACGAGGTCACGCGCTTGCCCGGCGCGAGCGAGTTCGCGCGGCCCGGACGCGGGTCGAACACGTACAGGTAGTTGTTCGGGATCGCGCCGGTGCCGGGCACCATGTAGCGCGCGCCGAACAGCGAGTTGATCGTCTGCGTCGCGCACACGATCCGGCCCTCGTCGTCGGCGACCGTCAGGTGCGTCGTGTGCGAGCCGCCGTCGTCGGCGAGCCCCGAGGCGTGCGCGAGCGCCCGCTGCGGATCGATCCGCGCGCGGCAGCGCGCCGCGTAGTCGCGCGACAACAGCCGCTCGACGGGCACCGGCACGAAGTCGGGGTCGGCGGTCGACGCGGCGCGGTCGGCGAACGCGAGCTTCAGCGCCTCGGCGACGAGGTGCACCGCGTCGACGCCGCCGAAGCCGGCCGCCGCGAGGTCGAAGCCCTCGAGCACGTTCAGCATCTGCCCGACGTGCAGCGGTCCGCTGCAGGGCGGCGGCGGCCCGACGATCTCGACGCCGCGGTACGTCGAGCGCAGCGGCGCCGGGCGGCTCGTGCGGTAGGCCGCGAGGTCGGCGGCCGACAGGAACGCGTCGTGGCGCGCCATGTCCTCGGCGAGCGCCGCGCCGAGCGCGCCGCCGTACAGCGCCCCCGCGCCCTCGCGCGCGACGAGCCGCAGCGTGTCCGCGTACGCCCCGTTGACGACCCGCGCGCCGGCCGCGATCGGCGTGCCGCCGGGCAGGAACACGCGCGCGATCTCCGGGTCGAGCGCGAGGTCGGCGGCGCAGTCGGCCACGCAGTCGGCGAGGTACGGCGTCGCCGCGAAGCCGCGCGCCGCGTGGCGGATCGCCGGCTCGACGACGTCGGCGAGCGGCAGGCGGCCGTGACGCCCGAGCAGCTCGCACCAGGCGGCGAGGTTGCCCGGCACCGCGACCGACGTCCGGCCGAGCGCGTTGCGCCGCCCGACGGCGTCGAGCGAGCCGGGCGGCGCCGCGGGATCGGGCTCGAAGGTCGTCGGCCCGACCGCCGCCGGGCAGCGGCCCTGTCCCTCGAGGATCTCGTGCGTGCCGTCGGGCAGCCGCAGGTGCGCGAAGCCGCCGCCCATCGCGCCGACCATCATCGGCTCGACCGCGGTGAGCGCGAACAGCGCCGCGACCGCCGCGTCGACCGCGTTGCCGCCGGCGGCGAGCATCTCTGCGCCCGCGGCGGACGCGAGCGGATGGTTGGTCACGACCATGCCCCGGCGGGCGCGCACCGGCGCCTTGCGGACGTCGAAGGGGGCGGCGGCGCGGGCGCGCCAGTCGGCGGGGGGCATCGGGTCTCCTGCGGGGCGGATCGGGGCGGTCGCGCCGCTCAGGGCGTCGGTCCCCAGGGTGCGGACGCCAGCAGCTTGTTCTCCTGCGACAGCAGCAGCGGCCGCAGCTTCACCGCGAAGGCCATGAACGCCGGGTCCGCGAACACCCCCTTCCAGAACGCGCGGCGATCGGCGTCGTCCTCGAACTTCCACAGGTGCACGAGCTGGTTGAGCGCGCCGACGTCGCCGGTGAAGTAGCCGACGAGCCGGGGCGGATGCGCGGACAGCGCCGGCCATCCCTGGGTCGTGTAGAGCTCGACGGCCTCGGCCATCTTGCCGACGATGACGGTGTAGGTGCGCAGTTCGTAGATCGGCATCGCGGGGCCTCGCTGCGGTCGGGGAGGGCCAGTGTGGGGGCGTCGCCCGCCCGCGTCCGCGCCGCGACCCGGCGGATGGAACGCCGCGCGGGCACGGCGGTCGCCGATCGCCGCCCGCCCGTCGGTCGCCCGGGCGCGGCCGCGCGCACCCGCGCGAGGCTGCGGGGATCCCCACGCGCCGGCCGACCCCGCCATGCCCGAGCTCACCCCGTCGATCGTGCAGGGCGCGCTGCTCCTCCTCGCCGCGCTGCCGCTGCGCCGCCGCGTCGCGATCGCCGCGCTGGCGCTCGCGACCGTCGCGACCGGCCTGGCCCTCGGCGTGCCGCACGACCCGCTCGGCCGACCGCCCGGCGACGTCGCGCTCGAGCTCGCGCCGGTGGCGGCCGCGCTGGCGCTCGCCCTGGTGGTCGCGACGCTGCGGGCCGGCCGCGACGACGGCGCGCCCCGCGCCCGCCCGCCGGCCGAGCGCCGCGGCGGCCGCGACACCCTGGTCGCGGCGCTCGCGACGACGCTGCTCGTCGCCGGCACCGCGATCGGCCTGTACGTCGAGGGCCGGACCGTCCCGGGCTGGCGCGGCGCCGTCGACGGCTGGCTCGCGTCGCCGGCGCTGCGCTCGATCGGCCCGCCGTCGGCCGCGAGCGCGTCGGCCGGCGCGACGGCCGACGCCTCGACGTCCGGTCGGGCGGCCGCGGCCCGGGCGCCGCGCGACGCGGGCGCGGGTGCCGGTGGCGGCGCAGGCGCGGGTGCGACCGCGGGTGCGACTGCGGGTGCGGCTGGGGGTACGGGCGCGGGCGCGGTCGTGGTCGCGGGAGCAGGTGCAGGAGCCGGCGCGGGTACGGCCCCGCGCCCGGCCGCCCGCCCTCGGGGCGACCTGCGTGACTGCCTCGCGCAGGGCTCGAACGCCGACGTCGTCCGCTGCGCCGAGCGCGCGCGCTGACCCGCGGACCGGGCCGCGGGCGGGCGCCCGCGCCCGCGCGTCCCGCGACGCCCCGCTCCTTGCTACCCTCGGGGCTCCCCCGCCTCCTTCCCGCCCCGACCATGCGCCCAGCGCCCGCCCGCGCCCGCTCCGCCACGTCCGTCGCCGCGACCGGGGCGGCCTCGAAGCCGCGCCGCCCCCGCGCGGACGCCGCCGACGACCGCGACCCGCTGATCCGCGACATCCGTCTGCTCGGCCGCATCCTCGGCGAGGTGATCCGCGAGCAGGAGGGTCGCGACGCCTACGAGCTGATCGAGCGCGTGCGCCAGCTGTCGGTGGCGTTCCGGCTGAAGGCCGACGCCGCCGCGGGCGTCGAGCTCGGACGGCTGCTCAAGCGCCTGACGATCGACCAGACGGTGTCGGTGATCCGCGCCTTCGCGTACTTCTCGCACCTCGCGAACATCGCCGAGGACCGGCACGTCGTGCGCCGTCGCGAGGAGCTCGCGCGCCGGGGCCGGCTCGCCGAGGGCTCGCTCGCGCTCACGTTCGAGCGGCTCGCCGAGAAGGACGTGCGCGCGGTCGAGATCGCCCGCACGCTCGCCCGGGCGTACGTCTCGCCGGTGCTGACCGCCCACCCCACCGAGGTGCAGAGGAAGAGCCTGCTCGACGCCGAGCGCGAGATCGCGCGGCTCGTGGCCGAGCGCGACGCGCCCGTCGGCGACGCGGCGCTCGCGCGCAACGAGGCGATGCTGCGCGCGCGCGTCACGCAGCTGTGGCAGACGCGGATGCTGCGCTACGCGAAGCTGACCGTGGCCGACGAGATCGAGAACGCGCTGTCGTACTACCGCACGACCTTCCTGCAGGAGATCCCGCGGATGTACGCGGCGCTCGAGGAGGCGCTGCCCGGCCACGAGATCGCGAGCTTCTTCCGGATGGGCAACTGGATCGGCGGCGATCGCGACGGAAACCCGAACGTCACCGCCGACACGCTCGCGCTCGCGTTCGCGCGGCAGTCGGAGACGGCGCTGCGCCACTACCTCGTCGAGGTCCACGAGCTCGGCGCGGAGCTGTCGCTGTCGACGCTGCTCGTCTCCGTCACGCCGGCGATGCGCGCGCTCGCCGAGCGCTCGCCCGACGTCAATCCGCATCGCGACGACGAGCCCTACCGCAAGGCGCTGGTGGGCATGTACGCGCGGCTCGCGGCGACGCTGAAGGCGCTGACCGGCACCGAGGCGCTGCGCCACGCGGTGGCGCCGCAGCTGCCGTACGGGCGCGCCGACGAGTTCCTCGCGGACCTGCGCACGATCGAGGACTCGCTGGTGCGCAACCACGCGCGCGCGCTCGTCGCGCCGCGGCTCGCGCCGCTGATGCGCGCGGTGCAGGTCTTCGGCTTCCACCTGGCGACGGTCGACCTGCGCCAGAGCTCGGACCGGCACGAGGCGGTGGTGGCCGAGCTGCTGCGCGCGGCGCGCATCGAGCCCGACTACGCGGCGCTCGACGAGCCGGCCCGGCGCGCGCTGCTGCTCGGGCTGCTGAACGACGCGCGCTCGCTGCGGGTGCGCGGCGCCGAGTACTCGGAGCTCGCCCGCGGCGAGCTCGCGATCTTCGACCTCGCCGCGACGATGCTCGCGCGCTACGGTCGCCAGGCGCTGCGCCACTACATCATCTCGCACACCGAGGACGTCTCCGACCTGCTGGAGGTGCTGCTGCTGCAGAAGGAGGCGGGGCTGGTGCGCGGCACGCTCGACGACGGCGCGACCGCGGACCTGATCGTCGTGCCGCTGTTCGAGACGATCGACGACCTGCGCGACGCGGCGCCGATCATGCGCGCGTTCTACGCGCTGCCGGGCGTGCTCGACATGGTGCTGCGATCCGGCGCCGAGCAGGACGTGATGCTCGGCTACAGCGACAGCAACAAGGACGGCGGCTTCTTCACGAGCAACTGGGAGCTCTACCGCGCCGAGGTGGCGCTGCTCGAGCTGTTCGAGCCGCTGCGCGAGCGCCACGGGCTGGTGCTGCGGCTCTTCCACGGCCGGGGCGGCACGGTGGGCCGCGGCGGCGGCCCGAGCTACCAGGCGATCCTCGCGCAGCCGCCGGGCACGGTGAACGGCCAGATCCGGCTGACCGAGCAGGGCGAGGTGATCTCCTCGAAGTACGCGAACCCCGAGGTGGGCCGCCAGAACCTCGAGACGCTGGTCTCGGCCACGCTGGAAGCGACGCTGCTGCCGCCGACGCGCCCGGCGCCGCGCGCGTTCCTCGAGGCGGCCGCGGCGCTGTCGGAGGCGAGCCTGCGCGCGTACCGCGCGCTCGTCTACGAGACGCCGGGCTTCACCGACTTCTTCTTCGACGCGACGCCGATCCGCGAGATCGCCGAGCTGAACATCGGCTCGCGCCCGGCCTCGCGCAAGGCGAACCGCGCGATCGAGGACCTGCGGGCGATCCCCTGGAGCTTCAGCTGGGGGCAGTGCCGGATCGCGCTGCCGGGCTGGTGCGGCTTCGGCACGGCGGTGAGCGGGTTCCTCGCCGAGGATCCGGCGCGCCGCGACGAGCGGCTCGCGCTGCTGCGCCGGATGTTCCGCGACTGGCCGTTCTTCCGCACGCTGATGTCCAACCTCGACATGGTGCTCGCGAAGACCGACCTCGGCATCGCGACGCGCTACCTCGAGCTGGTGACCGACCGGCGGCTCGCCAGGCGCATCTTCGGGCGGATCGAGGCCGAATGGCGCGCCGCGGACGAGGCGCTGTCGCTGATCTCGGGCGAGGCGGCGCGGCTCGCGTCGAACCCCTCGCTCGCGAAGTCGATCGAGTACCGATTCCCGTACCTCGACCCGCTGAACCACCTGCAGGTCGAGCTGATGCGCCGCTACCGGGCGCGGGCGCCCGGCGAGCCGGTGCCGGAGCGGGTGCAGCGCGGCATCCACATCTCGATCAACGGCGTGGCCGCCGGGCTGCGGAACACCGGCTGAGCCGGGTCGGCGCCGCCGGCCGGGCCGGGCGCGCCGGGCGCGCCGGGCGGACGGGCCGTGCGCCGGCCGCATCCAGGCCGTGCCCCGGCCGTGCCCCGGCCGTGCCCCGGCTGCGCCCCGGCCGCGCCCCGGCTGTGTCCCTGCCGTCTCCCGGCCGTCTCCCGGCCGCGCTCCGGGCGCCGCATTCGCTATGCTGTGCGGCCCCCCGCGCCGCCCGGACCCGCCGCACGCGCCGCCGGCCGAGCCGGCACCGACCTTCCGATCGCCCGAGCCCATGCCGTCCTCCACCGATCCCTACGACCTCCTCGGCGTGCCGTCGACCGCCACCGCGGCCGACGTCAAGCAGGCCTTCCGGCGCCTCGCCGCCCGCTGGCACCCGGACCGCAACCCGGCCCCCGAGGCCGCGACGCGCTTCCGCGAGGCCCAGGAGGCCTACGAGCTGCTGATCGACCCGGACCGCCGCCGCGCGCACGACGAGAAGCGCCGCCGGCACCTGCTCGAGGACCCGCAGCCGGTGGCGCGCGGGCTGTTCGAGGCCTACCTCGCGGAGATCGGATCGTGAAGCGCGCACCGAAGCCCTCCCGGTACTTCGCCGAGCTGCTGCAGGAGTACCAGGCCGAGCTCGACGACCTCGCGACCGACAGCGAGGGCGCCGACGTCCTGCAGAAGCGGCTGAAGGACAAGCGCCGCGAGTTCGCCGCGCTCGCGCCGCTGTGCGCCGAGATGCCGCTGCTGGCGGCCTCGTGCTTCTTCGGCGCGTTCCGCTTCCCCGAGCACCGGGCGCAGGCGTTCGAGGCGCTGCTCGGCGGCGTGCCGGGCGAGTTCCCGTCGTGGGGCGAGCTCGCGTCGCAGCTCGAGACCGCGTCGTGGGCGGCGCCGCTCGTGGCGACCGCGCTCGAGCAGGACGGCGGCGAGGACTTCATGGCGCTGGTCGCCGGGCTGGAGTTCGCCCGGCTGCGCGATCGCGCGTCGTCGCAGTCGGTGCCGTTCGACGCGTCGCCGGGCGCCGGCGAAGGCGAGGGCGGCGAGGAGCGCGGGCGCGACGAGGACGGCCTCGGCGACGAGGGGCTCGACGACGACGAGCGCGACGACGAGACCCGCGGCGAGGACTACCTCGAGGACCAGGGATTCGACAGGAGAACCGGAGAATGACCCACCCGATCGTCAAGGCCGTCTCCAACATGGTCTACGAGGGCGACATCGACAGCGCCGAGCGCGCGCTCGCGCTGGTCGCCGATTCGGAGGGCGACTTCGCGCTCTCGAAGGTCATCGAGGAGATGCCGGCCCGCGACGTGGTCGCGATCCTGCGCGAGCACGACGCGTCGAAGGCCTCGATCGTCGGGCACCTGATCTCGCCCCAGCAGTTCCTGGCCGCGGTCACGCTCGAGAAGGACTACGGCGAGCGCAACTCGGTGGGTCAGCGCACGCACGACTCGCTGCGCGGCATGGTGAACGGCGTGGTGTTCGCCGACGAGGAGCGGATCGACACCTTCGTCGAGGCGCTCGGCTCCACCGACGGCGGCATGAGCGCGCTCGCCGACTACTTCTCCGACCGCCACGAGGAGCTCGAGTTCTTCTTCCGCAACGGCACGTTCTCGGAGGTGGAGGGCGAGCACGCGATCGAGGAGATCCCGGCCTCGAACGTCGACCTGAGCGAGGGCCATCCCGACCCGCAGGTGCTGCGCGGCATCGTGTCGCTGCGCGAGGTGCAGGACCACGACTGGCGCGAGCTCGCGTGGCGGCTGCGCTGCGAGCACTACGAGATCTTCCGCGACCTGATGGAGATCCTGCGCTCGCGCCACCACAAGGCGATGGCCGCGCCGCCGCCGCCGCCCGCCGAGGGCGTCGCGCCCGACGACGACGAGGACGACGTGCTGTGAGCGGGATCGCCCGCCACGACGCGCGCACGCTGTTCGAGCGCGCCTGGACGCACGGGGTCCGCACCGGGCTGATCGACGCGCAGCGGCGCGAGGCCCTCGTCGCCGAGGCGACGCGGGCGATCCGCCGGATCGCGACCGTGCTCGGCACCGAGTACCTGCGCACCGACCTCGAGCGGGCGATGCGCGCGATGCTCGGGCTCGTCGAGCTGAACCTGCGCAAGGCGAGCGGCGGCGACGTCGAGGCGGCGGCGCGCTCGATCGCGGTCGACGGGCTGCTCGCGCACACGCGCGGCGCGTCGCGCGCGATCAAGCGGCTGCTCGCGATCGAGCAGGGCGTCGATCCCGACGCGCCCGATCCCGACAGCGCGCGCCGCTTCGAGGCGGAGGTGGTGTCGCACTGGCCGCAGGTGCCGTTCGACGAGTTCCTGCGTCGCCAGGAGGGCGCCGAGCGGGTCCGGCGGCGCCGGCACGCGGCGCGCGCGCTCGCGACGGCGCTGCGCGGCGAGGCGCCCGACGAGTGGTACGAGCCGGAGCAGGTGATCCTCACCGTGCTGCTCGTGCTCGACGCCGGCGGCCGGGAGTGGCCGGCCGACCGCCGCGCCTTCGAGCGGCTGCTCGGCGCGGCGCGCGAGCGCGGCGGCGTGCTCGAGGCGCTTCCGCCGGGCGTGCCGCCCGCGCAGCGCGAGGTCGCCGAGGAGGTCCGTCGCGAGGGCGCCGCGGCGGTCGCGGCGGCGATCGCCGACCGGTCGATCCCGCTGCACCGGCTGGTCGCGGGCGGCCCCGACTCGAATCCGCTGCACGACCGGCTCGTGCTGCCCGAGGGCGGGCTGGGCGACGTCGACGCCCACGGCCACGACGCGACCGAGCACTGGCGGACGCTCACCGGCGGACGCACCGACGACGAGGCGCACCTGCTGTGGACGATGCTGCGCGAGATCCGCGGCGCGCGCGGCACGCCGCCGCTCGCGTGGAAGGAGACCGAGGCGCAGCTCGCCACGACGCTCGCCGCGCCCGCCGACGAGCGCGCCTTCGAGGCCTGGCTCGACGCGAACGCGCCGCACGCCTATCACGGCGGGCTGCGCGAGCTCTGGCAGGGCTTCTGGCAGGAGCGCGCCGAGTCGCTGCACGAGGACTCGACGCCGTCCGACGTCCGGCGGTTCCTCGGCGCCTGGCTGCCGATGAAGGCGGCGGCGCCCCGGAAGGCCGACGCGAGCGGAGCGGGGACGCGGCCGGCCGCGGATCGGGCGGGAGCGGACCGGGCAGGGGCGGACCGGGCGGGGGCGGGGACGGGGACGGCCGCCGGGCGCGGGACGGCGGGCGATGCGCCCGCGAGCGATGCGCCGGCACGGACGAAGGCGCCGGCGAGGAAGGCGGTCGCGGAGCCGGCTTCGGCGGACGGGGCGTCCGTCGGGACGACGGCCGGGAGGAAGGCCGCCGGCAGGAAGGCCGTCGCCGAGCCGCCCGCCGCGGGAGCCTCTCGCGCCGAGGCCGGCGCCGTGAAGGCGCCCGGCAGGAAGGCGACCGGTGCGAAGGCGCCGGCCGCCGAGGGATCCGCTTCCAAGGGGCGCGCCGCGAAGGGTAGCGCCACGAAGGCTCCGGCCACCAAGGCCCCGGCCCCCAAGGCGTCCGCTACGAAGGCGCCCGCCACGAAGGCGCCCGCCACGAAGGCGTCCGCCACGAAGGCGTCCGCCACGAAGGCGTCCGCTACGAAGGCTCCGGCGACGAAGGCTCCGGCGACGAAGGCCCCCGCCACCAAGGCGTCGGCCACGAAGGCTCGGGCCACGGAGGCTCGGGCGGCGAAGGCCACCGCCACCAAGGCATCCGCTACGAAGGCCCCCGGCACGAAGGCATCGACAGCGAAGGCGTCGGCCACGAAGGCCCCCGTCACGAACACCCCCGCCAGGAAGGCGTCCGCCACGAAGCCCCCCGCCCGGACGCCGTCGAAGGCGCCCGCGAAGCCGGCCCCGGCCCGCAAGCCGTCGCGCTGACCGCCGGCACGCCCCGGTCCGGCCGGACCCGGCCGGCTCCGGATCGCGGCGGCGACGTCCGGTCCCGACCCGTCCGTGCGCACGCCCCGGAGCGGGCACGCCGTTCGCCCGCGGGCGACCCGTGCCCTCTCTCTCCCGAGGCGCGCGCCGCCGCGCGGTGCGCGTCCCGCGTCATCGCCGGTTCACGTCGCCTCCCCATCATCGCGCGCACCGCGAGCGTCCCGGGCCGGCTGGATCCGTCCCGTGCCGGGCGCGGTTCCCGCCGTCGGCCCGGATGCCCGAGCCGCCGCGCGACGGAGCCACCGGAGCGTCCCGCTCCCCGCGCCCTGCGGTCCAGGGCGAATCCGCCGCCCTCCGGGGCGCACGACCATGAAGCCGCTGCTGTACGCCGCCGTCGCCGCCGTCGCGCTCCTGCTCTGGGTGGCGCTGTCCAACGTGCTGGAGGCGACGTCGTCGCGCCACGACCCGATGGCGTCGATCCTCGACGGGACGCGCCGGCGCCCGACGGCCGGACGTCGCGCCGGCGCGGTCAGCGCGGCGGCGGGATCCGCTGCCCCTGCATGCGGCGCCACAGCCAGTCGAGCCCGCGTCCGAGCTCCGGCCGGCCGCCGACGAGCTCGGAGGGCGAGACCGGCGACCACGCGCCGCCCTCGCGCCGCGCGACGACGAAGCGGAACACGTAGAACGGCTCCTGGCCCATCCGCAGGTCGGTGATCGTCGCGCGGCCGTCGCGCTCGGCCATCGCGACGAAGCCGTGCGCGAAGTCCGCGAGGCGCGCCGGCATCGGCAGCGCGCCGGCGCTCGCCAGCAGCGGCGCGCCGCGGTCGAAGCGGTCGAAGTCGATCCGGTCGAGGTCGTCGAGCAGCGACAGGAAGCCCTCGCGGTAGCCGTCGCGCTCGACGACGAGCACCCGCCAGAGCACCGTGTTGAAGGCGGTGGGCGTCACCAGCACGCGCTCGGCGGCGATCGACCGGCGCGCGAGCTCGCGCGCGACGATCGTCTCGACGTGCTGCTGCGCGAGCGCGCTCCAGGCGAGGTACGCGGTCGACAGCGCGAGCCCCGCGGCGTTCCACGCGAGCCCGCGGTGCTCGCGCATCCGCCACGCGGCCACCATGCCGACGAGCAGGGGCACGGTGTACATCGGGTCGATGATGAAGATGCTGCCGACCGCGAACGGATGGTCGGAGAACGGGCGCGCGAGCTGCGTGCCGTAGACGGTCATCGCGTCGAGCAGCGGGTGGGTCAGCAGCGCGAGCGCGGTCGCCGCCCACCATCGTCGCCAGCGGTCGCGCTCGCGGAAGACGAGCGCCGCGAGCAGCCCCAGCGGCAGCGACGCGATCGCCAGCCAGAACAGCCCGTGGCTGTGCGACCGGTGCAGCACCATGTCGAGGATCGGGTCGCCGTACCGGACGAACGCGTCGAGGTCGGGGAGCGTGCCGCAGACGCCGCCCCACAGCACCGCGCGTCCGGTGGGGCTGCGGCGCCCGGTCGTCGCCGCCGCGACCGAGGCGCCGAGCACGAACTGGGTGAGGGAATCCATCGCCCGATGATCGCCGCAGCCGGCGTGGCGGTCCACCGCGACCCCGCGCGGCGGACGGTCGGCGCACCGCGCGATAATCGCGCCATGTCCGCGTTCCAGTCCGCCTCCGCGGCGGCGGCGCTCGCGCCGCTGCCCGTCGTCGCCGCGGTGGTGCTCGGCGCGCTGGCGGCCGCGCACCTCGCCCGGCGCCGCGCGCCCGGCGCCGCCGCCGCCGCGATCCTCGCCGCGGCGGTGCTCGGGCTCGTCGCCGCGCGGCTCGTGCACGTCGCGCTCAACGCCGAGGCCTACGCCGGCACGGCGGCCTCGACGCTCGACGTGCGCGACGGCGGCTGGCACGTGCCGGCGGGCCTCGTCGCGGCGCTCGCCGCGCTCGTCGCGTCGCTGTCGCGGCGCCCGGGGCTGCGCGCGCCGGTGGCCGCGGGCGTGCTGGCCGGCGTCGCGGTCTGGGCGGCGGGCGCGTTCGCGCTCGCGCGCGTCGCCGCGCCGTCGATGCCCGCGTCGCTGCGGGTGCTCGAGCTCGAGACCGGGCGCGAGGGCACGCTCGCCGAGGCCGCGCGCGGCCGTCCGGTGGTCGTGAACCTGTGGGCGACCTGGTGCGCGCCGTGCCGCACGGAGATGCCGGTGCTCGCCGCCGCGCAGGCGCGCGAGCCGCGCATCGGCGTGCTGTTCCTCAACCAGGGCGAGGACGCGGCCCGCGTCCGCGCGTACCTCGAGCGCGAGCGGCTGGCGCTGCGCGAGGTGTGGCTCGACCCGGCCTCGGCCGCCGGCACCGCCGTCGGCGCGCGCGGGCTGCCGACGACGCTGTTCTACGACGCGCGCGGCGCCCTCGTCGAGGCGCACGTCGGCGTGCTCGACGAGGCCTCCCTGAGGGCACGGCTGGAGCGGCTGCGCGGCGGGTCCTGACGCGGCGTTCCGTTCCCGCGGAGCGGCGGCGCGCGACGTTCCGGCCATGACCCCGGAGGTCATGGCCGTCCGCCGGGCCGGCCGTACACTGGGCCCCGGCGCCGCGACCGACGCGGCGAACGAGGAGACTCCCGCCGTGCTCGTCCGCCTGGCACAGCGCCTGCCGTTCTACTACGGCTGGCTGGTCGTGGCCGTCGTGTTCGTGACCATGGCGGTCGCGGTCAACGCGCGCACCGCGTTCTCGCTGCTCTACCCGCCGATCCTCGACGAGTTCGGCTGGGACCGCGCGGTCACCGCCGGCGTCTTCTCGTTCGGCTTCATGGTCTCCGCGTTCATGAGCCCGGTGCTCGGCCGGCTGATCGACTCGCGCGGGCCGCGCTTCACCTGCGAGATCGGCGTGTTCGCGACCGCCGCGGGGCTGCTGCTCGCGACGCTCGCCACGCAGCCCTGGCACCTGTACCTGACGCTCGGCGTGCTCGTCGGCCTGGGCAGCGTGTGCCTCGGCTACTCGGGCCAGTCGCTGTTCCTGCCGGCGTGGTTCGTGCGCCGGCGCGGCCTGGCGATGAGCCTCGCCTTCGCGGGCGTGGGCGTCGGCTCGATCGTGCTGCTGCCGGCGATGCAGTGGCTGATCGAGACCGCCGGCTGGCGCACCGCCTGCGTCGCGATCGGGCTGGTCGCGCTGGTCGTGCTCGCGCCGCTGAACCTGCTGCTGCGCCGCCGCCCCGAGGACCTCGGGCTCGCGCCCGACGGCGACGCGGCCGCCGGCACCGCCGCCGGCACCGCGGCCGCCGCGGCGCGCCGCGCGAACGTCGTCGACCCGGCCTGGGCGGCCGTCGACTGGACGCTCGCGCGCGCGATGCGCACCTCGCGCTTCTGGTGGATCGCGCTCGGCTACTTCTGCGGCCTCTTCACCTGGTACCTGGTGCAGGTCCACCAGACGAAGTACCTGGTCGAGATCGGCTTCTCCGCCACCGAGGCCGCCTGGG
Source organism: Burkholderiaceae bacterium (assembly GCA_035628395.1). Taxonomy (GTDB): domain Bacteria; phylum Pseudomonadota; class Gammaproteobacteria; order Burkholderiales; family Burkholderiaceae_E; genus UBA4615. The sequence continues at coordinate 7,608 of DASPJX010000295.1, read as the reverse complement.
CGCTCGGGGCGGTGAGCCTCGCCGGCGTGCCGGGCCAGATCGCGCTCGGCCAGCTGTCCGACCGGATCGGCCGCGAGCCGGTCTGGGCGATCGGCAACGTCGGCTTCCTGCTGACCTACTTCGCGCTGCTCGCGCTGCCCGCGCATCCGACGCCGGTGCTGCTGTGGGCGATGGTGCTCGCGCAGGGCCTGCTCGGCTACGGCGTGACCTCGGTGTTCGGCGCGATCCCGGCCGAGATCTTCGAGGGCAGGCACTACGGCAGCATCTTCGGCACGCTGATGCTGGCGTCGATCGCCGGCGGCGCCGTGGGCCCGCTCGTCGCGGGCGCGATCCACGACGCGACCGGCAGCTACGCGATCTCGTTCTGGATCGCGATCGGGGCGACGCTGCTGTCGATCGTCGCGATCTACGCGGCCGCGCCGCGCAAGGTGAGGGTGGTCGCCGGACGGATGAAGCCGGCCGGCGCCTGAGCGCCCGCCTCAGGCGACGCGGGTGCCCTTCGCGCGTCCGAGGAACGCCGCCGTGCGGGGCTCGGCGAGCAGCCGGTCGGCCCACTTCCTCGCGACCTTCGCCATCCGCTCGGGCACCACGCCGAGCTGCGCCATCGCGACGCAGCCGTTCACCGACTCGGCGTATTCGGCGATCAGCCCGTCGCGCAGCCGGAAGCGGCTGATGCCGTCGATCGTCACGCGCCGGCCCGCGAACTCCGGCACCGTGGAGGTGAAGGCGGACAGCGACCACGCGTAGCCGAGCTCGCCGTCGCAGACCGGATCGAACATCTCCCACCGGTAGTCGGGGCCGGCGTCGCGCAGGAACAGCTCCGACAGCATCCGCGCGATCGATTCGCGCCCCGCGTGGGGGCCGTAGACGTAGTCGTGGTAGACGGCGTCGGGCGTGAAGCAGGCGGCGAAGCCCTCGGCGTCGCCGGCCTCGGCGGCACGCATCATCCGGTCGAGCAGGCGGGCGAAGTCGGCGCGGTCCATGGTCGGGCTCCGGCGGGGTCGGGCAGCGAAGTGTGGACCGGAGTCGGGCGCGGCGCGGCGGCGCGTTCCGCGGCCGGCGGCGACGCCGTCCGCACGAGCGCCGGCGCGGCGGCGGCCGCGTCGGGGGCCGCGGCCACGACGACGAACGCGACGACCGCGGCCGCGGCGGCCGACGCCACCAGCCCGGCCGCGGCCGCGACGCCGACGAGCCGGGCGAGGCCGGGGTCGCACGCCCCCGCGAGCGGAGCAGGCGGGACGCGCACCGCGTGGCCGCGGCCCGGCGGGGCGGACACGGAATCGATCATGGCGGATTCTCCCGGGGGCGCGTCGACCGACGACGCGACGTGCGACGACCCCTCGTACCCGGTACGGACGACGGCGGCGTCCGGACGCGGACGGCGCGGCACGCGCGTCGGACGATGCCGCCCCGGTCCGCGGGCGCCGCGGCGTCGCTCGGGCCCGGACGGCCGCGCTCCCGCGCGTCCGTATACTCGGGCCCCCGGGCCCCGGCACCGACCGGCGCGCCCGTCCCGTCGAAGAACGGAGCCTCCTCCCCGATGCGTTACGTCGTGTTCAACCAGAAGGGCGGCGTGGGCAAGTCCACGATCGCCTGCAACCTCGCCGCGATCGGCGCCTCGCGCGGGCTGCGCACGCTGGTCGTCGACCTCGACACCCAGGCCAACGCGACCCGCTACCTGCTCGGCGCGGCCGCCGACGCGCCGCGCGCCGGCAGCGCCGACTTCTTCGAGCAGACGCTGAAGTACTCGCTCAAGCCGCAGGACGTCGCCGAGTTCGTCTCCCCCACGCCGTGGGAGGACCTGTCGCTGATGGCCTCCGACCCGCGTCTCGACGAGCTGCACTCCAAGCTCGAGTCGCGCCACAAGATCCTGAAGCTGCGCGACGCGCTCGAGTCGCTGGCCGGCGCGTTCGACCGCGTGTGGATCGACACGCCGCCGGCGCTGAACTTCTACACGCGCTCGGCGCTGATCGCGGCCGACCGCTGCCTGATCCCGTTCGACTGCGACGAGTTCTCGCGCCGCGCGCTCTACGGGCTGATGGAGTCGGTGCAGGAGATCCGCGCCGACCACAACGCGGCGCTCGAGATCGGCGGCATCGTCGTCAACCAGTTCCAGCCGCGGGCGAACCTGCCGCAGCGCGTCGTCCAGGAGCTGATCGACGAGGGCCTGCCGGTGCTCGAGCCGTACCTCGGCGCGAGCGTGCGCATCCGCGAATCGCACGAGCTGGCGACGCCGATGATCCACCTCGATCCCGCCCACCGGATCGCGCAGGCGTTCGTCGAGCTGCACGACGCGATCGAGGCGCGCGCGGGCGCCCGGCGACGCAAGTAGCGCGCGCTACGGCCGGTCGGGCGCCGGCCCGCAGCGCACGGCGTCGCCGACGCGGAGCGTGCCGCCGCGCAGCACGCGCGCGGTGAGGCCGCCGTGCCCGCGCATCGCCGCGTAGCCGCCCGGCCCGAGCGCCTCCTCCATCCGCGAGCACGGCTCGCAGGGGCCGCTCGCCTCGAGCAGCACCTCGTCGCCGATGCGCAGCACCAGCGGCGCGTCGGCGAACAGCGTGCGCGCGGCGAGCAGGTTCAGGCCCGAGACGACGAGGTTGCGGCGCAGCGCCCCGGCGTCGACCGACGCGCGCCCGACGAGCGCGGCGATCACCGGCAGGTGCTCGGCCTGCACCAGCGTGACCTGGCGCCGGCCGCCGCCGGGGCGCGACGGCGCGCGCGCGGCGGCGCGGTCGCCGTCGAGCCCGCGGCCCTCGATCGCGAGCGCGGAGGCCGCGAGCCGGATCTCGCCGCGGCGCGCGGGCCGCAGCAGGATCGCCTCCAGGCGGCCGGCGCGCGGGAAGCTCGCGGCGATCGCGCGCAGCTCGCTCATGCGGCCGCGGCCGCGCCGCGCGCGGGCGTCACGGCGCCGTCCGCCGCGCTCAGTGCCCGGCCAGCGCGGGCGCGCGCGCCGGGCGCAGCGCACGGCCGACGTCGGCGAGCAGCTCGTACGAGCGCCGGCGCGCGGCCGGGTCGAAGATCGCGGCCGACACCATCAGCTCGTCGGCGGCGGTGCGGTCGACGAAGGCCTGCAGCCGCTCGCGCACCGTGTCGGGCGAGCCGACGAACGAGCACGCGAGCATCCGCATCGCCTGCGCCTTCTCCTGCGGCGTCCAGTAGGCGTCGATGTCGTCGATCGGCGGCGACAGCAGGCCGCGGCGGTTGCGGACCATGTCGACGAAGCGCTGCTGCAGCGTCGTGAACAGCCGCTCGGCCTCGGCGTCGGTGTCGGCGACGATCGCGTTCACGCAGGGCATCGCGTACGGCGTCTGCTGCTGCGCCGACGGGCGGAAGCGCTCGCGGTAGACGGCGAACGCGGCGTCGAGCTCGTCGGGCGCGAAGTGCGACGCGAACGCGTACGGCAGGCCGAACAGCGCGGCGACCTGCGCGCCGTACAGGCTCGAGCCGAGGATCCACATCGGCACCCGCAGGCCGGCGCCCGGCACCGCGCGGACCGTCTGGCCGGGCTGCACGTCGTCGAACAGCAGCCGCAGCGCCTCGACGTCGTCGGGGAAGAGCTCGGCCGAGCGCGGGTCGACGCGCAGCGCGCGCATCGTCGCGCCGTCGGTGCCGGGCGCGCGCCCGAGGCCGAGGTCGATGCGCCCCGGGTACATCGAGGCGAGCGTGCCGAACTGCTCGGCGATCACGAGCGGCGAGTGGTTCGGCAGCATGATGCCGCCCGAGCCGACGCGGATCGTCGACGTGCCGCCGGCGAGCCAGCCGATGACGACCGAGGTCGCCGAGCTGGCCACCCCCGTCATGTTGTGGTGCTCGGCCACCCAGTAGCGGACGTAGCCCTGGCGCTCGACGTGGCGGGCGAGCTCGAGCGAGTGGCGCAGCGCCTCGGCGGGCGTGTCGCCGAGGCGGACGGGGACGAGGTCGAGGACGGACAGCGGGAGCATGGTCGTTCCGTTCGGTCGGGGGCCGGGCCCGGCACGGGCCGCCGTGCCCCCATCTTACGGAATCGCCGGCCCTCGTCCCCGGCTCAGCCGCGCCAGCACGAAGGTCAGCGCGAGCGTCGGCAGCGCCGCGCCGAGCGCGGGCGCCACCTTGGGCAGAAGATGGAACGCCCCGACGCCGAGCAGCCAGATCGCGACCGCCGAGCCGTGCACCCGCGCCGCGCCGACCATCGACGCGACGTCGGCGCGCCCGCCGAGCCGCCCGAGGATCGTCCCGTACAGCGGCACGAACACCGAGCTCAGCGTCAGGAGGAACGGCTCCAGGCCGTGCATCGGCAGCACGAGCGCGAGGCCGGTGCAGACTACCGCCATCGCCGCGCCCCAGCCGGGCACCGACAGGCCCGGGGCGAGGCTGTGCGAGGCGACCGCGCCCGAGTAGACGTCGCCGTACGCGTTGTCCACCTCGTCGACGAGGATCAGCCCGAGCGCCACCAGCCCGCCCTGCGCGAGCAGCAGCGCGGTCACCAGATCCGTCGACGGCGTGGTCAGCGCGACCAGCACGCCGAGCGTGTAGCACCAGGCGTTGGCGATCGCGTAGCCGAGCCAGGTGCCCGCGAACGCGTCGCGGCCGTCGCGGCCGTGGCGCGAGAAGTCGGCCACCAGCGGCAGCCACGAGATCGGCATCGCGATCACGAGGTCGAGCGCGCCGAGCGTGCTCATGCCGCCCTTGCCCTCGCGGCTCCAGATCGCCTCCCAGCCCATGTCGGCGGCGCGCCCGGCGAACTGCCAGGTCAGCCACGCGAGCGACAGGATCACCAGCGGCAGGCCGAAGCGGCTCATGAAGCGGCGCACCAGCGTCGTCATCCGGCCGCGCACCAGCAGCAGCAGCACCAGGCCGAAGGCGAGCGTCGCGACCACGGCGGGCCAGGGCAGCGAGGCCGGCGACAGCAGCTCGAGCGGCTGCGGCCCCGCGGGTGCGGCGGCCGGCTCGAGCACGCCGGCGCGTCGCAGGATCGCGGTCACGCCGTCGCGCATGACGACGAGCTCGAAGGTGGTCCAGCCGACCAGCTGCACGATGTTGAGCAGCACCGGCAGCCGGGCGAACGAGCTGCCGTAGGTGGCGTGCATCAGCCCGGCGCTCGACAGGCCGCTGTCGCAGCCGATCTTCGCGGTCCAGGCGAGCAGCCCGGCGCCGATCACCGAGCCGCCGACGATCGCGGCGAGCGCGGCCTGCGTGCCGAGCGCGGGAACGAGGAACGAGCCCACCTGCATCACGAGCAGGCCCACGCCGAGGCTCAGCCACAGCGAGGCGTGGTCGCGCCAGCCGAACGGCCGGTCGGTGGACGGAACGGGGACGAGCGCGGTGTTGCGGGCGACGGTGGCCATGGCGTGCTTCCCTGCGCGAGGATTAACTCAGTCAGGTTCGAGGGGACTCTCTCAGCCGCGCGCGATTCCACGCGCAGCACCCCCAGCGGACGCGCGGGACGCACCCGCGCGAGGCGCGAAGTGTAAGGTATCGGCGATGGACCTGCTGCTGCTGTCGAATTCCAGGATGCCGGACGGGCGCTACCTCGCCCATGCGCTCGACGCGTTCGCGTCGTGGGCGGGCGGGCGCCGACGCGCGCTCTTCCTGCCGTTCGCCGGCACGACGATCGACTGGGACGCGTACCTCGACGCGGTGCGCGAGGCGCTCGCGCCGCTCGGGCTCGAGATCGAGGGCGCGCACCGGGCGGCCGATCCGCGCGAGGCGATCGCCGGCTGCGAGCTCGTGATGGTCGGCGGCGGCAACACGTTCCGGCTGCTCGCCGAGTCGCGCCGCCGGGGCTGGCTCGACGCGATCGGCCCCGCGGTGCGCGCCGGCCTGCCGTACGCGGGCTGGAGCGCGGGCGCGGTGCTCGCGTCGCCGACGATCCGCACCACCAACGACATGCCGATCGTCGATCCCGGCGGGCTCGGCGCGCTCGCGCTCGTGCCGTACCAGCTGAACTGCCACTTCACCGACGCGATGCCGCCCGGCCACCAGGGCGAGACGCGCCGGCAGCGGCTCGCCGAGTTCCACGTGCTCGAGCCCGGCGTGCCGGTGGTGGGGCTGCCGGAAGGCGACTGGCTGACCGTGCGCGACGGCCGCGGCGCGCTGCACGGGCCGCACGACGCGTGGCTCTTCCGCGCGGGGCGCGAGGCCGAGCCGCTGCGCGCGGGGCCGCTGGCGCTCGGCTGACGTGGACGCCGCCGGCGAGGTCGACGAGTTCCGGACCGCGCGGCCGATCGCCGGCTGGCGGGTCGTCGCGGTCGCCTTCTGGATGGCGCTGTTCGCGTGGGCGCTCGGCTTCTACTCGCTGTCGCTGTACGTGTACCACCTGTCGGACTCGGGCGGCTGGCCGGTGGCGCTGCTGTCGGCCGCGACGACCGGCTACTTCCTGCTCGGGGCGCTCGCGATCCCCGCGGTCGAGCGGCTCGCCGCGCGCCACGGCCGGCGCCGCGTCGCGATCGCGGGCACGGTGCTCTTCTCCGGCGCGGTGGCCGCGCTGCCGCAGGCGCCGCACGCGGCGGTGCTCGTCGCGCTGTACGCGGCGATGGCGCTCGGCTGGGCGGCCACCTCGGGCACCGCGGTCAGCGCGGTGATCGGCGCGTGGTTCGAGCGCCGTCGCGGGCTCGCGCTCAACATCGCGCTGACCGGCGCGAGCGCCTCCGGCTTCGTCGCGGTGCCGGCGATCGCCGCGTCGGTGTCGGCGCTCGGGCCGTCGGCGGGGCTCGCGCTGTCGGCGGCGGTGCTCGGGACGATCACGGTCGTCGCGATCGCGACCAACCTGCCGGAGCCCGATCGGCGCGCCGCCCCGGCCGCCGCGCCCGGAGCCGGCGCCGCGCCCGCGGGCGCGGCGGGCGAGCGCGCGCGGCTCGCGCGGATCGTCGCGCTGTTCTCGATCGGCTGGCTCGCGCAGGTCGCGTTCCTGTCGCAGCAGGTGCCGCTGCTGGTGTCGAAGGTCGGGCTCGCGCAGGCCACCGCCGCCGTCGGGCTGACCACCGCCGCCTCGCTCGCCGGGCGGCTCGCGCTGTCGATCGTCATGGACCGCATCGATCACCGGCTCGCCACCGCGGGCAGCTACGCGGTGCAGGCGCTCGGCATGGCGCTGCTGCTCGCGACCGACGCGCCGGCGGCGGTGCTCGCGGGCTGCGTGCTGTTCGGGCTGTCGGTGGGCAACCTGATCACGCTGCCGGCGATCTTCGCGCAGCGCGAGTTCCCTGCGGCGCGCTACGGCGAGGTGGTCGCGCGCATCTGGTCGATCGGGCAGCTCACCTTCGCGTTCGGGCCGATGGCCGCCGGCGCGCTGCTCGCGGCCGCGGGCGGACCGGCGCCGACGATCGCCGCGTGCCTCGCGTGCCAGCTCGCGGGCGCGGCGCTGTGCGCGGGCGGGCGGGCGCGTCGCGACTGACGCGGCTCGACGACGCCCGCCGCGTCGCGGACGCACCCGGGGTCGGAGGACCCCGCACCGGACGCACCCGGCGGCTGCGGAGAGCGCACGAGCGCGGCCGGGCCGCGGCGTCCGGCGCGCGAAGGCCGAGGCGCCACGCGCGCTCGTCCGGGCGCCACGGCGACCCGCGCGTTCGTCCGGGCGCGACAGCCGTGGGGGGCCGCGCCACAATGGCTGCATGAACCTGCCCCGTCTGACCT
>DASPJX010000294.1:0-6720 GCA_035628395.1 Burkholderiaceae bacterium | reverse complement strand
GGCGATCGGGCTGGCGACCGAGCCGAACCGCGGGCTGCAGGAGCGCACCGTCGCCGAGCTCGCCGCCGAGGCGGGCCGCGACCCGCTCGACTGGCTGCTCGACTTCGCGCTGTCGGAGCGGCTGGCCACCCGGCTCGCCGGACGCTTCTTCAACAACCGCGACGAGGGCGTCGCGCCGCTGCTCAGGCACCGCGCGGGCGTCATCGCGCTGTCCGACGCGGGGGCGCACCTGTCCTACCTGTGCGACGCGGGCTTCGGGCTGCACCTGCTCGGCCACTGGGTGCGCGAGACCGGCACGTTCACGCTGCAGGAGGCGGTGCACCGGCTGAGCGCGCAGCCCGCGGCGCTGTACCGGATCCCGGAGCGGGGCACGATCGCGCCCGGCATGCACGCCGACCTGGTGCTGTTCGATCCCGCGCGCGTCGGCATCTCGCCGCTGCGCGCGATCGACGACCTGCCGGGCGGCGCGCGTCGCCTGGTGCGCGATCCGCGCGGCGTGCACGGCACCTGGGTCAACGGCACCCGGACCTTCGACGGCGAGCGGATCGCGACGCCCGCGGGCCCCGGCCCCGGGACGGTGCTCGACCGCTTCGCCGCCTGAGCGCCGGCGCGGTTCGCCGGACACGACGAGGCGCGCCGCCGCGGCGCGCCCTGCAACGACGGCGGGCGCCTGGACGCCCGCCCCACGAGGAGACCGGACGATGACCCTGCACGCCGCACGACGACGACTGATCCGCGCGGGCCTCGCCTGCGCCGCGCTGCCGCTCGCGCGCCCCGGCGCCGCCCAGCCCGCCTGGCCGCAGCGGCCGATCCGCATGATCATCGGCTTCGCGCCCGGCGGGCCGACCGACATCGTCGCGCGGGTGGTCGCGGCGCGGCTGTCCGAGCAGATCGGCCAGCAGGTCGTGGTCGACAACAAGCCCGGCGCCGGCGGCAACATCGCCGCCGACCTCGCCGCGAAGGCCGCGCCCGACGGCCACACGATCTTCTACAACACCTCGGCGATCACGATCGCGCCGGCGCTCTACGGCAAGGTGCCGTTCGACCCGCTGCGCGACTTCGTGCCGGTGAGCACCACCGCGACCAACGCGATGATCGTGATGGTCAACCCCTCGGTGCCGGCGCGCACGATCGGCGAGCTCGTCGCCTTCGCGAAGGCGAACCCGGGCCGGCTCAACTACGGCTCGTCGGGCACCGGCACGATCACGCACCTCGCGACCGCGGCGCTCGCCTCGCAGCTCGGCCTGCAGATGACGCACGTGCCGTACAAGGGCAGCGCGCCCTCGCTCGTCGACACCGCCGCCGGCGTCGTGCAGCTGATGACCGACACCGTCAACAGCGCGCTGCCCTACGTGAAGGACGGCCGCCTGCGCGCGCTCGCGGTGACGATGCCGCGACGCCTCGCGGTGCTGCCGGAGGTGCCGACGCTGTCCGAGACCGTCATGGCCGGCATGGAGATGAGCGCCTGGCAGGGGGTCGTCGTGCCGGCCGGCACGCCGGCGCCGATCGTGCAGCGCCTGAACGGCGAGCTGCGGCGCGTGCTCGCGCACGAGGAGACGCGGCAGAAGCTGATCGCGCAGGGCACCGAGATCCTGGGCAGCACGCCCGAGGAGTACGCGGCCTACCTGAGGAGCGAGCTCGCCCGCTGGTCGAAGGTGGTGCAGGAGACCGGGGCGAAGGCCGAATAGCGCGATGCCCCGCAACGTCGAGATCAAGGCCCGCGTGCCGAGCCTCGCCGCGCTCGAGCCGCGCGCGGCCGCGATCGCCGACGACGGGCCGGTGCCGATCGCGCAGGACGACACCTTCTTCCGGTGCGCCGCCGGGCGCCTGAAGCTGCGCGACTTCGGCGACGGCCGCGGCGAGCTGATCTTCTACCGCCGCGCGGACGACGCCGGGCCGAAGGTGTCGTCGTACCTGCGCACCCCCACCGCCGACCCGGCCGGCCTGCGCGAGGCGCTGGCGCTCGCGCACGGCACCGGCGGGCGCGTGCGCAAGCGCCGCGCGCTGTACCTCGCCGGCCGCACGCGGATCCACCTCGATCGCGTCGACGGGCTCGGCGACTTCGTCGAGCTCGAGGTCGTGCTCGCCGACGGCGAGCCGCCCGAGGCGGGCGTCGCCGAGGCGCGCGCGCTGATGACGGCGCTGGGCATCGAGCCCGAATGGCTCGTCGAGGGCGCGTACGTCGACCTGCTCGCCGCGGGCGGCGCCCCGGGCGGCTGACGCGCGGCGTCGCGCGCTGCGCGCCGCCGGCCGACGACGAGGGGTTCGAGCCCGGCGTGCACCGGACGGCCCGAGCCGCGGCGACCGGCCGGCACGAGGCCGCGGGCGCCGGCCGGCCCGCCTCAGGCCCGGTCCGCCCCCGCGGTCGGCCGGCGCACGATCCGCACCGTCCGCTCCCCGGCCGGCGACGCCGGCGGCGCCTCCGCCGGCGCATCGGTCTCGCCCCGCGCCCAGCGCCCGGTCAGCTCGGCCCACCGCGCGCGCGCGGTCGCCACGGCCGCGAGCTTCACGTGCCCGAAGCCCCGGATGCGCTCGGGCACGGCCGCGATCCGCAGCGCGAGCGGCAGCCGCGCGGCCTCGAGCCCGGGCAGCAGCGACTCGACGATCGCGCGGTACTCGTCGACGAGGGCGCGCTCGAGCCGTCGCTCGGCGCTGCGCCCGAACGGATCGAGCGCGCCGCCGCGCAGCCGGCGCGCCCTCGCGAGCAGCCGCAGCGCCGGCATCAGCCAGCGGCCGTCGAGCGCCACCTTGCGCGGCGTGCCGTCGGGCCGGCGGAAGCGCGCCCCGAGCGCGGCGAGCGCCGGCGGCGCCATGTGCAGGCGCAGGCCGTCCCAGCCCTCGAACTGCTCGCCGAGCGCGCGCGCGAAGTCGCCGTCGGTGTAGAGCCGCGCGACCTCGTACTCGTCCTTGATCGCCATCAGGCGCGCGAGCTGGCGCGCGACCGTCGCGGTCAGCGGCCGCTCGGCCTCGGCGGCGTCGGCCCCGGGCGCGGCGCCCAGCGCGCGGTCCTCGGCCGCGCGCACCGCGGCGACGAACGCGAGGTAGCGCCGCGCGTATGCCTCGTCCTGGTAGTCGGCGAGGAAGCGCGCGCGGCGCGCGACGAGCCCGTCGGGCCCGTCGAGCCGTCCGGCGCCCGCCGGCGGCGCCGCATCGTGGCCGGCGCGCAGCGCCGCGAGCCGGTCGGGACGCGCGACGGCGAGCCGGCCGAGCCCGAAGGCGAGCCGGTTCGTCGCGACCGCGACGCCGTTCAGCTCGATCGCGCGGTCGAGCGCCTCGAACGACACCGGCACGAGCCCGAGCTGCCAGGCCGCGCCCAGCATCAGCACGTTCGAGGGCATCGTGTCGCCGAGCATCGCCTCGGCGATCGCCTGCGCGTCCATCGTCCGCACGCGCGCCTCGCCGGCCGACGCGCGCAGCTTCGCGAGCAGCGCCTCGCCGTGCAGCCGCGCGTCGGCGTCGCGCACGAAGGCCGCGGTCGGCAGCTCGTGCAGGTTCGCCACGACCTCGGTGCGCCCGTGCTTGACGGTCGACAGCGCGTCGGCCGACGCGCCGACGACGAGGTCGCAGGCGAGCAGCAGGTCGGCCTGCTGGGTGTCGATGCGCACCTGGTTCAGCAGGTCGGCGCTCGGCGCGAGCCGCACGAAGGACAGCACCGCGCCGCCCTTCTGCGCGAAGCCCATGAAGTCGAGCACCGAGGCCTGCCGGCCCTCGAGGTGGGCGGCCATCGTCACCAGCGCGCCGACGGTGACGACGCCGGTGCCGCCGACGCCGGTCACCAGCATGTCGAACGGCCCGGTCCAGGTCCACGGCGCCGGCGCGGGCAGCGCGGCGATCTCGCGCGCGAGCGCGTCGGCGCCCGCGTCGTTGCCGCGGCCCGCGGCGCCGCTGCGCCGCCGCAGGCGCGCGCCCTCGACGGTGACGAAGCTCGGGCAGAAGCCCTCGAGGCACGAGAAGTCCTTGTTGCACGAGCTCTGCTCGATGCGCCGCTTGCGGCCCCAGTCGGTGTCCGAGGGGACGATCGACAGGCAGTTCGACTGCCGGCCGCAGTCGCCGCAGCCCTCGCAGACGCGCTCGTTGACGAACACGCGCCGCGGCGGATCGGGGTACGCGGGCCGGCCGTCGACGACCTTTTTGCGCCGTCGGCGCTTCTCGGCCGCGCAGGTCTGGTCGTAGATCATCACCGTCACGCCGGGCGTCTCGCGCAGCCTGCGCTGCACGACGTCGAGCGCGTCGCGGTGGTGGAACGACGTGCCGCGCGGGAACTCCGCCCGGTGGCCGTCGTACTTCTCCGGCTCGTCGGACACGATCACCACCTCGCGCGCGCCCTCGGCCTCGACCTGGCGCGCGATCCCGGCGACCGACAGCGTGCCGTCGACCGGCTGGCCGCCGGTCATCGCGACCGCGTCGTTGTGGAGGATCTTGTAGGTGATCGTGGCCCCGGCCGCGATCGCCTGGCGGATCGCGAGGTAGCCCGAGTGGTAGTAGGTGCCGTCGCCGAGGTTCTGGAAGACGTGCGGCTCGCTCGTGAAGCGCGAGGCGGCGGCCCAGTCGACGCCCTCGCCGCCCATCTGGATCAGCCCCGCGGTGCCGCGGTCCATCCAGCTCGCCATGAAGTGGCAGCCGATGCCGGCGAGCGCGCGCGAGCCCTCGGGCACGACGGTGCTGCGGTTGTGCGGGCAGCCCGAACAGAAGTACGGCTGGCGCCGGACCGCGTCGGCCTCGTTCGACAGCAGCGCGGGCATCGTGAAGTCGACCACCCAGGCCCGCCGGTCGAGCATCGGGTTGAGCCGCGCGAGCCACTCGGCGACGACCGGCATGATCCGCGACGGCCGCAGCTCGCCGAGCGCCGAGATCAGCGGCGTGCCGTCGGGCGCGGTCTTGCCGGCCACGCGCGGGCGCTGCGCGTCGGGCAGCGGATAGAGCAGCTCCTTGATCTGGCGCTCGACGACCGGCGCCTTCTCCTCGATCACCAGCAGCTCCTCGAGCCCCTGCGCGAACTCGAGGATCCGCGTCGGCTCGAGCGGCCAGACGAGCCCGACCTTGTAGACGCGCACGCCGGCGGCGGCGAGCGCGTCCGGATCGAGGTCGAGCCGGCGCAGCACCTCCATGAAGTCGAAGTGCGCCTTGCCGACGGTGACGATGCCGAGCGAGGCCCTCGGCGACGCGACGACGTGCCGGTCGATCGAGTTGAGCCGCGCGAACGCGCGCACCGCGTCGAGCTTGGCCGCGAGCCGCGCCTCGAGCGCGAGCGAGGGCAGGTCGACCGCGCGCACGTGCAGCGGCCCGACCCCGGGCGGCGGCTCGAAGTCGACCGGGTCCTCGAAGTCGTGGGCGACGCGGTCGAGGTCGACGGTGGTGCCCGACTCGACCACCTCGCTGATCGCCTTGAAGCCCACCCAGGCGCCCGAGAAGCGCGACAGCGCCCAGCCGTACAGACCGAACTCCAGGTACTCGGCGACGCTCGCCGGATGCACGACGGGCATCGACCACGCCTGGAAGGCGAGGTCGGACTGGTGCGGCATCGACGACGACACGCAGCCGTGGTCGTCGCCGGCCACCACCAGCACGCCGCCCTGCGGGCTGGAGCCGAACGCGTTGCCGTGCTTGAGCGCGTCGCCCGAGCGGTCGACGCCCGGCCCCTTGCCGTACCAGAGCGCGCACACGCCGTCGACGGTGCGCTTCGGATCGAGCGCGACCCGCTGCGTGCCGAGGCAGGCGGTGGCCGCGAGGTCCTCGTTGATCGCCGGCAGGAACCGCACGCCGGCGGCGTCCAGCAGCGGCTTCGCCTTCCACAGCTGCTGGTCGACCATGCCGAGCGGGCTGCCGCGGTAGCCCGACACGAATCCGGCGGTACGCAGGCCGCGGCGCTCGTCGAGCGCGCGCTGCATCAGCGGCAGCCTCACCAGCGCCTGCGTGCCGGTCAGGAACACCTGCCCGCGCTCGGCGCGCAGGTTGTCGGACAGGGCGTAGCCGGCGTTGGGCAGGGCGGGGGCGGCCATCGGACACCTCGCGGAGGGGATCGAACGAGTCTAGGCGCACTCTCGCGAACGATGTTTGCGCGTTCGGCGCGGAAACCGATAGAGTCGAACGATCCGTTTCGCTGGAAGGGTCGTATGGAAGACGAATCGTTCGATCGGGCTTCGCGCGCCATCCTGCGCGAGCTGCAGCACGACGCGCGCCTGTCGCAGCAGGTGCTCGCCGAGCGGGTCGGGCTGAGCGCGACCCCGGTGTGGCGGCGCATCCGCGAGCTGGAGTCGCGCGGCGTGATCCGTCGCTGGGTGGCGCTGCTCGATCGCGAGAAGCTGGGGCTGCACGCCTGCGTGCTCGCGAACGTCTCGCTCGAGCGGCACGTCGAGGGCGTGGTCGAGGGCTTCGAGCGGCGCGTGCGCGCCTGTCCCGAGATCATCGAGTGCCACGGCATCACCGGCGAGGCCGACTACCTGATCAAGGTCGTCGTGCCGGACATGAAGGCGTACGACCGCTTCCTGCACGAGGTCGTGTTCCGGATCCCCGGCGTCGCGAGCATCCGCACGAACGTCGTGCTGCGCGAGGTCAAGTACGAGACGGCGCTGCCGGTCTGAGGGGGCCGTCAGCGGTCCGTGCCGGCGCGCCCGGCGGGCTTCCGGTCCGCCCCGTCCGCCCGGCCCGCGCCGTTCTCCGCGCTCGCCGCGTCCGCCGCGTTCGCCGCGTCCGCCTCGCGGGTCCCCCGGCGGCGCCCGC
>DASPJX010000293.1:0-13059 GCA_035628395.1 Burkholderiaceae bacterium | reverse complement strand
CGCCGAGTTCGAGCGCGAGCCGGTGGCGTCCGCATCGATCGCGCAGGTGCACTTCGCCCGGCTGCACGACGGCACCGAGGTGGCGGTCAAGGTGCTGCGCCCCGGCATGTCCGCGGTGATCGACAACGACCTGGCGCTGCTGCGCACCGCCGGCGCGCTCGCGATGCGGGTGTCGGCCGACGCGCGGCGGCTGCGGCCGCTCGACGTGATCGACGAGTTCGACCACTACCTGCACGACGAGCTCGACCTGGTGCGCGAGGCGGCGAACGCCAACCAGCTGCGTCGCAACTTCGAGGGCTCGACGCTGCTGCGCGTGCCCGAGATGTACTGGGACTTCTGCGCGACCAACGTGATCGTGATGCAGCGCCTGCGCGGCATCCCGATCGGCCGGGTCGACCGGCTGCTCGCCGCCGGCATCGACCTGAAGAAGCTGTCGCGCGACGGCGTCGAGATCTTCTTCACCCAGGTGTTCAAGCACGGCTTCTTCCACGCCGACATGCACCCGGGCAACATCCTCGTCGGCGACTCGGGCGAGGACTTCAACCGCTACGTGGCGCTCGACTTCGGCATCGTCGGCACGCTGTCGGACTTCGACAAGAACTACCTCGCCCAGAACTTCCTCGCGTTCTTCCGCCGCGACTACCGGCGCGTCGCCGAGCTGCACGTCGAGTCGGGCTGGGTGCCGCCCACGACCCGCGTCGAGGAGCTCGAGGGCGCGGTCCGCGCGGTCTGCGAGCCGTTCTTCGACCGGCCGCTGAAGGAGATCTCGCTCGGCCTCGTGCTGATGCGGCTGTTCCAGGCGTCGCGCCGCTTCAACGTGTCGATCCAGCCGCAGCTGGTGCTGCTGCAGAAGACGCTGCTCAACATCGAGGGCCTGGGCCGCCAGCTCGATCCCGAGCTGGACCTGTGGGTCACCGCCAAGCCGATCCTCGAGCGCTGGATGGACGAGCAGATCGGCAGCCGAGGGCTGATGGACCGGCTGCAGCAGGAGTCGGTCCAGTGGGCGCAGCTGCTGCCGGCGCTGCCGCGGCTCGCGCACCGCGCGCTCGCGACGATCGGCGAGCGCCGCGACCCGGGGCTCGAGACGCGCCTGCTGCAGCAGATGGTGCGCGAGCAGCGCGGCATCCGGCGCGCGCTGTGGACGCTCGCCGCGGCCGCCTCGGTGCTGGCCGCCGGCGCCGTGCTGGTCGGGGCCGCGGCGGTCGGGCTGCTCGGCTGAACGGTGGCCCCCGGCGGGGCCGGTCGCGGTCGCCGACGGCGCGCCGCTCGCGCGGAACGGGTCGAGCCGCCTCGCTCGCGGGACGGCCGCGGCCGGCGCCGCCCGCCGACGGCCCCGGCGGCCCCGGCACCCCTATTCCGCGGGCTCGCCGCGCGCGGAGGGTTGTCCCCGCCGGGCGGATGATCTAAGGTCCGTCGCGCGCCGACGGCCGAGCCTCGGCGCGCCATCCGTCGAGGACCGCCACCGTCGAGGCCGCCGCCATGCTCGTCACCTTCGTCGCGCTGTACCTGCTCGTCACGATCGGCATCGGCTGGTGGGCCGCCCGCCGCGTCAGCAACGCCGCCGACTACTTCGCCGCCGGCCACAGCCTGCCGCTCTACATGAACTTCGCGACGGTGTTCGCGACCTGGTTCGGCGCCGAGACCGTGCTCGCGGTGTCGTCGACCTTCGTGAGGGACGGCCTGTCGGGCGTCGTCGCCGACCCGTTCGGCGCCGCCACCTGCCTGGTCATCGTCGCGCTGGTGTTCGCGCGGCGCTTCTACCGGCTGAACCTGCTGACGATCGGGGACTTCTACCGCAAGCGCTACAACAAGACCGTGGAGGTCGGCACCGGCGTCGCGATCACGCTGTCCTACCTCGGCTGGGCGTCGGCGAACCTGATGGCGCTCGGCATCTGCTTCAACGTGCTGACGCGCGGCGGCCTGTCGATCGACCAGGGGATCATGCTGGGCGCCGCGGTGCTGCTGGTGTACGTGCTGTTCGGCGGCATGTTCGCGGTCGCCTTCACCGACCTGTTCCAGACGACGGTCATCATCGTCGGCCTGCTGTACATCGCGTTCGTGCTCGCCGGGCAGGCCGGCGGAGCCGACAAGGTGCTCGAGGCGGCGACGAGCGAGGGCAAGCTCGTGCTGATCCCCTCGGTCGAGCCGCGCGACCTGATCGCGCTGTTCGCCGCGTTCGTCACGATGGCGCTCGGCTCGATCGCGCAGCAGGACGTCTTCCAGCGCGTGACCTCGGCGAAGGACGAGTCGACCGCGGTGCGCGGCACGCTGTTCGGCGGGCTGTTCTACCTGGTCTTCGCGTTCGTGCCGATGTTCATCGCCGTCTCGGCGCTGCTGATCGACCCGAAGGCGGTGAGCGAGGCGCTGAAGAGCGACGGGCCGGAGTTCCAGCTGATCCTGCCGAACCTGATCCTGAACCACGCGAGCGGCTTCCTGCAGGTGCTGTTCTTCGGCGCGCTGCTGTCGGCGATCCTGTCGACCGCGAGCGGCGCGATCCTCGCGCCGACGGCGATCTTCACCGAGAACATCCTCAAGCCGCTGACCGGCGGCCGCATGAGCGACCGTCGCCTGCTCGCCACCGCGCGCGTGGTGCTCGTCGTGTTCACCGGCAGCGTGCTGCTGTTCGCGCTGAACAGCGAGTCGTCGATGTACGAGATGGTGCAGAACGCCTACAAGGTGACGCTGGTCGCGGCGTTCACGCCGCTCGCGTTCGGCATGTTCTGGCGTCGCGCCACGCCGCAGGGCGCCGGCGCCTCGATCGTGCTCGGGCTCGCCGCGTGGATCGCGATGGAGCGGCTCGCGCCCGAGGCGCTGCTGCCGCCGCAGCTGGTCGGGCTGGGCGCGGCGATCGCCGGGATGGTGCTCGGCTCGCTCGCGCCGCGCTGGGTCGGCGGGCGAGGCCATCCGGAGGTGGTCGACCAGGCGGTCACCGGCCTCCCCGCGCACGGGCACGGCTCGCACGGCCCGGACGCGACGCGCACCGGCCCGGCCTGACGTCACCTCCCGGACCGCGGCCGCGCGTCGGCCCGAGCCCGACGCCGTCTCGCGGACCGCGGCCGCGCATCGGCAGGGGCCCGACGCTCCGGCGCGCGCGCCGCGCCGCGCTGCCGGATCAGCGCGCCGTCGCCGGCGTCTGCGCCGTCTGCGCGGGCCGCAGCCCCTCGACCATCTCGACCCATTCCTGGAGCTTGCGCTCGAGGTGCTGGCGCTGCTTCGGCGTCGCCGAGGCGAGCATCGCTGCGCTCATCGCGTCGCCGGCGGCGAGCGAGGACTCGGTCGACGCGCGGTCGGGCCCGTCGCGCGCCGGCGCGTAGCGCATCAGGTGATCGCGCATCCAGCGCGAGGCCGTCTCCTCCGACGGCCGCTCGGTGCGCAGGCGCTCCATCAGCGCGAGCAGGTCCTGCTGGCGCGCGAGCCGCTGCGCGAACCACGCGTCCTCGGTCGGCGGCGCCTCGGCGGCCATGCGGCGCGCGAGCTGGCGCTGCGGATCGGTCAGCGGCCCGAGGAAGGTCTCGGCGCGCTCGACGTAGCGCTTGTAGCGCGCCTCGACGCGCTGGGCCGGGTCCGCGGGCAGCCACTTGCGGCGGACCTTGTCGTTGTCGCGCGCGATCTCGGCGCGCATGCGCTGCACCTGATGGGGCTCCAGCGTCAGCGCGACCTCGGCGACGCCGGGCGCCGCGCGCTCGGCGATCGGCTTCCAGCGCTCGAACGCCTCGAGCCGCCACGCGCGGATCTGCGCCTCGTCGACCTCGCCCGTCGCGACGCGACGCTGCACGCCGCGCAGGAAGGCGAGGTAGTCGTCGAGCTGCGTGGCGCGGTGCCAGGCGTGCAGGTCGCCGATCCGGCGCTGCGCGAGCGCGCGCTGCTCCGGGGTCAGCGACACGTAGCCGTCGGCACGCCACATCGCGAGCGACGGCAGCCAGTCGTAGCCCACGCCCACCAGCGAGCACCCGGCGATCGCCACCGACAGACCGACGGTCACGAGCGCCGAGCGGAGCCATCGGAGGCGCGTGCTACCATTTCCGGAAGCAGGTCGATTTTCCACTGCAACTCACTGATTAAGAAGCACAATTCATGAACGTCACCGTGCTGGCGGCGGGGATGGGCAAGCGGATGCGATCCGACCTGCCCAAGGTCCTCCACGCGCTCGCCGGCCGCCCGCTGCTCGGCCACGTGCTCGACACCGCACGCGGCCTGTCGCCCGGCCGCATCGTCGTCGTCCACGGCCACGGCGGCGAGCGCGTCGTCGGGGCGCTCGACGCACCGGACCTCGGCTGGGCCCGGCAGGAGCCCCAGCTCGGCACCGGCCACGCCGTGATGCAGGCGGTGCCGCAGCTCGACGACGACGCGCCGACCCTGATCCTCTACGGCGACGTGCCGCTCACCCGCACCGACACGCTGCGCCGCCTCGTCGAGGCCGCCGGGCGCGACCGGCTGGGGCTGCTCACCGTCGAGCTGGACGACCCGACCGGCTACGGTCGCATCGTCCGCGGCCCCCGTGGGTCGGACGGCGCGCCCGGACCTGTCGAGCGCATCGTCGAGCACAAGGACGCCGACGCGGCCGTGCGCGCGATCCGCGAGGTCAACACCGGGATCATGGTGGCGCCGACGCGACTTCTCAAGCGTTGGCTTGCCGACCTGTCGAACGACAACGCCCAGGGCGAGTACTACCTGACCGACGTCGTCGCGATGGCGGTCGCCCAGGGCGTCCCCATCGTCACCGCCCGGCCGGACGCCGTCTGGGAGACCCTCGGGGTCAACAGCAAGGCCCAGCTCGCCGAGCTCGAGCGGATCCACCAGCGGTGCATCGCCGACGCGCTGCTCGAGGCGGGCGTCGGGCTCGCCGATCCGTCGCGCATCGACGTGCGCGGCCGGCTGGTCGCCGGGCGCGACTGCTTCGTCGACGTCGGCTGCGTGTTCGAGGGCGAGGTCGTGCTCGGCGACGGCGTGACGATCGGCGCGAACTGCGTCGTGCGCGACGCGCGCATCGGCGACGGCGCGCAGCTGCTGCCGATGACGCACGTCGACTCGGCGGTCGTCGGCGCGCGGGCCCGGATCGGGCCGTACGCGCGGCTGCGCCCCGGCACCGTGCTCGACGAGGACACGCACGTCGGCAACTTCGTCGAGCTGAAGGCCACGCGCCTGGGCGCCCACAGCAAGGCCAACCATCTCGCCTACGTCGGCGACGCCGAGGTCGGGCGCAACGTGAACATCGGCGCGGGCACGATCACCTGCAACTACGACGGCGCGAACAAGCACCGCACCGTGATCGAGGACGACGCGTTCATCGGCAGCGACTCGCAGCTGGTGGCCCCCGTCGTCGTCGGCCGCGGCGCGACGCTCGGCGCCGGCACGACGCTCACCCGCGACGCGCCCGCCGGGCAGCTGACCGTGAGCCGCGCGAAGCAGGTCTCGGTATCCGGCTGGACCCGGCCCGTCAAGGCCGCCAAACCCTCCAAGGAGTGACCGCATCATGTGCGGCATCGTCGGCGCAGTCGCGCAACGGAACGTGGTCCCGATCCTCATCGAGGGCCTGAAGAAGCTCGAGTACCGCGGCTACGACTCCGCCGGCATCGCGATCGTCAACGGCGGGATGGAGCGCGTGCGCTCGGTCGGCCGGGTGGCCGAGCTCGAGGCGCGCGCCGCCGAGGTCCGCGCCGAGGCGCCGACCGGCATCGCGCACACGCGCTGGGCCACGCACGGCGGCGTCACCGAGCGCAACGCCCACCCGCACTATTCCGAGGGCGGCGGCCTGCAGGTCTCGGTCGTGCACAACGGCATCATCGAGAACCACGAGGCGCTGCGCGCCGAGCTGAAGGCGCGGGGCTACGCGTTCCAGTCCGAGACCGACACCGAGGTCATCGCGCACCTCGTGCACTCGCTGGTGAGCGGCGGCGCCGCGCTGTTCGACGCGGTGCGGACGGCCGTCCGGCGGCTCGAGGGCGCGTACGCGATCGCGGTCGTGAGCACGTCGGAGCCGAACACCGTCGTCGGCTCGCGGCGCGGCTCGCCGCTGCTGCTGGGCGTCGGGCGCGGCGGCACCGGCGACGGCGAGAACTTCCTCGCCTCCGACACGTCGGCGCTGCTGCAGGTCACGCGCCACGTCGCGTACCTCGAGGAGGGCGACGTCGTCGAGATCCGCCGCGACGGATACCGCGTCGTCGACGGCGAGGGTCGCGCCGCCACGCGGCCGATCGTCGAGAGCCAGCTGTCGGCCGACGCCGTCGAGCTCGGGCGCTACGCGCACTTCATGCAGAAGGAGATCTTCGAGCAGCCGGGCGCGATCGCGAACACGCTCGAGATGGTCGCGGGCGCCGCGTCGATCTCGCCGGGCCTCTTCGGCGCCGACGCGCACGAGATCTTCGCGCGCACGAAGCAGGTGACGATCATCGCCTGCGGCACCAGCTACCACTCCGGCATGGTCGCCAAGTACTGGATCGAGCAGCTCGCCGGGCTGCCGGTCTCGGTCGAGGTGGCGAGCGAGTACCGCTATCGCGAGTCGGTCGCGCTGCCCGACACGCTGTTCGTGACGATCTCGCAGTCGGGCGAGACCGCCGACACGCTCGCCGCGCTGCAGCACGCGAAGGCGCACGGGCTGCACGACACGCTGACGCTGTGCAACGTGCCCGAGTCGGCGCTGATCCGGCAGAGCCGGCTGCGGTTCCTGACGCGCGCCGGCCCCGAGATCGGCGTCGCGTCGACCAAGGCGTTCACCACGCAGCTCGCCGCGCTCTTCGTGCTGACGCTCGTGCTCGCCAAGCAGCGCGGGCTGCTCGAGCCGGCGCGCGAGAAGGAGCTGCTCGCGCAGCTGCGCCACCTGCCCGCCGCGATCCACAAGGTGCTCGAGGTCGAGCCGCTGGTCGTGCAGTGGGCCAAGCGCTTCGCCTCGAAGGGCCACGCGCTCTTCCTCGGTCGCGGCGTGCACTACCCGATCGCGATGGAAGGGGCGCTGAAGCTCAAGGAGATCACCTACATCCACGCCGAGGCGTACGCCGCCGGCGAGCTCAAGCACGGGCCGCTCGCGCTGGTCGACGCCGACATGCCGGTGGTGGTGGTCGCCCCGAACGACGCGCTGCTCGAGAAGCTGAAGTCGAACCTGCAGGAGGTCCGCGCGCGCGGCGGCGAGCTGTTCGTCTTCGCCGACCAGGACACGCGCATCGAGCCCACCGAGGGCGTGCACGTGATCAACCTCGTCGACCACGCCGGCTTCCTGTCGCCGCTGCTGCACGTGATCCCGCTGCAGCTGCTGTCGTACCACGCGGCGCTGGCCAAGGGCACGGACGTCGACAAGCCGAGGAACCTGGCGAAGAGCGTGACGGTCGAGTGACGCGGGCCGCGCTTCGGCGCGGCCCGCGGTGTCGGAGCCGCTTCGCTCCGGATCGCGCCGCTTCTCCTTCGAGGACGCCGAGCTTCGCCGCGTCCTGAGGCGGGTTCGGACGACCCGCGCGAGACGCACCCCGTCCGCGTGCAGCGGCACGCTCGCTGCGGCAGCCACGCCTCCGCGATCCGGAGCGGAACGAGGCCGCCTTTGGACGGCCACCGCTCTCGAGGCGCGTCGTCCGGCGGCCGACAAGAGCGTCGGGCCGTCGGACGTTGCCCGCGCTCCGGGGCATCGCGGCCGCGGGCCGCGCACCCGCCGGGCCGTCTCGAGCGCGCGGGTTGTAACGGCTTGCAAACGTCGTCCACACCGCGCGCGCTCGCGGCGTTGAGCAGGCATCGGCCGATGCGCCTGCCTTCACGCCGGGCGCGGTCCTTCACCCCCCTCCACCATGAGCGAACACACCCAGCCCAGCCGCCGCGCACTCATCGTCGGCGCGGCCCTCGTCGCCCTCTCGGGGCTTCGCGACACCATCGCGGTCGAATGCCGGCTGCGCGGCGAGACCGACTACGCGATGAACCGCGAGCACGCGGCGGTCGGTCGCGCGATGGAACGGCTGCGCACCGGCGGCCCCGTCGACACGCGCGATCCGCGGGTGCGCGACCTGCTCGCCTTCGTGCGGCAGCAGCTGCGCGTCGACGCGGACGAGTGGACCGAGTGCATCCACTTCATGGAGACCGCCGAGGCCTGAGCGGGCACCTTCGCCCGACCTCGCGCGCCGACCGCGACGCCGTCCGGATCGGATGCCGCCGCGGTCGGGCGCGGACCGATGCCGGTCGACGCACGCGGTCCGCGATGCCGGTCGGCGCACGCGCTCCGCGATGCGGGCCTTCGTCGTGTCCACCCGCGACGCGATCGGGCGCGATCCCGGCGCGGTGACCGTCGTCCTCGGGACGCGTCCTCGGCGACTCGACCGCATCGCGGTCGCCGTCGAGGACCGGGGCGGGACCGTTCGCTCCGCCCCCGCTCCGTGCCGCCCGACGCTACTGGAAGGTGACCGTCCGCCCGCCCGAGGTCGTCGTGAGCCGGACGCCGACGAGGGTGCCGGACGGATCGACCCGATGGCACTCCTGCTCGGTCCCGGCGACGCCGGCGGGGTCCGTCCGCGTGAAGACGCGGACGATGCACACGTCGGCCGTGCCGCCCGGCCCCTGGAGCACGGCGTAGGTGCCCACCGCGGTGTCGAACGTCCCCGTGGTGAAGCTCGGATCCCGGTAGCGGATCGCGGTGAAGAGCGGCCCGGCGTCGCCGACCCGGCCCGTCGCCGGCAGCGTCCCCGTCATCGTGTAGACCGTCACCGGGGCCGAGGCGCCCGGCCCGCCCCAGCAGGCGACGAGCCCCAGCGGCTCGAGCGAGTGGAGCAGGTGGCACGACTCCCGCACGGTGCCGCCCGCGCCGGCGACGGTGAGGCTCTGCTCGCTCACCCGGCGCGACAGGCCCTGGAAGACCTGGTTCTCCAGGGGCGTGCGCTGCAGCCGGGCCGACAGGCCCGCGCCCGGGGCCTGCAGGGTCAGGTCGACCGGTCCCTGGAACGCCCTCGTCAGCACCGCGGCGACCGGGACGACCGTGGGCGCGGGCAGGCTCGCGACGCCGTCCGAGCCGCCGCCGCATCCGGCGATCACGCCGAGCCCGACGACGGACGCCGCGCGTCGGACTCCGGCGACGACCGCCGCGGGGCGCGCCCGGGTCACGCCGGCCCTCCCCGTACCGCCCGCCTCATGTCCGTACTCCGTTCCGCAGGGTGCATCACGACGACACGCTAGCAGAGATCCGCCGCCCGCCCGCGAGGCCGGCTGCTGCGCCGGTCCCGGCCGGGTCGCCGGACGACGCGCCCGTGTCGCCCGCCCGGGCCGTCGCGGACCGATCGGAACCCGGGCCGTCGCGGACCGTTCGGCGCGCGAGCCGTCGCCGACCGATCGGCGCGCGAGCCCGGTCCGCCCGCGAGCCGCCGGCCGAGCCCGGCGTCACGGCTACGCATCTTCACGTACATCCCATCCCATCGGACGACGGTACCGATGTCCGCGGCCCGATACGAGGGCATGCTTGGTGACGCGCCCCGGATGGGGACGACCGTCCGAGCACGTCGGAGCCCCGTCCGGCTCCGTCGGCGACGAGGGTCCGAAGGGCGCGCGGAGCACGAACACGATGTCGGAACAGTCACCGTCGGAAGATCCCCTGCGGCTCGCCCTGGCGATCGAGGCCGCGGGGCTCGGCGTCTTCGAGTACGACGTCGAGCGCGCCGAGCCCCGGTGGGACAACGTCCGGATGTACGAGCTCTTCGGCCGGGACCCGGCTCGCGGCCCGATCCCGTCGGCCGAGTTCCTGGGCGAGGTGCTGCATCCCGACGATGCCGCCGCGCTGACGTCGGCGTTCGCGACCGCCGTCGAGCGCAGCGGCCCGGTGGCGCTGCGCATCCGCATCCGTCGGCAGTCCGACGGGCGATGGCGCTGGCTGCGGTTCAACGCGAAGGCCGAATCCGGCGCGGCGGGCCCGGCCCGGCGGATCGTCGGCGTCGTGGCCGACGTCACGGACGAGGTCGAGGTCGCCGAGCGTCTCTCGGCGAGCGAGCTGCGGTACCGAACGCTCTTCGACATGGTCCCCGTCGGCATCGTCCTCGTGCGGGCCGACGGCGGCTTCGAGGACTTCAACGACGCGGCCTGCGCCACCCTGGGCTACGACCGGGAGGAGTTCGCGTCGCTCGACATGCCGACGCTGGACACGACGGCCACGCGGGAGGCGGTGCTCGCGCGCATCGCGCACGTGAGGCGGAGCACCGGGGTCGTCCGGCACGACCTGCGCCTCAGGGCGAAGGACGGGAGCGTGCACGACATCCTGTCGCAGGTGCAGCGGGCCGGTCCGGAGGGCACGCCGCTGGTGCGCGCCATCTGGACGGACATCTCGGCGCAGCAGGCGAACACGCGTGCGGTCGAGCAGCTGCTGGAGCGGCAGGCGCTCGCGCTGGAGGCCGCCAGCATGGCCTGGTGGGAGTGGTCGCCGAGGGACGGCGTGGCCTTCTGGAGCCGCATGCTCTACGTCCTGCTCGGCCTGCCGCCGGGTGCCGGGCTGGAGCCGGTCGAGCTGTTCGCGTCGAGGGTGCACCCGGAGGACGCGGCGCTGTACGCCGCCTCGATGGAGGAGACGCTGCGCAGCGAGCGCACGCGGACGGACTACCGCGTCGTCCGCCCCGACGGCGAGACCCGCTGGCTGGCGAGCCGCTGCTCGCGCACGGTCGACGCGTCGGGGGCCGTCGTCAGGGTGACCGGCATCGTCGTCGACATCACCGAGCGCAAGGTGCTCGAGCTCGAGCTGCTCGAGGCCGCGCGGCGCAAGGACGAGTTCCTGTCGATGCTGGCGCACGAGCTGCGCAACCCGCTGGCGCCCGTCATCAACGCGCTGGCGATCCTCGGCCGGCCGGGCGTGCCGGACGCCGCCGCGCGGTCGGCGGTGGACGTCATCGGACGGCAGGCCCGGCACCTCGCCCGGATCGTCGACGACCTGCTCGACGCGGCGCGCATCAGCCGCGGGCAGATCGTGCTGCGACGCGAGCCCGTCCCGCTGGCGAAGCTGCTGAACGACGCGATCGACGTGGTCAAGCCGCTGATGGAGTCCCGACGCCAGACGCTGCGGCTCGAGGTCGTCGCGGACGCCGACACCCTGCAGGTCGACCCGACCCGGATCACGCAGGCCATCGGGAACCTGCTGCACAACGCGTCGAAGTTCTCGCCGGCGGACAGCACCATCGAGCTCCGCGCGACGGACTCGCGGGACGAGGTGATCATCGACGTCGTCGACCAGGGCGCCGGGTTCTCGTCCGCGCAGGGACGGGACCTCTTCGAGCTCTTCGCCCAGGGCGGCACCTTCCCGATGCACGCGGAAGGCGGCCTGGGGATCGGGCTCGCCGTCGTCAAGATCATGACCGAGCTGCACGGCGGCACCGCCGAGGCCCGCAGCGAAGGCCCGAACCGCGGCGCCCGGTTCACGATGCGCCTGCCCAGGGTCGTCGACGGGTCGGAGTCGTCGCGGCCCGCGCCGGCGGCCGCGGTCGTCGACCGCGCGAGGCAGGCCTAGCCGGACGTCGGGCGGTCCCGGTCGCCGGATTCGGCACGCGCCTTCAGCGCGCGGTTCATGTCGAGGAAGCCGCCTCGCGTGCCCTCGTCGAGGCTCGACCTCGCCAGGGGGACCAGCACGCCCGAGAACCGCTCGCCGTGCACGAGCCGCGTGCGCCCGTCCGGTCCGGGCTCGATCAGCAGGTAGTGCTCGCCGTCGAAGAGCCCGGGCACGAGGAACCGGCCTCGCCATCGGAGCTCCTTCTCCGCCTCGGCGACGAGCAGCACGGGCCGGAACGTCATCGCCCGGCCCCCTCGCGGCCGGATGCGGACCACCAGCCGCGCCCCCCGCTCCGGCCGCCCCTCGATCGACTCCACGAACGGATTCCAGCGAGGGTAGGCGGCGAAGTCGGTCAGCACGCTCCAGACCCGCGCCGGCGTCGCGTCGATGTCGATCCCGGTCCGTATCTCGTGCATCGGCCCCTCACTCCTCGAGCCCGGTCTCGGCGCGGTAGAGCGCCGGCAGGAAGTTCTCGAGCATGCCGACCTCCTCCACGTTGTGCCGGAGCCAGGCCTCGCCCTTTCCCGGCGGGAACGCGAACGCGCGCAGCAGCGGCCGCAGCCACGGCGTGCCCTCTCGCCCGAGCAGCAGGCAGTTCTCGTAGAGCGTTCCGCCCGGCACGCGCCGGAACGCGTACTCCATGCGGGCCAGGCCGCGGATGCCGTGGAACACGGGCTCGTGGATGAAGCCCTCCTCGTCGATCTTCACGACGACGGTGCGGATGTCCACGGCGAACCTCGGATTGCCGCCCAGCACCTCGCGCAGCCGGATCACCGCGCCGGGCCCCACGCTGCCGTCTGCGCGGCGCCGCGCGTAGCCGGCGTGGACGTGGTCGTACGGATGCCACAGGCGGTACCGGTCGATCCGTCGCCCCTCGACGAGCACGTCGCCCTCGAGATGCGTGAACCACCAGGCGAGCATCCGCGGCGTCACCCCCTTCAGCACCTCGTGTCGGATCCAGTAGCGGTCGCGGCCGTCGGGCAGGCGGTCGATGCCGGTCTGCGCGGAGCCGAGCGGCTTGAGCCCCCAGGGCAGGCGCACCGGGGACGGCAGGCCCGCGTACTCCGCGGGATACCCGTCGACCCTCGCGTCGGCACGACCCGCCGATCGCGGCAGGGGGAACGCCTGGTACGACGCGACGCCGCTCACGCCCGCTCTCCCGCGTCGCCGGCGAAGCGATCGGCGTAGCCGTGGTTGGCGTCCCGATGCCTCGCCTCGTCGGCGCGCACGGCCACGATGACCTCGCGCAGCGTGGCGTCCTCCGGCAGCGACCAGTAGCGCCTCGCGCAGTCGGGCGCGGGCACGTTCGGGATCGTGCCGGCGTCGACCTCGGCCAGGTATCGCGTGTAGCTGACGACCGCCTCCTCCTCGAAGTAGCCCACCAGCCGATGCGCCGTCCGGGGCGAGAGGAGGTAGAGCAGGAAGAACGCGTTGAAGAACACGCCCTGCGCGAGCAGCACGATCAGCCGCTCGAGCCGCGTGGGCCGCGCGAGCTCCAGGAACGTGACGAGGTGCATGCGCTCGTTGTCGGCCTCCGCCACCAGCTCCTGCACCCAGTCCGCTCCGCCGCCGTC
>DASPJX010000292.1:0-24720 GCA_035628395.1 Burkholderiaceae bacterium | reverse complement strand
CAAGTCGAAAGCGCGCCTCGCGCGCTTCGAGGAGCTCTCGCAGCACGAGCACCAGCAGAGGAACGAGACCCAGGAGATTTTCATCCCGGTCTCCGAGCGCCTCGGCAACGAGGTCATCGAGTTCGAGAACGTCAGCAAGGCCTTCGGCGACCGGCTGCTGATCGACAACCTGAGCTTCAAGGTGCCGCCGGGCGCGATCGTCGGCATCATCGGCCCGAACGGCGCCGGCAAGTCGACGATCTTCCGGATGATCACCGGCCTCGAGAAGCCCGACTCGGGCGAGGTCAAGATCGGCCACACGGTGCAGCTCGCCTACGTCGACCAGTCGCGCGACGCGCTCGAGGGCAACAAGAACGTCTGGGAGGCGGTCTCCGGCGGCGCGGACATCCTCACGATCGGACGCTTCGAGATCCAGTCGCGCGCGTACATCGGCCGCTTCAACTTCAAGGGTCCCGACCAGCAGAAGCTCGTCGGCCAGCTCTCCGGGGGCGAGCGCGGGCGGCTGCACATGGCGAAGACGCTGCTCACCGGCGGCAACGTGCTGCTGCTCGACGAGCCGTCGAACGACCTCGACGTCGAGACGCTGCGCGCGCTCGAGGACGCGCTGCTCGAGTTCCCAGGCGCGATCATGGTGATCTCGCACGACCGCTGGTTCCTCGACCGGATCGCGACCCACATCCTCGCGGCCGAGGGCGACTCGCAGTGGACGTTCTTCAACGGCAACTACCAGGAGTACGAGGCCGACAAGCGGCGTCGCCTGGGCGACGAGGCCGCGCGGCCGCACCGCCTGCGCTTCAAGCCGCTGAAGTGAGGCGAGCGGTCGGCCGGCGGCCGCCGGTCGCCCGCCGGAGCGAGTGAACGGACCCGCCGCTGACAACCACCGCCGCGGCCGCCTACACTGGACGTCCCCGCACCCTGAGCGCCGGATGTCGACGCCCGCCCGTCCCCGCACGATCGGCCTGCAGACGCTGCTGGTCGCGCTGTCCGCGCTCGCGGTCGTGCCGGTGCTCGGATTCGCGCTGACGCTGCTCTACCTGCTGTGGGACAGCGGGCAGGACGAGGCGCGGCGCGAGCTGCAGCAGACCGCGGGCTCGCTCGCGATCGCGATCGACCGCGAGATCGCCGGCTCGCTCCGGGAGCTGCAGCGCATCGCCGAGCATCCGTCGCTCGCGACGGACCGTCTGGGCGACTTCCACCGCTACGTGGGCGGGCTGGTCGCCGCCGACGACCACTGGAGCAACCTGCTGGTCATCGACCGCGAGGGGCGCCCGCTGGTCGACGCCTCGGTGCCCTACGGCACGCCGGTGCCGCCGCGCGACCTGCCGCACGTCCGCGCGGCCTTCGAGTCCGGGCGGCCCCAGCTGTCGGACGTCTACGCGACCCACGGCTCGGGCACGCCCGCGGTGGCGGTGGCGGTGCCGGTGCTGCGCGACGACGGGGTCCGCTGGGTGCTGTCCGCGCGCCTCGACGCGGAGGTGCTGTCGCAGCTGCTCGCCGGGCAGCTGCAGCGCGCCGGAGCGATCGCGGCGGTCCTCGACCGCAGCCGGTTCATCGTCGCCCGCAGCCGCGACTCGACGCGCTTCTTCGCGCAGCCCGCCACCGCCGACCTGCGCGCGGCCGTCGACGCGTCGCCCGCGCGCGGGTCGGCGCGGCTCGTCACGCTCGACGGGCAGCCGGTGCTGGCCGCGTGGCAGCGGCTGCCCTCGGGCTGGACGCTGACGCTGGGCGTCACGCTCGAGGCCTACGACCCGGCGCTGCGCCGGTCGATCGCGACGCTGCTCGCGTTCGGCCTCGGCGTGCTCGCGCTCGGGGCGGCGCTGAGCCTGCTGCTCGGCCGCCGGATCTCGGGCGCGATCGAGGCCTGCGCGAGCGACGCGCGGATGCTGGCCTCGGGCGAGCTGGTCGCCGAGCGGCCGTCGCGGATCACGCAGGTGGCCGCGCTGTTCCGTTCGCTGGCCGAGGCGGGGCGGCTGCAGCGCGAGCAGTCGCGCGCGCGCGACCTCGCGCTCGACGCGCTGCGCCGCAGCGAGCGGCGCGTGCAGACCGCGCTCGACTCGACCGGCGCGGGGGCGTTCGACTGGGACCCGCGCAGCGACGAGGTGACGTGGACCGACCGCGCGCGCGAGCTGCTCGGCATCCCGCGCGACGGCGCCGGGTTCGAGGCGTTCTTCCGCGCGGTGCACCCGGACGACCGGCCCCGCGTGCGGACGGTGTTCGCCGAGGCGCTCGCGGGCGCCGGCGACGGCCGCATCCGCACCCACTTCCGCGTTCCCGGGCCCGACGGGACGCTGCGCTGGCTCGACGCCGGCGCCCAGATCGAGTTCCACGGATTCGCCAGCGCGCGGCACGCGGTGCGGCTGGTCGGCGTCGTCATCGACCAGACCGAGCGGCAGCGCCAGGTCGAGGCGCTGCACGAGGCCGACCGGCGCAAGGACGAGTTCCTCGCGATGCTCGCGCACGAGCTGCGCAACCCGCTCGCGCCGATGCGCAACGCGATCGCGCTGTTCGAGCGCACGCTGCCGGCCGCCGGCCCGCAGCGCGAGGCGCTGCGGATGTCCGACCGCCAGATGCGCCACCTGACGCGGCTCGTCGACGACCTGCTCGACGTGTCCCGGATCACGCAGGGCAAGATCGAGCTGCGGCGCGAGCCGGTGGAGATCGAGACGGCGGTCCGGCAGGCGCTCGAGTCGATCCGCCCGACGATCGACGGCCGGGGCCACCGGCTGTCGCTGGCGATGCCCGAGCGCTCGCCGGTGGTGATGGGCGACCCGCTGCGCCTCGTGCAGGTGATCGAGAACCTGCTGTCGAACGCGAGCAAGTACACCGATCCCGGCGGCTCGATCTCGGTCGAGGTCGAGTCGGCCGACGGCGAGGTGACGCTGCGGGTGCGCGACGACGGCATCGGCATCGCGCGCGAGCAGCTCGGCCGCGTGTTCGAGCTCTTCGCGCAGGTCGACGCGACGCTCGACCGCTCGCAGGGCGGGCTCGGCATCGGCCTGTCGCTCGTCAAGCGCCTGGTCGAGATGCACGGCGGCAGCGTCGCGGCGCTCAGCGACGGGCCGGGGCGGGGCGCGTGCTTCGTCGTGCGGCTGCCCGAGGTGCGCGAGGCGGTCGCCGCCTGAGCGCGGCCGGAGCCGCCCGTTCCGGTGGCGGCGCGCCGGCGTCGCCAAACCGGCCGCCGCCGGTGCATCATCGGACGACGGCCGCCCGGCCGGACGACGAGGAGACCCCGATGGATTACCGCTGTGCCCACCGATGGGCGTTCCCGCGCTGGGGCGCGGCGCTCGAGCCGCACGAGGACCGGCTCGAGGCGCCGGCCGGTCGAGAGGTGACGGTGCGGGTCACGCACTGCGGCATCTGCCACTCCGACCTGCACATCCAGCAGGGCGGCTTCGACATGGGCGGCGGCAAGCTGTCGTCGCTCGAGCGCGCCGGCGCGGCGCTGCCGGTGACGATGGGCCACGAGATCGGCGGCGAGGTCGTCGAGGTCGGCCCGGAGGTCGCGGACGTGAAGGTCGGCGACCGCGTCGTCGTCTATCCGTGGCTCGGCTGCGGCACCTGCCCGACCTGCGAGGCGGGGGACGATCACCTGTGCAACCGCGGCGCGCGCAACCTGGGCATCCAGCTGCCCGGCGGCTACGCCGACCTCGTGCGCGTGCCGCACGAGCGCTACCTGGTGCCGATCGGCGGGCTCGACCCGGCGCGCGCGGCCACCTTCGCCTGCGCGGGCATCACCGCCTACGGCGCGATCTCGAAGCTGCCCGAGGCGGGGCCCGAGGACTGGATCGCGGTGATCGGCTGCGGCGGCGTCGGCATGACCGCGGTCGCGCTGCTGTCGGCGCTGTCGAAGGCGAAGGTCGTCGCCGTCGACCCCGATCCGGTCAAGCGCGAGACCGCGCAGCGCTACGGCGCGGCGCTCGCCGTCGACCCCGGGGCGGCCGACGCGGCGCGAACGATCGTCAAGGCGAGCGGCAACAACGTGCTCGGCGCGGTCGACTTCGTCGGCGCGGAGTCGAGCTCGACGCTCGCGACCGCGCTGGTGCGCCGCGGCGGCAAGGTGGTCATCGTCGGGCTGTTCGGCGGCGAGTTCCGCACGCCGGTGCCGATGTTCCCGCTGAAGGCGATGACCGTGCAGGGCTCGTACGTCGCGGGGCTCAACGAGCTGCGCGAGCTGGTCGCGCTCGCGCAGCGCGTCACGCTGCCCGAGATCCCGCTGACGATGCGGCCGATGTCGGAGGTCAACCGCTCGCTCGAGGACCTGGCGGCGGGCCGCGTGGTCGGGCGCGTGGTGCTGCAGCCATGAGCCGCGCCGACCGTCACGCGCCCGGGCCGTCGGCCGCGCCGTCGGCCGGGCGCCGGCGCGCGCTGCTCGCCGCGGCCGCCGCGCTCGCGTGCCCGGGCGCCGCGCGCGCGCAGGAAGGGCCGTGGCCGTCGCGGCCGATCACGATGGTGGTGCCGTTCCCGCCGGGCGGCGTCGCCGACCTCGTCGGCCGGCCGGTGGCCGCGGCGCTCGAGAAGCAGCTCGGCCAGCCGGTGGTCGTCGAGAACAAGGCGGGCGCCGGCGGCGGCCTCGGCATGCAGCAGGTCGCGCGCGCGAAGCCCGACGGCTACACGCTGCTGATGGCGCTGTCGTCGATCTCGATCCTGCCCGAGGCCGACCGGGTGCTCGGCCGCTCGCCGATGTTCCAGCACCGCGACCTCGTGCCGGTGGCCCGCTTCACCGCCGACCCGGTGGTGCTCGCGGTGCGCGCCGAGTCGCCGTGGAAGACCGTCGCCGACTTCGTCGCCGACGCGAAGCGCCGGCCGGGCCAGATCCCGTACGGCTCGTCGGGCAACTACGGCACGATGCACGTGCCGATGGAGATGCTCGCCGGGCGCGCCGGCGTGAAGCTGCTGCACGTGCCGTACACCGGCGCCGGGCCCGCGGTGGTCGGGCTGCTCGGCGGCCAGGTCGAGGCGCTCGCGACCGGACCGTCGAGCATCGTCCAGCACGTGAAGGCCGGCCGCGTCCGCGTGCTCGGCAGCTGGGGCGGCTCGCGGCTCGCCGCGCTGCCCGAGGTGCCGACGCTGAAGGAGGGCGGCTGGGACGTCGAGTTCTCGCAGTGGGCGGGGCTCTTCGCGCCGGCCGGCACGCCCGAGCCGGTGCTCGCGCGGCTGCGGGCCGCCTCGAAGGCGATCCTGTCGGACGCGCAGATGCAGCAGCGCTTCGAGACGCTCGGCACGCCGCTGCAGTTCCTCGACGCGCCCGAGTTCGCGCGGTTCTACGACCGCGAGAACGAGGTGCTGTCGGACGTGGTGCGCCGGATCGGGAAGGTCGAGTAGCGCGGGCGAGCGGCGTGGACGCGCGCCTGCTGCTGTGGCGCCGGCTGGACGTCGAGGGCCTGGAACGGCTCGAGATGACGGCGTCCGACGGCGGCCTCGACGCGTCGTCCACCGTGCTCTGCGCGGCCGACGGCGGGCTGCGCGTCGACCACCGCTGGCGGATCGATCGCGACGGACGGGCGCGCTCGCTCGTGGTCGAGCGACGCGGCCCGTCGGGCGGCGGCACGCTGCGGCTCGAGCGCGTCGGCGCGGGCTGGTCGGTCGACGGCCGCCGGCGCGCCGACCTCGAGGGCGCCGACGAGCCCGACCTGTCGGTCACGCCCTTCTGCAACACGCTGCCGATCCGGCGGGTGCCGACGTCGGCGGGCGCGTCGCTGACGATCGACACCGCGTGGATCGACGGCGCGACCCTCGAGGTCCTGCGGTCCCGGCAGCGGTACGAGCGCCTCGGCGCGCGCCGCTTCCGCTACGTGGATCTCGGTGCGGCGCTCGGCTTCGAGGCCGTGATCGAGACCGACGACGAGGGCTGGGTGCTGCGGTACGAGTCGCTGTTCGAGCGCGTCGCGCCGCTCGAGCGAGGGGCCTGAGGCGGCCGGGGGCCGCCCCGGGCCGACGCTCAGATCCGCTCGAACACCGCGGCGATGCCCTGGCCGCCGCCGATGCACATCGTGACCAGCGCGTAGCGGCCGCCGATGCGGGCGAGCTCGTGCACCGCCTTGGTCGCGATGATCGCGCCGGTCGCGCCGACCGGATGGCCGAGCGAGATGCCGCTGCCGTTCGGGTTGACGCGGGCCGGATCGAGGTCGAGCTCGCGCATCACCGCGCAGGCCTGCGCTGCGAACGCCTCGTTCGACTCGACGACGTCGAGCTGCGCGGTCGTGATGCCCGCGCGCTCGAGGGCGATGCGCGAGGCCGGCACCGGGCCGATGCCCATGATCTTCGGGTCGACGCCGGCGTGCCCGTACGACACCAGCCGCGCGAGCGGCGCGAGGCCGGCCTTCTCGGCCGCCGAGCGCTCCATCAGCACGAGCGCGGCGGCCGCGTCGTTGATGCCCGAGGCGTTGCCCGCGGTCACCGTGCCGTTCTCCTTCAGGAACACCGGCTTGAGCTTCGCCATGTCCTCGGGCGTCGCGTCGTGGCGGATGTGCTCGTCGGTGTCGAACGACACCGTGCCCTTGCGGCCCGTCAGCTCGACCGGCACGATCTGCGACGCGAAGCGCCCGGCACGGCTCGCGGCCGAGGCGCGCCGGTGGCTCTCGAGCGCGAGCGCGTCCTGGTCGGCGCGGGTGACGCCGTACTTCGCGGCGACGTTCTCGGCGGTCACGCCCATGTGGACCACGTCGAACGGGTCGTGCAGCGCGCCGGTCATCATGTCGATCGTCTTCACGTCGCCCATCCGCGCGCCCCAGCGCGCCGCCGGCAGCAGGTAGGGGCCGCGGCTCATCGACTCCGCGCCCCCGCCGATCGCGACCTCGGCGTCGCCGAGCAGGATCGACTGCGCGGCGGTCACGATCGCCTGCAGGCCGCTGCCGCACAGGCGGTTGACGTTCATCGCCGGCACGCCCTGCGGCAGGCCGGCCTCGATCGCGGCGACCCGCGACAGGTACATGTCCTTCGGCTCCGTGTTGATGACGTGGCCGAAGACGACGTGGCCGACCCGATCGGGCGCGACGCCCGCGCGCGCGACGGCCTCGCGCACGACGAGCGAGGCGAGCCGGGTGGGCGGCACGTCCTTCAGGCTTCCGCCGAAGGTTCCGATCGCGGTGCGGACCGCGCTGACGACGACGACTTCTCGCATGGGGCTCTCCCTGGGATCCGACGGCCGCCCGCGGGGGCGGTTTCTCCGATTATCCCGCATCGCCGCCGAGGTCCGCCCGTGCCCGCGGCTCGCCTATGATGCAGGTCGGTCCATCCCTTCCGAGGAGCGTCCCATGCCCGATCCGGACGACGGTCGCCGCGCGCGCGCGGGCGCCGCGGTGGGCGACGCGATCGTCGAGATCGTCTCGCGCGTGCCCGCCACGCGGCGCACCGCCGTCACCGACCCCGAGCGCGAGATGCGCCGGCTCGCGCGGCAGGCGGCGCGCCGGGCCGCGGTGGTCTCGGGCGGGCTGTCGCTGCCGCCCGGCCCGCTCGGCATGCTGACGCTCGTGCCCGACCTGGTGGCGATCTGGCGGATCCAGTCGCAGCTCGTCGCCGACATCGCCGGGCTGCACGGCCGCAGCGCCTCGCTGAGCCGCGAGCAGATGCTCTACTGCCTGTTCCGGCACGCGGCCTCGCAGCTGCTGCGCGACGTCGTCGTGCGCGCCGGCCAGCGCGTGGTGGTGCACCGCCTGACGAGCGGCGCGATGCGCACGCTCGCCGCGCGC
Organism: Burkholderiaceae bacterium; assembly: GCA_035628395.1. Classification (GTDB taxonomy): domain Bacteria; phylum Pseudomonadota; class Gammaproteobacteria; order Burkholderiales; family Burkholderiaceae_E; genus UBA4615. The sequence continues at coordinate 17,032 of DASPJX010000292.1, read as the reverse complement.
CTGGGCGTGCAGCTGAGCGGGCAGATGGTGGCGAAGGCGGCGAGCCGCTGGGTGCCCGGCGTCGGCGCGGCCGCGGTCGCCGCCTACGCGTGGTGGGACACCGAGCGGGTCGCGCGCACCGCGCACGAGCTGTTCTCGCGCGACCTCGTCGTCGACGCGCAGGCCGTCGACGTGACCGACGCGCCGCGGGAGGCGCCGGAGGCGCGCCCCGCGCGCGGCGCCGCGCGCCGCCTCCGGGGCGGCGTCGACGCGCCGTCGCCGTGAGCGTCGAGCTGCGCGAGGACGAGATCGAGCTGACGGCGATCCGCGCGCAGGGCGCGGGCGGCCAGAACGTCAACAAGGTCTCGAACGCGGTGCACCTGCGCTTCGACGTGCGCGCGTCCTCGCTGCCGGAGCCGGTCAAGGCGCGCCTGCTCGGGGCGCGCGACGCGCGGATCAGCGACGACGGTGTCGTCGTCATCAAGGCCCAGCGCTTCCGCAGCCTCGAGCGCAACCGGGAGGACGCGATCGCGCGGCTGCGCGCGCTCGTCGACGCGGCGTCGGTGGCGCCGGTGCAGCGCCGCCCGACCCGGCCGACGCTCGGCTCGCAGCGGCGCCGGCTCGAGGAGAAGGCGCAGCGCGGGCGCGTGAAGGCGCTGCGCGGCCGGGCGTCCGGGCCCGAGGGCTAGGTCCGGCGCGTCACCCGGGCGACCCGGGTGCCGAGGGCGGCCCGGCGAACCCGGACCGGGCGTCCGGCCCGCAGCGGCGCGTCGCGGAGACCGGCCCGACGGTCACGGGCTCGGCGCCGCGGGGCGCGCGACGCAGGCGCGGACCGTCGGGTCGGAGGCCGCGGCGACGGCGCGCGGCGGCGCGCTCCGGGGCCGGGCCGACAGCGTGCGCAGGAAGGCCGCGAGCTCGGCGCGCGTCGCCGGGTCGGGGCCGAGCGGACGCAGCAGCGACTCGCCGTCCGAATGGAGCCGCTCGAGCGGCGGGTCGGCGTAGTGGGCGATCACGTCCTCGAGGGTCGCGAGCGAGCCGTCGTGGCCGTAGGGTGCGGTGAACGCCGCGCCGCGCAGCCCCGGCACGCGGAACTCGCCGAAGTTGCGGTGCTCGGGCGCGAGGTGCCGCGTGCGCACGCCGACCGCCGGATCGGCGGCGTCGCTCCAGGCGCCGAGCCGGTTGTGCGGGTCGGCGAGCACCGCCCGGATGCCGCCGTGGCGGCCCGGATCGGGACGGCCCGGTGCCGCCATGAACGGGCGTCCGGTGTCGTGGAACTCGCCGTTCGTGAACGCCGGCCCGGCGTGGCAGAGGCTGCAGCGCGCGTCGCCGACGAAGCGCCGCAGACCGCGCAGCGCGTCGGCCGGGTAGGCGAGGGCGGCGGCCGCGTCGCCGCGCTCGAGCGCGTCGCGCAGCTCGTCGAACGGCGTGCGCGGCGAGTCGAGCGTCTCGACGAACGCGGCCAGCGCCTTCGCGGCCTGCACCCGCAGCCCCTGCGGCGCCGCGGGCCGCTCGCCGAACGCCGCGCGGCGCAGGCACGCGAGCGCGGGATCGCCGTCGAGCGCCGCGGCCAGCCGGTCGTCGTCGGTGGCGAGCTCGCGCGGATCGGCCATCGGCCGCAGCGTGAACGCCCACAGCGAGTCGGCGGCGCCGTCCCAGCCGAACCAGTGGTGCAGGCGCGCGTCGAGCAGCGCCGGCGAGTTGCGGTCGAGCGGCCGGCCGTCGTTGTCCGGGCTGCGTGCGCGGCCGTCGGAGAAGCCGAGCGGCGGGCGATGGCAGCCGATGCACGCGCGCCGGCCGTCGCCGGACAGCCGCCGATCGACGAACAGCCGACGACCGAGCTCGATCGCCGCGGGCACGCCCGAACCGCGGTTGGTCGGGTCGGGTTCGAAGGGCGGCGGCCAGGGGCCGTGCGCGAGGATCGCCTCGACCTCGGCGCCCGACAGCCCGAGCGCCTTCGCGACGTCGGCGCGCGCGGACGGGGCAGCGGGGGGAGCCGGCTCGCGCGCCGCGGCGAGGCCGAGGCCGAGCGCGAGGGCGAGGGCGAGCGCGAGGCCGGCGGCGAGGGCCGGGAGCGTCGGTGCGACGCGGGCGCGCCTCATCGCAGCGTCACCTCGTCGGTCACGCGGACGGTGCGCTCGCCGTCGCGCAGGTCGACGACGAGGCGCCAGCGACCCGGCATGTGCCAGAGCAGGCCCTCGGCGCGCACGACGCCCGGGGGCGCGCCGACGATCGTCGTCCGGTAGTTCATGCCGTGGCGATGCTCGGGCATCCACGCGTCGACCCGCGCGACGCGCGGCGGCACGCCGGCCGGCCGGCCGCAGACCTCGATCTCGACGGCGAAGGGCCGGCCGACCGCGATCGGCGCGGGCCGCGGGCGCCACGCGAGCTCGACGCCCCCGGCGGCCGCTCGGCGGGGCGCGTCGGCCGTCGCGGACGCGTCGGCGCACGGGCCCGGCCCGTCGGACGACGCGCGGGATGCGACCGGCACGCCGAGCGTCGCGAGCCCCAGCACCGCGGCGAGCGCCGCCGCGACCGGGCCCGGGGACGCCGCCCGCGCGCCGCTCACTGCCCGCCGGTGCCGCGGCCGCGCGCGGCGAGCATCGACTCGGCGTTGCGCCACGCGATCCGCTCGGCGAGATCGCGGGGCAGGTCGGCGAGCCAGCCCCGCGCCCAGGCGGCGTGCTCGGTCACGTACCACCAGCGCTCGGGCGAGAACGTGTCGGTGCCGACCATGAACCGGTCGGGGAACTCGACGAAGGCCTCGCGCCACTCCGGCGCCACCTTGCCCGCCTGCGCCGGGTCGCTGCGGAACGCCAGGTCGGCCCACAGCATCCGGTGGCGGCGCAGCGTCCGGCGCACGTCGTCGGGGCTCGCGAAGCCGGCGTGCGCCCACAGCACGCGCGCCCCCGGGTCCTGGCGGAACACCCGCTCCACCGCGTCCGCGTCGCCGTGCAGGTGCAGCAGCAGCCCGTGCTCGCGGGCGAGCTCGACGACCCGGCGCATCACCGGCAGGTCGGCGTCGGCCCCGTACACGTGGAACTCGCCGATCGCCGCGTACCGGTACCGCGCGAGCCGCGACTCGAGGTGGGCGACGATCGTCGGATCGCGGACCCACGTCCCGATCTCGCCGCGGCTGCGGTACGGGCGCAGCGAGGGGACGACGAGGTCGGGCGCCTCCTCGTGCAGCCGCTGCGTGCCGTCGTCCGACGAGCTCGACACCAGCGCGCGCCGCAGTCCCGCCTTGCGCAGCAGCGCGACCGCCTCCTTCGGCGGCAGCGAGGCCCAGGCGTCGTGGCTGTAGTGGACGTGCGCGTCGAAGATCGGCAGCTCGGCGGCCCGGAGCGCCGCGGCCGGCGCGCCGAGCGCGATCGCGAGGCCCAGCGCGGCGACGAGGCGCGCGGCGGCGTCGACCGCGCACCGGACGGCGGGTGCCGGCCCGGCGGCCGGCCGCGGGGCGGGCGAGGATCGGGGCGTCGTCGGTCTGCGCATCGGGCGCTCCTGCGGGAGGACGGGTGGGGCCGCGTCCCGGCACGCGGGCGCGCCGGCGCGGAGCCGGTGTCGAGGATACCGGAGCGCGCGGCGCCCGCGCCCGGTTCCGGAGCGTTCCGCGGGGCGGTCCGGCCCGAGGCTTGCGCGGCGCTCGCCGATCGCCTCCAATGCGCGGACCTCGCCCGACGCGCGTCCACGACCGCCGGGGCCGGGCTCCGTCCCGATGACCGCCCACCTCCGCACCGTCCGCGCCCCGCGCGCCCGCTTCCCGATCGCCGCCGCCGCCGCGTGCCTCGTGCTGGCCGTCGCGGCCCTGCTCGCCGCGGCCGCGCAGGCGTCGACGCCGCGCGCCGGGGACACGCTGCGGATCGGCTCCAAGCGGTTCCCGGAGTCGTACGTGCTCGCGTGGATCCTGTCCGGGGTCGCCGCGCCGGCCGCGCGCGTCGAGGTGCGGGCGGGCCTGGGCAACACCGCGATCACCTACGAGGCGCTGCGCACCGGCGCGATCGACCTCTATCCGGAGTACCTGGGGACGATCGATCGCGAGATCCTGCGCGGGGCCGGCGGCGGCTCGCGCGAGTCGATCGCCGCGCGGCTCGCGCCGCTCGGGCTCGGGATCGCCGTCCCGCTCGGCTTCGGCAACGGCTACGCGCTCGCGATGCGCGAGGCGGACGCCGAGCGGCTCGGCATCCGCCGGATCGGCGACCTGGCCCGCCACCCGACGCTCCGGGCGGGGCTCTCCAGCGAGTTCCTCGGGCGCGCCGACGGATGGCCGGGGCTCGCGGCGCGCTACGGCCTCGCGCAGGCGCCGACGGGGCTCGACCACGCGCTCGGCTACGCGGCGCTCGCCGAGGGCCGCATCGACCTGATGGACGTCTACACGACGGACGCGCGGATCGGCCAGCTCGGGCTGCGGGTGCTCGAGGACGACCTCGGGCACTTCCCGCGCTACGACGCGGTGCTGCTGTACCGGCTCGACGTGCCCGACCGGTTCCCCGACGCGTGGGCGCGGATCCGCAGGCTCGAGGGCGCGATCGACGAGCGGGCGATGATCGCGCTGAACGCCCGGGTCGAGCTCGACGGCGTGCCCTTCGAGACGGCCGCGCGCGACTGGATCGCGGGCCGCGAGGTCGCCCGCGGCGCGCGCCGGGGCTTCGCGGAGCGGCTGCTCGCGGACGATCTCGGGCCGCTCGCGGTCCGTCACCTCGCGCTCGTCGTCGCGTCCACGCTGGCGGCGACGCTGCTCGGCGTGCCGCTGGGCATCGCGGTGGCCGCGCGGCCGCGCGTGCGCACGGCGGCGCTCGCCGCGGTCGGCGTGCTGCAGACCGTGCCCTCGCTGGCGATGCTCGCGCTGCTGATCGCCGCGACCGGCTCGATCGGCGCGCTGCCCGCGGTGCTCGCGCTCACCCTGTACGCGCTGCTGCCGATCGTGCGCGGCACCGCGCTCGGGATCGCGCAGGTCCCCGAGGGGCTGCGCGACGCGGCCGACGCGCTCGCGCTGACACCGGCGCAGCGGCTGCGCCTCGTCGATCTGCCGATCGCGATGCCGGCGCTGCTCGGCGGCATCCGCACGGCCGCGGTGATCGGCACCGGCACCGCGACGATCGCGGCGTTCATCGGCGCCGGCGGCTTCGGCGAGCGCATCGTCGCCGGCCTCGCGCTGAACGACCCCGCGCTGATGCTCGCGGGCGCGGTGCCGTCGGCCGCGCTGGCGGTCGGGCTGGAGCTCGCGTTCGAGGCGTTCGAGCGGCGCGCGCGGCGCCGCGCCGGCGCCGCGCGCTGACCCGCGCGTCAGGAACGCCGGGCGGCGCCGACCCACGACCGGCGTCGGAGCTTCCCGGCGTCCGGAGCTTCCCGGCGTCGTGGCTTCCCGGCGTCGGGGCTTCCTGCCGACGGGGCTTCCTGCCGACGGGGCCTCCCGCCGTCGGGGCTTACCGCCGACGGGGCGGGCCGGCGACGGGATCTCCCGGCGGCGCGGGCCGACGGGGCGCGGGTCCGCGCGACTTGCCGCGCCGGCGCGACGGCCGCAGCATGCGGGATTGCCTCAGGATGGAACGGTCCATGGCCGAGTACGACTACGACCTCTTCACGATCGGCGCGGGCTCCGGCGGCGTGCGCGCCAGCCGCGTCGCCGCCGGCCACGGCGCGCGCGTCGCCGTCGCCGAGGATCACCGCGTCGGCGGCACCTGCGTGATCCGCGGCTGCGTGCCGAAGAAGCTGCTGACCTACGCGGCCCACTTCCGCCAGGACTTCGAGGACGCGGCGGGCTACGGCTGGACGGTCGGGGAGCCGACGTTCTCGTGGCCCGCGCTGATCGAGGCGAAGGACCGCGAGATCGCGCGCCTCGAGGGCATCTACCGCTCGCTGCTCTCGCAGTCGGGCGTGACCTGCGTCGACGGCCGCGCGGTCGTCGTCGATCCGCACACCGTCGAGGTGGGAGGGCGGCGGATCACCGCGCGCCACGTCCTGGTCGCCACCGGCGGCTGGCCGGTGCGTCCCGACTTCCCGGGCGCGCAGTGGTGCATCACCTCGAACGAGGCGTTCGCGCTGCCCGAGCTGCCGCGGCGCGTGCTGATCGTCGGCGGCGGCTACATCGCGGTCGAGTTCGCCGGGATCTTCCGCGGCCTGGGCAGCACGGTGACGCTCGCGTACCGCGGCGACCAGGTGCTGCGCGGCTTCGACGACGACGTGCGCGCGCACCTGGCCGGCGAGCTGGTCAAGCACGGCATCGACCTGCGGCTGCACGCCGCGCCCGAGTCGATCGAGCGGCTGGCCGACGGCACGCTGCGCGCGACGCTGCGGACCGCCGCCGGGCTCGAGCCGCACGACGTCGACGCGGTGATGCTCGCCACCGGGCGCGCGCCGGCCACCCGCGGGCTCGGGCTCGCCGAGGCCGGCGTCGCGCTCGACGAGGAGGGCGGCGTCGTCGTCGACGACCACGGCACGAGCTCGGTGCCGAGCATCCACGCGGTCGGCGACGTGACCAACCGCGTCGCGCTCACGCCGGTCGCGATCCGCGAGGGCGCGGCGCTCTCCGCGACGCTGTTCGGCCAGCGGCCGACCACCGTCGACCACGCGACCATCCCGCACGCGGTGTTCTCCGATCCGCCGATCGGCGCGGTCGGCCTCACCGAGGGGCAGGCGCGCGCGATCTCGGACGCGGTGACGGTGCACAAGGCGAGCTTCCGGCCGCTGAAGGCCACGCTGTCGGGCCGCGAGCAGAAGACGCTGATGAAGCTCGTCGTCGACGCCGACACGCAGCGCGTGCTCGGCGCGCACATGGTCGGCCCCGACGCGCCCGAGATCATCCAGGGCATCGCGATCGCGGTGAAGGCCCGGCTCACGAAGGCGCAGTTCGACGAGACGGTGGCGATCCATCCGACCGCCGCCGAGGAGTTCGTGACGATGCGCTGAGCGGCCGGGCGCCCGGCCGGACGCCCCCATTCCGGCTCCACGATCCCTACGACCGGACCGCCCGACATGCCCCGAACGCCCTCGCTCCGTTCCGTCCTGCTCGTCTCCGCGCTGGCGGCGGCCGCCGTGCCGGCATCCGCCCGGACGAAGTCGGGCGCCGAGGTGTACGAGCAGGTCTGCCGGGCCTGCCACGAGGCCGGCACGCTCGGCGCGCCGAGGTTCGGCGACGCGAAGGCCTGGAAGCCGCTGATCGCCGAAGGGCAGCGCGAGCTGTTCCGCACCTCGATCAAGGGCATCCGGAAGATGCCGCCGAAGGGCGGGCAGCCGGCGCTCGCCGACGTCGAGGTGCGTCGCGCGGTGGTCTACATGGCGAACGCGGGCGGCGCGAGGTGGACGGAGCCCGCGAGGTAGCGGCCCGTCCCGCTCGGCGCGCGCGTCGCGGTCAGTGCGCGGGCAGCGCGTCGCCGCCGGTGGCGAGCGCCTTCGGCCAGCGCCGGGCGACGGCCAGGTAGAGCGCGGGCAGCGCGACCAGCGTCAGCAGCGTCGCGCTGAACAGCCCGCCGATCACCACCACGGCGAGCGGGCGCTGCGTCTCGGCGCCGATGCCGTGCGAGAGCGCCATCGGCAGCAGCCCGAACATCGCGAGCAGCGCGGTCATCAGCACGGTGCGCAGCCGCATCAGCGCGCCCTCGCGCACCGCCGCGCGGATCTCGTCCGGATCGACGAGGCCCGCGCAGCGCGCGTTGAAGTCCGACACCATCACCACGCCGTTCAGCACCGCCTGCCCGAACAGCGCGATGAAGCCGATCGCGGCCGACACCGACAGCGCGATGCCCGTCGCCCACAGCGCGACGATCCCGCCGATCATCGCGAGCGGGATGTTCGCGACGATCAGCGCGGCGCTCGCCAGCGACTTGAACGCGTCGAACAGCAGCAGGAAGATCAGCAGGATCGACAGCGGCACGACCCAGGACAGACGCGCCATCGCGCGCTGCTGGTTCTCGAACTCGCCGGACCAGGCGAGCCGGTAGCCGGCCGGCAGCGACACCGTCGCGTCGACGCGCCGCTGCATGTCGGCCACCACGCTCCCCATGTCGCGGTCGCGGATGAACACGCCGATCGCCGCGACCCGCTGCCCGTTCTCGCGCGAGATGTTCATCGCGCCCTCGGTCATCCGGAAGGTCGCGAGCTGCGACAGCGGCACCGGCGCGCCGCTCGCGCTGCCGACGAGCACGTCCGGCAGCCGCGTGAGCTCGCGCTGCTCGGGATTGAGCCGGACCACGACCGAGAAGTGGCGCTCGCCCTCCCACAGCTCGGACGTCGCGCGGCCGGCGAGCGCGGACTCGACGACCTCCTGCAGGTCGGCGACGTTCACGCCGTAGCGCGCCGCGGTCGCGCGGTCGATGTCGATCCGGAACTGCGGCAGCTGGCCGTCGCGATCGACGAAGCTGCGCGTCACGCCGGGCACCGTCGCGATCTCGCGGCGGATGGCGCGCGCGATCCGCTTCAGCGTCTCGGAGTCGTCCCCCTGCACCTTGATGACGATCTGGCCGTCGATCTGCGAGATGCTCTCGAGCACGTTGTCGCGGATCGGCTGCGAGAAGCTCGGCTCGAGGCCGGGCAGCACGCCGATCGCGGCCTCCATCTCGCGCACCAGCGACGCCTTGGTCGCGCCCGCGCGCCACGACGTCTCGGGCTTCATCTCGACGAAGAACTCGGCGCCGTTGAAGATCTTCGGATCGGTGCCGTCGTCGGGCCGCCCGGCCTTCGAGATCACCGAGGCGACCTCGGGCACGGTCGCGATCGCGCCGCGGATCGCCCGCACCGAGCGCTGCGCCGCCTCGGGCGAGATCGACGGCGCGAGCGTCACGTTCACCCAGATCGAGCCCTCGTTGAGCTCGGGCAGGAACTCGCTGCCGAGCCGGGTCGCGACCACGCCGGCGCCGGCGAGCGCGAGCAGCGCGGCGGCCACGACGGCGCGCCGGCGGGCGAGCGCGACGTCCAGCACGGCCGCGTACCGGGCCTTCGCGAACCGCACCACCCGGTTGTCGCCGTGCGGCACCCGGCGCAGGAACCACGCGCAGGCGAGCGGCACCACCGTCAGCGACAGGATCAGCGAGCCCACCAGCGCCGAGCTGACCGTCCAGGCCATCGGCGAGAAGATCCGGCCCTCGTGGCGCTGGAGCGTGAAGATCGGCACGTGCGCGACGATGATGATCAGCATCGAGAACAGCGTCGGCCGGCCGACCTCGACCGCGGCCTCGAGCACCGCGGCCCGGCGCACCGCGGGGTCGTGGACCTCGTCGTCGCGCAGCTGCCCGAGCCGGCGGAAGATGTTCTCGACGACGATCACCGCGCCGTCGACGATGATCCCGAAGTCCATCGCGCCCAGCGACAGCAGGTTCGCCGGGATGCCCACGACGGTCAGCCCGAGGAAGGTCGCGAGCAGCGACAGCGGGATCACGGCGGCCACGATCAGCGCCGCCCGCAGGTTCGTCAGGAACAGCACGAGCACCGCGCACACCAGCACCGCGCCCTCGAGCAGGTTGCCGAACACCGTGCGCAGCGTGCGGTCGATCAGCCACGACCGGTCGTAGTACGGGACGATCTCGACGCCGCGCGGCAGGTGGCTGCGGTTGACCTCGTCGATGCGCTCCTTCAGCGCCGCGAGCACGCGCGACGGGTTCTCGCCCTTCCTCATCACGACGATGCCGTTGACGATGTCGTCGTCGTCGCGTCCCTCGATCGTCTGGCCGACCAGCCCCTGCGCGGGGGCGCCGCCCACCCGGACGTCCGCCACGTCCTTCACCAGCACCGGCACGCCCTTGTGGACGGCGACCATCACGTTGCCGATGTCGGCCGAGCTGCGCAGCTCGCCGATCGAGCGGATCAGGTACTGCTGGGCGCCCCGCGTCACCGCGCCGCCGCCCGCGTTGGAGTTCGCGCGCTGCAGCGCGGCGAACAGCTGCCCGAGCGACAGGCCGTGGTCGCGCAGCCGCGCCATGTCGGGATTGACCTCGTACTGCTTGATCGTGCCGCCCATCGTCACGAGGTCGGCGACGCCCGGGACCTTGCGGATCTGCTTCTCGACGATCCAGTCCTGGATCTCGCGCAGCTGCTGCGGCGAGTGGCCGTCGCCGCGCAGCCGGAAGCGGACGATCTCGCCGATCGCGGTCTGCGGCGGCTGGACGCGGAGCTCGACGCCCTCGGGCAGGCCGAGGTTCTGCAGCCGCTCGTTGACCCGCTGGCGCGCGAGCTGGTCGTTCGGCCGGTCGTTGAAGGTGATCACCGTGAACGACAGGCCGAACTGCGTGTGCGAGAAGAGCCGCACCGAGTCCGGCACGCCGGACAGCGCCACCTCGATCGGCAGCGTCACCTGCCGCTCGACCTCCTCGGCGGCCCGGCCCGGGTGCAGCGCGATCACCGTGACCTGCGTGTCCGAGACGTCCGGGAACGCCTCGATCGGGAGGTTGTCGAAGGCGACGAAGCCGCCGCCGACGAACACCGCGAGCGAGAGCACCACGAGCAGCGGCTGGTACAGCGCGAACCGGACGATGCGCGCGATCATCGCGGCGTCCCCGCGTTCGCCTGGGCCGGATCGCCCCGCCGCGCGAGGATCTGCTGCAGGTACAGGTTGCCCTCGACGACGACCCGCTGCCCGGGGTCGAGCCCGATCACGCCGACGCGTCCGGGCAGGTCGCGCACGACCTGCACCTCCAGTCGCCTGAACGCGTTCCGGCCGTCCTCGACGAACACGTGGCGTCGTCCGTCGATCAGCAGCACGGCGGAGGCGGGCATCTCCTCGACCTGCTGCTGGCGCCGGTCCTCGGGCAGCTCGGTGGTCGCGGTCACGAACATCTCGGCCTTCAGCAGCCGCTTCGGATTCTCGACCGCGAGGCGCAGCCGGAACGTGCGCGAGGCCGGATCGATCGCGTCCTCGGTGCGGAGCAGCCGCGCGTCGAAGTCGCGATCGCCCCAGGCGCCGCTGCGCACCTTGAAGGGCATGCCGGCCGGCAGCGGCGCGAGCTGCGGCAGCGCGCTCTCGGGCGCGTCGATCCAGGCCCAGAGCCGCGTCGGATCGGTGATCGTGAACAGCGAGCCCGCCGCCTCGGCGCGCAGCTCCTGCCCCGCGTTGATCGAGCGCTCGACGACCACGCCGGCGATCGGGGCGCGCAGCACGTAGCCCGCGCCCGAGCCGCCGGCGGCGCCGAGCTGGGCGAGGCGCGCCTGCGCGCGCTGGCGCTCGATCGAGGCGCGCCGCGCGCTCGCCTCGGCCTCGCGCAGGTCCTTGGCCGGCACCAGGCCGGCCTCGTGGAGCTCGCGCAGCCGCGAGAGCGTGTCCTCGGCGAGCCGCAGCTCGCTGTCCGCGCGCCGGCCGTCGGCCACCGCCTGACCGAAGTCGGGCGAGGCGAGCTCGGCGAGCGGGGCGCCGGCCTTCACCGTGTCGCCGACCTGCGCGAGCGCGCGCAGCACGCGTCCGCCGATCGGCGGGGCGACGCGCACCGTCCGGTCCTCGTCCCAGGCGAGGCGCCCCGGCAGGGACAGGGCGGTGCTGCCCGCATCCAGCACCGGGGCGGTCCGGATGCCCTCGGGCCGCTGGTCGAAGCTGACGGTGGTGCCGCTGATCCGGGGGCCGGTCGGCTGGGCGGCCTGCGGCGGCTCGGCGCCGCATCCGGCCAGGACCGCGACGATCAGCAGGACGGCGCCCGCGCGCGAAAGGGGACGGCGGGAACGGGGGAGGGGACGGGCCATTCGGGCGCTCACGGGGCGGTCGGTGCGATGCGGATCGATTCCCCGAAGACGGGGTCGGCCGCGGCGGCGTCGGTCAGCATCTCGGCGCGGGCGGCGGCGTCGGCCCGATCGAGGTCGAGTCGGGCGGCGAGGGCGTCGAACTGCAGCGCGCGCAGCTGGCGCAGCGCGTCGAGCAGCTCCAGCACGGTGCCCGCGCCGCGCCGCCAGGCGAGCTCGGCGTTCGCGGCCACCCGCTCGGCGACCGGCAGCGCGTCGCGCTCGATCCGCTCGCGGCGCACGGCGGCGGCGGCGCGGATCTCGAGGAACCGGCGCAGGTCGGCGAGCGCCTGCTGCTCGAGGCGCACCCGCGTCGCCACGGCGAGCTCGCGCTCGGCCTCGGCGCGCGCGATCTCGCCCTCGTACCGGTGGGCGACGAAGAGCGGCACCGACACGTACGCGCCGAGGATCCAGCCGTTGCCGGCGGGCGGCGCGTAGCGGTCCACCTGCAGCCCGACGCCCACGTCGCGCACGCGCAGGCTGCGGGCGAGGCGCGACTGCGCGTCGATCGCCTCGACGCGCGCCCGGGCGGCGAGCAGGTCGGGGCGCAGGGCCTCGCCGGGCGCGGCGGGCTCGGGCATGCGCTGCAGCGCCGGCCACGGCTCGTCCGCGCGCAGCGTCGCGGCCGCGCCGGGTGCGGCGAGCAGGGCGGCGACCTCGCCGCGCGCGCGCGCCAGCTCCCCGAGCGCGGCGAGACGGTCGGCCTCGGCGCGCTGCGCGTCGAGCTCGATCCGCACGACGTCGGCCGCGGCGACGTCGCCCGCCCTGAGCCGGCGGCGCGCCGCGTCGAGCGCCCGGCCCACGATCGCGGTCAGCTCGTCGTGCAGCCGCACGCGCTCCTGCGCGCCCCACAGGTCGATCCACGCCTGCGCGAGCGCGGCCCGCTGCTGGCGCAGCACGTCGGCCGCGCTCCAGGCCGCCGAGCGCCACGCGTGCTCCGCGCCCTCGATGCGCAGCTCGCGCTTGCCGCCGCGCTCGAACGGCTGGTCGAGCCGGGCGCTGTAGTCGAGCTGCTTGTCGAGCGGTCCGCCGCCGCCGAGGCCGGTGCGCGACGACACGTCGCCGACGCCGACGGTCAGCGTCGGGTTCGGGCGCTGGCCGGCGACGGCGACGTCGGCGCGCGCGGCGTCGATCGTGCGGCGGGCGACCCGCAGCGCGGGGCTGCACGCGGAGAGCCGGCGCTGCGCGTCGGCCCAGCCGACGACGGCCGGCAGCGGCGCGTCGCATCCGGCGTCCGAGGACGGCGCGGCGACGGCGGGCGGATCGAGCGGCCGGGCCGCGGCGGGCGGCGCGAGGACGCCGGCGAGGCCGGCGAGGACGAGCAGCGCGATCGGCGCGCCAGCCGTTGATGAGGGCATCCGGAACGATCTAGACTCGGGCGGAGCGCGATCATGGCCGTCGATCCTTTCAGTCCCCTTCCAGCGGGTCCTCCACCGGGCTGCGGGACATCCGCGACCCGATGAGGCTGCTGTTCGCCGAGGACGACCCCGGGATCGCGCAGCCCGTGCTGCGGGCGTTCGAGCGCTCGGGCTGGGCCGCCCGCTGGACGGATCGCGGCGACTCGGCCGACGAGGCGCTCGCCTCGACGCCCGGCGGCTTCGACGCCGTGGTGCTCGACATCGGCCTGCCCGGACGCGACGGCCTGGACGTGCTGCGCCGCCTGCGGGCCCGCGGCGACGCCGTGCCGGTGCTGCTGCTGACCGCGCGCGACGCGGTGTCGGATCGCGTGCTCGGGCTCGACGCCGGCGCCGACGACTATCTCGTCAAGCCCTTCGATCTGGTCGAGCTCGAGGCCCGCGTGCGGGCGCTGCTGCGACGCGGCCGCGCGGCCGCGCCCCTGGTGCTGCGGCTCGGACGCCTGTCGCTGCATCCGGACGAGACCGCCCCCCGCCTCGACGACCGGACGATGGAGCTGTCGCCGCGCGAGGCGGGCGTGCTCGCCGTGCTGCTGCGCCGCGCGGGGCGCGTCGTCGGCAAGGCGCGCGTTCTCCAGGAGATCGCGACCGACGACCCGTCGGCGATGGACCTCTCCGACCAGGCGGTCGAGGTGATGGTCCACCGGCTGCGGCGCAAGCTCGAGGGCAGCGGCGCCGAGATCCACACGGTCCGCGGGTTCGGCTACCTGCTGCGCAGCCGTGACGACTGACGTGCCGGATCCGCGCCCGAGCCTGCGCAGCCGTCTGCTGCGCCGGCTGGTGCCGCCGATCCTCGCGCTGTTCGTCGCCTCGGGCGCGCTGTCGTACGTGGGCGCGCGCTACCACGCCGACTCGGTGCACGACCGGTGGCTGGTCGATTCGGTCGAGGCGCTCGCGCAGCGCGTCGTGCCGGCGCGCGGCGGCGCGGCGCTCGACCTGCCGGAGGCCGCGCGCCAGCTGCTGCAGTGGGACGCCGCCGACACGACCTGGTTCCAGGTGATCGGCCCGGGGGGCGAGCACCTCGCCGGCCATCCCTCGGTACCCGGCCCGGCCCCTCGCTCCGACGTCGACCATCTGCGCCAGGCGCGGCTCTGGCTCGGCGGCATCGCCGGCGCCCCGGTGCGCGTGGCGAGCGTGGTGGTCACCGTCGGCACCAGCGAGGAGGCGGTCGAGGTGCGGGTCGCCGAGACGCTGCGCAAGCGGCAGACGCTCGCCGCCGAGCTGCTGCTGTCGGTGATCGTGCCGCAGCTCGTGCTGCTCGCGGTCGCGCTCGCGGTGATCCGGGTCACGCTGCGCAAGCTCCTCGCGCCGGTCGGCACGGTGGCGAGCGCGCTCGAGGCGCAGACCCACCACTCGCTCGAGCCGGTCGACGACCGCGCGCTGCCCGCCGAGATGGTGCCCCTCACGCACGCGCTCAACGCGCTGCTGCTGCGGCTGCGCGACGCGCTCGCCGCGCAGCGCGACTTCATCGCCGACGCCGCGCACCAGCTGCGCACGCCGCTCACCGCGCTGAAGCTCGCCGCCGACGAAGCCGCGCGCGAGACCGATCCGGACCGCCTCGCGCTGCGCGTGCGCGAGCTGCAGCGCGAGGCGGATCGCTCGGCGCGGCTCGCGCAGCAGATGCTCGCGCTCGCGCGCGCCGAGCCCGCGGCGCGGATCGCCGAGCCGCGCCGCTTCGACCTGCGGGCGCTCGTCCACGAGGCGGCCGCGCACTGGGTGCCCGCGGCGCTGAGGCGCGGCATCGACCTCGGCTTCGACGAGGCGCCCGACGCGGCCGCACCGATCGAGGCGCTCGGCGATCCCGGGCTGTTCGCCGAGGCGGTCGGCAACCTGCTGGACAACGCGCTCGGGCACTGCGGGCCGGGCACCTCGGTCACCGTGTCGGTCGACGTCGTCGGGGCCGGGGTCGCCCGCGTGCGCGTCACCGACGACGGGCCGGGCATCGCGCCCGAGGACCGCAGGCGGGTGCTCGAGCGATTCCAGCGCGGCGGACGCGCGGCGGGAGGAGGCGGCGCGCTCGACCGCACGCCGGGCACCGGGCTCGGCCTCGCGATCGTCGCCGGCATCGTCCGCGGCCACGGCGGCGAGGTCCGCATCGAGGCCGGGCCGGACGGCCGCGGCACCCGCGTGACGCTCGAGCTGCCGCTCGCCGCCGCGGTGCCGGGCGAGGGCGCCGCGGCGCAGGCCGCGGCCGTCGCGCCGCGGGCCGAGGCGGCCTGACGGCCCCGCCGGCCCCGGCGCGCGCGTCTCACATCACCGCGCCCAGGTACCAGGGCACGAACTCCTCCTGGCCGATGCCGAGCGCCTCGGACTTCGAGGGCTCACCGGAGGCCACGCGCAGGATCGTCTCGAAGATCTCCCGGCCCTTCTGCTGCACCGACACGCCGCCGTCGACGATGTCGCCGCAGTTGACGTCCATGTCGTCGGTCATCCGCTCGTAGAGCGGCGTGTTGGTCGCGAGCTTGATCGACGGGCTCGGCTTGCAGCCGTAGACCGAGCCGCGGCCGGTCGTGAAGCACACGAGGTTCGCGCCGCCGGCGACCTGCCCGGTGGCCGACACCGGGTCGTAGCCGGGCGTGTCCATGTAGACGAAGCCCTTCGCGACGACCGGCTCGGCGTACTCGTAGACGTCGACGAGGTTCGTCGTGCCGCCCTTGGCGACCGCGCCGAGCGACTTCTCGAGGATCGTCGTCAGCCCGCCCGCCTTGTTGCCCGGCGACGGGTTGTTGTCCATCGAGCCCTCGTTGCGCTCGCAGTACCCTTCCCACCACCGGATGCGGGCGAGCAGCTTGTCGGCCACCGCCGGCGAGACCGCGCGTCGCGTGAGCAGGTGCTCGGCGCCGTAGATCTCCGGCGTCTCCGACAGGATCACCGTGCCGCCGTGCGCGACCAGCAGGTCGCAGGCCGCGCCCAGCGCCGGGTTCGCGGTGATGCCCGAGTAGCCGTCGCTGCCGCCGCACTGCAGCCCGATCGTCAGGTGGCTCGCGGGCACGCGGCTGCGCGAGACCGCGTTCGCCTGCGGCAGCATCGCCTCGATCGCCTCGACGGCCGCGGCGACGGTCTTCCGGGTGCCGCCGGCGTCCTGGATGATCAGCGGCTTCAGCAGCGGCGAGGCCTCGAGCTGCTGCGCGGTGAACAGCGCGTCCATCTGGTTGCCCTCGCAGCCGAGGCCGATGATCACGATGCCCGCGAAGTTCGCGTGGCGCACGTAGCCGGCGATCGTGCGGCGGAGCACGTCCATGCCCTTGCCGTTGGAGTCCATCCCGCAGCCGACGCTGTGGGTGATCGGCACGATGCCGTCGACGTTCGGGTACGCGGCGAGCCGCTCGGGCGTGAAGTGCTGGGCGACGAACTTCGAGACGCTCGCCGAGCAGTTCACCGTCGACAGCACGCCGATGTAGTTGCGCGTCGCGACGCGGCCGTCCGGGCGCCGGTAGCCCATGAAGGTCGCGGGCTCCTTCGCGTAGGCGGTCGGCTTCGCGTCGACGCCGACCGCGTGGTCGCGCTCGAAGGTGTCGAAGGCGAGGTTGTGCGAGTGCACGTGCTGGCCCGGCAGGATGTCGGCGGTCGCGAAGCCGATGATCTGGCCGTAGCGGCGCACCGGCTGGCCCTTCGCGACCGCGCGCACCGCGAGCTTGTGGCCCGGCGGCACCGCGTCGAGGCACACCGTGCCTTCCTCGGCGATGCGCGTGCCCGGGCCGAGCGGCCGGGCGGCGATGACGACGTCGTCGAGCGGGCTGAGCCGCAGCACGGGCTTCCTGATGACCTGGACGGTGGTGCTCATGGCGGAGGGCTTCTCTCTTCGGGGGCACGCGACGCGCGGCCCGGTGGGCGATTATCGCGCGCCGGGGCCCGGAGCCCGATGCCGCGTGCCGCCGGCGTCGCCGCGAGCCGCACGCCCGCGCTCGGGCCGCGGCGCCGCCCCGCGCTCGGGCCGCGGCGCCGCC
>DASPJX010000291.1:0-8397 GCA_035628395.1 Burkholderiaceae bacterium | reverse complement strand
CGCACTGCGGGCACTCGGCGCTCACGAGGTACTGGGCCACCCGCTTTTTCATCAGCGGGCTCTGGGTGTTGGCGAACGTGTGCAGCACGTACCGCCGGGCGCCGGTGAAGGTGCCCATGTAGCTGGGCGGCTCCTTGCGCTTGATCGCCCGCCGCACCTCGTCCCGGTCCCACCCGGCGTAGACCGGGACGGTCGGCTGCTCGTCGGTGAACAGCAGCCAGTCCCGGTCCTTGCGGGAGAGCTCGCGCCACGGCTTGTCGATGTCGTAGCCGAGCGTCGTCACGATGTCGCGCAGGTTCTGGCCGTGCCAGGCCGGCGGCCACGCGGCGATCGCGCGCTCGCGGATCGTCAGCGCCGGATCGGGCACCATCGTGCGCTCGGTGGCCTCGTAGACGTGGCCGAGCCCGTGGCAGGCCGGGCAGGCGCCCTGCGGCGTGTTCGGCGAGAAGTCCTCCGCGTAGAGCATCGGCTGGCCGGGCGGATAGCGCCCGGCGCGCGAGTACAGCATCCGCAGCAGCGCCGACAGCGTCGTCAGGCTGCCCACCGTCGAGCGCACGCTGGTCGCGCCGCGGCCCTGCTGGAGCGCGACCGCGGGCGGCAGCCCCTCGATCGAGTCGACGTCGGGCACGCCCGCCTGCTCGATCAGCCGGCGCGCGTAGGGCGCGACCGACTCCATGTAGCGGCGCTGCGCCTCGGCGAACAGCGTGCCGAAGGCGAGCGACGACTTGCCCGATCCGGAGACGCCCGAGAACACCACGAGCGCGTCGCGCGGCAGGTCGAGGTCGACGTCCTTCAGGTTGTGCTCCCGCGCGCCGCGCACGCGGACGCGATCGGCGGGGCCGGACGGGGCCGGTCGGGCGGGGCGGTCCATGCGCCCGGAGCCGGCAAGTGTCCTGCCCGGTCCGCTTCGGCGAGGCCGGACCCGCCGCCCGGCGGCTCCTGCGGGGCGCGACCGCCCGGACGACGGCCGCCGGCGGCCGTCCGTCCCCGGGTACGTAGGACACACAGTGTCCCGGCGGGGATCCGAGGCCTACCTTGACCGCAGGCTCGGGCGTCCCGCGCGGACCCGGTCCGGGCGCCGTCGGACGGGCGACGCCCCCTCGCCGCGCCGGCCTCGTGCCGGAGCGCGGCATCGATCGGAGAGCACCAGCGGATGGACGGCATCGGTCGCCTGTGGCGACGCTTCGGGCTGACGGCGGCGCTCGCACTGTCGGGCGCCGTCGCGAGCCTCGGCGCGGCGACCTGGTCGGCGAACCTGACCCGGTCCGGCGCGCAGGCGTCGTTCGAGCGGATGGTCGATCGCGTCGAGCACGGCGTCCGCGCGCAGTTCGACCTGCCGGTGCACGGGCTCCACGGCCTCCGGGGGCTGTTCGCCGTCGAGGGTCGGGTGCCCCGGGGCGCGTTCGAGCGCTACGTCGACTCGCTCGATCCGGCGGCCGAGTTCCCGGGCGTGCGGGGCTTGGGCTTCATCGAGCGCGTGCCCCGCGACGGGCTCGCGGCGTTCGTGGAGCGCGAGCGCGCCGACGCGGCGCCCGACTTCTCGGTCCGCCGTCTCGATCGGCCCGACGGCGATCCGCACTACGTGATCAAGCTGGTCGAGCCGATCGCGGACAACCGCGGTGCGGTGGGCCTGGACGTGGGCAGCGAGTCGAGGCGGCGACGGGCGATCGAGCGGGCGATCGACAGCGGCCGCACGACGCTGACCGAGACGGTGGCCCTCGTGCAGGACGGCGAGGGCACGCCCGGGTTCCTGCTCTACGTGCCGGTCTACGCGGGGACGGCGGCGCTGCAGCGCCCGTCGCAGCGGCGCGCGCGCCTGGTGGGCGTCGTCTACGCGCCGCTGATCGCCCGCGAGCTGCTCGGCGGCGTGCCGCGAACGACCGCGGGCCGGGCGACCTTCGCGCTCTACCAGGGCGACGACGCGAATCCCGAGGCCCGGATCTTCGCCTCCCCCGGACATCTCCCGGCCGTCGACGGACCGCCCGAGACCGAGCGGACCGGGACGCTGTCGACGCGCCGAGTGTTCCCGATCCACGGCCAGCCCTTCCTGCTCGAGGTCCGCACGACCCCGGCGTTCGCGGAGCGGCTCGCGGTGGGCGACGCCTGGGTGACGGGCGGATTCGGCCTCGCGCTGACGGCGCTGCTGGTGGCGATGTCGCGCCGCACCGCCCACGCGCGCGACATCGCCGAGCAGCGCGCGCGCGAGATGACGGCCGATCTCGACCGGCTCGCCGCGGTCGCGCGCCGCACCTCGAACGCGGTGGCGATCACCGACGCCGCGCAGTGCGTCACCTGGGTCAACGACGGCCTGGGCCGGCTGACCGGTCGCGGCACGGAGCCGGCGACCGGCCGGACGCTGGCGCAGGTGCTGCGGCTCGACGACGAGGCGTCCGCGCAGGCGCTGCGCGACGCGCTCGAACGGGGCGCCTCGTTCAGCGGGGAGGTGCTGGGGCGCGACCGGCACGGGCGCGAGCTGCGGCTCGAGCTCGAGGTCCAGGCGCTGCGCGACCCGGCCGGCGCGCTCACCGGGTTCATGGCGATCGGCACCGACGTCACCGAGCGCAAGCGCGCCGAGCTGATGGCGCTGGAGTACGGCGAGCGGCTGCGGCTCGCGAAGGACGCGGCGGCGATCGGCGTCTGGGAGTTCGATCCCCGCACGCGGCGATCGCGATGGGACGTGCGCAGCTACGAGCTGTTCGGCGTGGATCCGGCCTGCGGCAGGACGCCCGAGGGCGTCTGGCAGGAGCGGGTGTCGGCCGCCGAGCGTCGTCGCGTCGAGGCGCTGTTCGGCGGGGCGTTCGACGGCGGCGACACGCCGTCGGTCGAGTACGAGCTGACGCTGCCGGGCGGCGAGACGCGCTGGCTGCGGGCCGCCGCGCAGGTCGTCCGCGACGCCTCGGGGCGCGCCTCGCGGGTGGTCGGCGTGCATTTCGACGTCACCGAGCGCCGGCGCGCCGAGGAGGCGCTGCGCTCGAGCCGCGCGTTCCTCGACCGGACCGGGCGGATCGCCGGCGTGGGCGGCTGGGAGGTGGACGTCGCCACGCGGGTGCTGACCTGGAGCGAGCAGACCGCGCGGATCCACGACATGGCGCCGGGCCGTCCGCCGACCTTCGACGAGGTGTTCCGCCAGTACACCCCCGAGGGCCGGACGACGCTGGAGCGGGCGGTCGCCCGGGCGGTCGAGCACGACGAGCCCTTCGATCTCGAGCTCCCGGTGGTCTCGGCGGCCGGGCGGCACCTCTGGGTGCGGGTGGTCGGCGCGGCCGAGCGCCGCGACGGACGCGCGGTGCGCATCGTCGGCGCGCTGCAGGACGTCACCGAGCGCCGCGAGGCGCAGGCCGCGGTGCAGCGCGCGGGCGAGCTGATGCGGGGCGCGGTCGAGATCACCGGAGCGGGCTTCGTGATCTTCGACGCGCAGGACCGGCTGGTGTACTGCAACGACCGGTACCGCGAGCTGCACGGCGAGATCGCGCCGCTGCTGGTCGCGGGCACGCGCTACGCGGACATCGTCGCGGCCGGGCTCGAGCGGCACGAGCCGCCGGAAGCCGCCGGACGCCGCCAGGCCTGGATCGCCGAGCGGGTGGCCGAGCACCGGCGCGGCGGCGACGGCGTGCACGAGCTGCCGGACGGACGACGGGTGCGGGTCGTGGAGCGCCAGCTGCCGGACGGCCACGTCGTCGGCTTCCGCTTCGACGTGACCGAGCTCACGCGGGCCACCGAGGCCGCCGAGGCGGCGTCCCGGGCGAAGAGCCGGTTCCTCGCGAACATGAGCCACGAGATCCGCACGCCGATGAACGCGGTGCTCGGGATGCTCGCGCTGCTCGGGCGCGGCGAGCTGACGGTGCGCCAGGCCGACCAGGTGCGCAAGGCCGACCGCGCCGCCCGGTCGCTGCTCGACCTGCTCAACGACATCCTCGACTTCTCGAAGGTGGAGGCCGGCAAGCTCGTGCTCGAGACGCATCCGTTCCGCATCGACCCGCTGCTGCGCGACCTGTCGGTCGTGATCGCCGGCAGCCTGGGCGACAAGCGCCTCGAGGTGCTGTTCGACGTCGATCCACGTCTGCCCGACGAGGTGCTCGGCGACGCGCTGCGCCTGCGGCAGGTGCTCGTCAACCTGGCGAGCAACGCGATCAAGTTCACCGGCGAGGGCGAGGTCGTGGTGTCGGTGGCGGTGGCCGCCGTGCTCGACGGCCGGATCCGGTTGCGCTTCGCGGTCCGCGACACCGGCATCGGCATCGCGCCCGAGCATCGCGAGCGGATCTTCGGCGGCTTCACGCAGGCCGAGGCGTCGACGACCCGGCGCTTCGGCGGCACCGGGCTGGGACTCGCGATCAGCCGGCGGCTGGTCGCGCTGATGGGCGGACGGCTCGAGCTCGACGGCGCGCCCGGCGCGGGGTCGACCTTCTCGTTCGAGATCGATCTCGCCGTCGGAGCGGCCGCGCCGCCGACGCCCGCGGGGCCGCCGGCGACGGAAGCGCCGCCGGCCCGACGCGTGCTCGTCGCCGACCCCCATCCGCTCGCGCTCGCGCTGATCGCCCGGACCGCCGGCTCGCTCGGCTGGAGCGTCGACACCGCCGCCGGGGCCGCCGCGGCGCTCGCCCGGGTCGCCGAGGCCGCCGCCGGCGGTCGGCCGTACGACGCGGCCTTCGTCGCCGTCGGCCTCGTCCTCGAGGACGGACGTCCGCTCTGGCGGCGTCTGCTCGACGACCGCGACCGGCGGTCGCCCGGCGACCGCGACGGCGCCGCGGGACCGCTCCTCGTGACGGTCGGCGCGCACCCCGAGGAAGACCCCGACGCCGGTGCCGACGGACCGGGGCCCGACGCCGGGCTCGTCAAGCCGCTGACCGCCTCGATGCTGTCCGACGCGCTCGCCGACGCCGCGCGCGCCCGGGCGGGGCTCGCCGCCGCGGGCGACCGGACGGGTCCGGCGCGTCGGCTCGCCGGGCTGCGGCTGCTGCTGGTGGAGGACAACGCGACGAACCGCCAGGTGGCGACCGACCTGCTGGGCGACGAGGGCGCGACCGTCGAGATCGCCTGCGACGGGCAGCAGGCGCTCGATCTGCTGCGGGCCCGCCCCGGCGCGGTGGACCTCGTGCTGATGGACCTGCAGATGCCGGTCATGGACGGCTTCGAGGCGACCTGGAACATCCGCCACGCGCTCGGCCGCCGCGAGCTGCCGGTGGTGGCGATGACGGCGAACGCGCTCGCCTCGGATCGGGACGCCTGCCTCGCGGCGGGCATGGACGACCACGTCGGCAAGCCGTTCGACCTCGACGAGCTGATCCGCACGATCCTGCGCTGCGCCGGGCGCGCCGCGCATCGCGTCGGCGCCGCCCGGCCGGCCCCCCGACCGGAGCGGCCGTCCCGCCTCGTCGACGACGCGCGGCTCGCCGCGCTCGCGGCCGCCACCGACCTCGACCTGGTGGCCGCGCTCGGGCGCATGGGCGGCAACGAGCGGGTGCTGCGCCACGCGCTCGCCGCGTTCGCCTCCGACGTGCCCGCGCTGCTCGCGTCGCTGCGCGGCGCGGCGCGCGACTGGGCCGCCGCGGGGCGCGCGGCGCACACGATCAAGGGGCTGGCCGGCACGCTCGGCGCCGGCCGGCTCGCGAGCCTGGCGGCCGAGGCGGAGCGCGCGTTGCGCACCGCGTCCGCCGAGGATCCGCCGGAGACCTTCGCGCACGAGATCGACGCGCTCGCGCACGCGGCCGCCGGCTTCGCCGCGCAGGCGACGGCGGTCCTCGGTGCGCCGCCGTCGTCGGACGCGGGCGCCGCGGCGCCCGGGCGCGGGAGCCCGCCCGTCGAGGCGCTCGCGGGCGACCTGCGGCGCCTGCGCGGGCTGCTCGCCGACTCGGACATGGAGGCGCTGCGCTCGCTCGAGGCGCTGCGCGAGCGGGCGGGCGAGTCGAGCGACGCGCGGCTCGACGCCCTCGAGGCGGCGGCGCTGGAGCTCGACTTCGAGCGCGCGCTGCGGTCGGTCGACCACTGGCTCGAGGACGTGCCGACGTGAGCGCCCCGTCCGATCCGCTGCACGAGCTCGCCGGGCTCGGCGCCGGCGAGGCGCCCGCGCGGCCGCGGCTGCTCGTCGTCGACGACGACGCGATCAACGTGCAGGCGCTCTACCGCGCGTTCGGCGAGGATCACCAGGTGCTGATGGCGACGAGCGGCGAGCAGGCGCTGCGGCTCGCCGCGGCGAGGCGGCCCGACCTGATCCTGCTCGACGTCGCGATGCCCGACCTCGACGGCGTCGAGGTCTGCCGGCGGCTGAAGGCCGATCCGGCGACCGCGGCGATCCCGGTGATCTTCGTGACCGGCCACGACGGCGAGGACGCCGAGACGCGCGGGCTCGACGCCGGCGCGGTCGACTACATCGGCAAGCCGATCAACCCGCGGATCGTGCGCGCCCGCGTGCGCACGCACCTGACGCTCAAGCGCCAGGCCGACCTGCTGCGGCAGTGGGTGTACATCGACGGGCTGACCGGCGTCGCCAACCGTCGGCACTTCGACGAGCGGCTCGCGGTCGACTGGCGCCGCGCGCAGCGCGAGCGTACGCCGCTGTCGCTGATGCTGGTCGACGTCGACCAGTTCAAGCTCTACAACGACCGCTACGGGCACCAGGCGGGCGACGACTGCCTGAGGCGCGTCGCGGCGCTGGCGAGCGCGGAGATCCGCCGGCCGGGCGACCTGCTCGCGCGCTACGGCGGCGAGGAGTTCGCGATGCTGCTGCCCGACACGCCCGCCGAGGGCGCGGCCCGGCTCGCGGCCCGGCTGGTCGAGCGCGTCTTCGCAGAGGGCCTGGTCCACGAGACCTCGCGGGTGGCGCCGGTCGTGACGGTCAGCGTCGGGGCCGCCACCGCGCGCCCGTCGATCGAGGGCGGGGACGTCGAGCGGCTGGTCAGGCTGGCGGACCGCCGGCTGTACGAGGCGAAGCTCTCGGGGCGCAACCGCGCGTGCCCGCCGACGGAGCTCGTCGCGCGCGCCTAGGACACCCGTCGGCGAGCCCGGCGACGGCCCCGCTGCGCCGCGCGGCGAACCGGCGTCCGCGCATCCGCCCGGGGTGTCTCCGCCGCTTCGCGGCTCCGCGTCCGGCAGGCGCCCGGCCGCGCTCGGCTCGCGGCCGGCCGCCCGCTCGCGCATAATGCTCGGACGATCGCGACCGGTTCGGGCGCGGGGAGCCATCGGGCCCGGGAATGAACGTCCAGCCCTGTCCGTACTGCGAGTACGGCAACACCATCGGCGCGAAGTTCTGCAACGAGTGCGGCTCGCCGTTGCACCTGAGGCCGTGCCCGTCGTGCCAGCGCGTGTCCGACGCGAGCGCGACCCGCTGCGACTTCTGCGGGACGCCGTTCGCCGCGCTGCCGGTGGTGCCGGCGAACGACGACGACCCGGACGTCCCGACGCTCCCGGCCCCGGAGCCCGGCACCGGCGCCGCGGCGCACGATCCCGAGACGATGGAGTCGAGCCTCGAGGCGACGGAGCACGCGCTGCAGGAGTTCGAGCGCCGCAGGGCCTCGTCGGGCGCGGAGCGCTCGACCGCGCGCGAGTCGCTGTTCGCGCGCATCGAGGCCGACCTGGCGCGCACGATGCGAGAGGCCGCGGGCCCGTCCCGCGACGCGGCCCGGGCGGACGCGCGCGTCGGACCGGCGCGCGACGCGACGGACCGGCCGGCCGGCCGGCCGGGGGCGGGCGTCGGAGCGCGCGCGCCGGGGACGCTGCCGGACGGCACGCGTCCCGAGCCGGTCCCGGTGCTGCGCGAGACGATTCCCGACCTGGACGACGTGCTGACCGAGCTGTCGGCGCCCATCGACGGCCTGGACGGCCCGATTCCCGAGCTCGACATCCCGTTCGACGATCCGTCGGCGGGCGGTCCCGCCGCGGACGCGACGCGGCGGACGCCCGGCGCGCCGTCGAGGCCGGTCGTCCCCGCGGCCGCCGACGCGAGCGCCGCGCCGTTCGGCCCCCGGGGGCCGGCACGCGACGAGGTACGGGCACCGGCCGAGCGGGCGCCCGACGCTATCGGGACGGACGGGGCGCCGCCGCACGCCGGCGATCCTCCGGCGCCGTCGACCGACGCGTCGCAGGCGGCGACGGATCCGATCGGCACCGATCCGGCGTCGCGCTGGAAGCGGTTCGACGAGTTCGCGGCGCGTCTGCGCGAGGGATCCGCCGCGGCCGCGGGCGAGCGCCCCGCGTCGGAGGCGTCGGGCGCGTCGCTCGTCGGCGCGGACGCCGTGCCGGGCCCGTTCGCTCCGGCCCCCGGCGTGGACGGCGAGATTCGGGACGAGTCGTCGCGGCCGACGGACGACGTCGACGCCGCGGCCGGGACGCGGACTGGCGAGCGCGCCGACGACCCTGCCGCCGCGGCGGACGCTCCGGCCGACGCGGGCGTCGGCCGGGCAC
>DASPJX010000290.1:0-9214 GCA_035628395.1 Burkholderiaceae bacterium | reverse complement strand
CGCGCTGCTTGATCGCGTCGAGCGTCGGGCCCGCCGAGGCGGTGGACGGTGCGAGGGTGGGTGCTGCGATGGCCGCGGCCAGGGCGAGGCCGTGGAGCCAGGTGCGCTTGGTCATGAAATCGTCGGTCCGGGTGGGTTGCTGGATTCCGTCCGCAAGGATCGTCTTGTTTTTTCGGACGGCGTGCCGCGCGAGTCTAAGCGCGATGCGGTCGCGCTGAGAAGGGGTATCCGTCACGGCCCCGGGGTTACGGGCCGCGCCGGTGCACGGCCCCGCGCGCGGACGTGCCGCGACGGGGCGCGCCGCACGTCCGGGGTGCACGGCGGCGTTCCGGGGCGCGCGCCGCGGCCTCCGGACGGCCGCGCGGCCGCTGGTACCATCGGTCGATGGACGCGCCCCCACTCCCCGAAGATCCCGCGATGGCGGCGCCGCCGCGGCACGCCGCGAGCCTCGTGCTGCTGCGCGACGGCGACGCCGGCCTGCAGGTGCTGCTGCTGCAGCGCGGCGGCGAGGACACCGTGCTCGCCGGCGCGCACGTGTTCCCCGGCGGCAAGCTCGAGCGCGACGACGCCGACGACGACTCGCTCTCGCGCTTCGACTGCGATCCGCGGGCGCTGCACGCGCGGCTCGGCGAGCCCGAGCTCGACGAGCGCGAGGCCGCCGCGCTGTACGTCGCCGCGATCCGCGAGGCGTTCGAGGAGACGGGCGTGCTGCTCGCCCCGGGCGCCGACGGCGCCACCGCCGAGCGCGCCCGCGCGCTGCACCGCGAGGGACACGCGTTCCCGGAGGTGATGGCCGCCCTGGACCTGCGCCTGGCCGCGGCGTCGCTGCAGCCGTGGTCGCGCTGGATCACGCCGCGCGTGCCGTCGATGATGCGCCGCCGCTTCGACACCCGGTTCTTCGTCGCCCGGCTGCCCGAGGGCCAGCGGGTGGTCCACGACCCGCGCGAGGCGGTGGCCGCCGCGTGGCTCGCCCCGCGCGAGGCGCTCGAGCGCTACTGGGCGGGCGAGATCGACATGGCCGCGCCGCAGATCATGACGCTCGCGCACCTCGCCCGCCATCCGGACGTCGACGCCGCGCTCGCCGACGCGGCGGGGCGCCTGCCGCCGGTCGTGCGGCCGCACCCGATCGAGGTCGACGGCGGCCGCGTGCTCTGCTATCCGGGCGACCCCGAGCATCCGGTGGCCGAGCGCGCGATGCCCGGGCCGACCCGCATGCTGCTCGCCGGCGGGCGCTTCAGGCCCCCCGGCGGCTTCGACGACTGGTTCGCCTGACCCTTCCCCTTCCCGGCGGCCGCGGCGCGCGGCCGCGATCCTCCAGGACAGACCCATGACGACCCCCCATCGGATCGCCGTCATCCCCGGCGACGGCATCGGCAAGGAAGTGATGCCCGAGGGCCTGCGCGTGCTCGACGCGGCCGCGCGCCGCTTCGGCATCGCGCTCGAGCTCGACCATTTCGACTTCGCGAGCTGCGACTACTACGTCAAGCACGGGAAGATGATGCCGGACGACTGGAAGGATCGGATCGGCGGGCACGACGCGATCTTCTACGGCGCGGTCGGCTGGCCCGACACCGTGCCCGACCACGTGTCGCTGTGGGGGTCGCTGCTGCTGTTCCGGCGGGAGTTCGACCAGTACGTCAACCTGCGGCCGGTGCGGCTGATGCCCGGCATCCCGTGCCCGCTCGCGAACCGCAAGCCGGGCGACATCGACTTCTACGTGGTGCGCGAGAACACCGAGGGCGAGTACAGCTCGCTCGGCGGCCGCGCGTTCCCCGGCACCGACCGCGAGGTGGTGATCCAGGAGTCGATCTTCACCCGGCACGGCACCGACCGCATCCTGAAGTACGCGTTCGAGCTCGCGATGCGGCGCAAGAGGCAGCTGACCTCGGCCACCAAGTCGAACGGCATCTTCATCTCGATGCCGTACTGGGACGAGCGCGTCGAGGCGGTCTCCAAGGCCTACCCCGAGGTCGCGGTCAAGAAGTTCCACATCGACATCCTGACCGCGCACTTCGTGCGCAACCCGCACTGGTTCGACGTGGTGGTCGCGAGCAACCTGTTCGGCGACATCCTGTCCGACCTCGGGCCGGCCTGCACCGGCACGATCGCGATCGCGCCCTCGGCCAACATCAATCCCGAGCGGACCTTCCCGTCGCTGTTCGAGCCGGTCCACGGCTCGGCGCCCGACATCTACGGCCAGGGCATCGCGAACCCGATCGGGCAGATCTGGTCGGGCGCGATGATGCTCGACCACCTCGGCCACGGCGCGGCGCACGACGCGATCGTCCGCGCGATCGAGGCGGTCACCGCGAACGGCCCGCGCACGCCCGACATGGGCGGCACCGCGACGACGACCGACATCGGCCGGGCGATCGCCGAGGCGGTGGCGACCGCCTGAGCCGACCGAGGGGTCGGCCGCCGCCGGGAGCCCGGGCGCGCGTGGGACGACCGGCCCAAGGCCCCCGACCGTGAAGGGCTCCCTGTACGGCCGGCGGCGGTTTCCGCTAGAGTTCGGCCGTTTCTCAGCCACGGCGCCCGCGCGAGGCGCCACGGTCCCGCCGCGCGGGGCCGCTCCACACGGGGACGTCTCCATGAATTCGATCAAGCTCATCGCCGGATTCGCCGTCGCGCTGGTCGCGGCCGGCGCGCAGGCGCAGCAGTTTCCGACCAAGCCCGTCACCATCGTCGTGCCCTTCGCGGCCGGCGGCCCGACCGACGTCGTCGCGCGCTCGGTCGCGCAGGCGATGGAGAAGTCGCTCGGCGGCACGGTCATCGTCGAGAACAAGCCCGGCGCCGGCGGCACGATCGCCGCGGCCGACGTGGCCCGCGCCCCCGCCGACGGCTACCGCGTGCTCGTCCACCACATCGGCATGTCGACCGCGCCGGCGCTCTACCGCAAGCTGTCGTTCGATCCGCTGAAGGACTACGAGTACATCGGCCTGATCAACGACGTGCCGATGACGCTGCTGTCGAGCACCAAGGTGCCCTCGAACAACCTGAAGGAGCTGATCGGCTGGCTGCGCCAGAACAAGGAGAAGGCCACGCTCGCGAACGCCGGGCTGGGCGCCGCCTCGCACCTGTGCGGCCTGCTGTTCCAGCAGTCGATCGAGACCGACCTGACCACGGTGCCCTACAAGGGCACGGCGCCGGCGATCACCGACCTGATCGGCGGCCAGGTCGACGTGCTGTGCGACCAGACGACCAACACCACCGAGCAGATCCGCGGCGGCAAGGTCAAGGTGCACGCGCTGACCGCGCCGCGCCGCATCGAGTCGCTGAAGGAGGTCCCGACCTCCGCCGAGGCCGGCCTGCCGGGCTTCGAGCTCAGCATCTGGCACGGCATGTACGCGCCGAAGGGCACGCCGAAGCCGGTCGTCGACAAGCTGGTGCAGTCGCTGCAGGCCGCGCTGAAGGATCCGGCGCTGAACAAGCGCTTCGCCGACCTCGGCTCGGTGACCGTCTCGGCCGACCGGCAGACCCCGGACGCGCTCGCCCGGCACCTGAAGGCCGAGATCGACAAGTGGTCGCCGATCATCAAGAAGGCCGGCCAGTACGCCGACTGAGCGCCGCGCACCGCGCCGTCCTCCCGGACGGCGCGTCCGACCTCCGAGCCCGGCCGCGCGCCGGGCTCGTCGCATCCGGGCCCGCGCCCGGCCTCCGATGCCCGCCCCGACCGTGCTACGGTCCGCCCCCATGGATCACGCCCGCCTGCTCCGAGACAGCTTCGACGCCGCGGTCGCCGCGGCCGATCCGCTGCGCATCGTCGCCTCGCACCTGCCCGCCGTGCCGCGCGGGCGCACGCTCGTCGTCGGCGCCGGCAAGGCGGCCGCGTCGATGGCGCGGGCGGTCGAGCTCGCGTGGCCGGCCGACGCGCCGCTCGAGGGCGGGGTGATCACCCGCTACGCGCACGGGCTGCCGACCGAGCGGCTGCGCGTCGTCGAGGCCGGGCATCCGGTGCCCGACGAGGCGGGCGAGGGCGCCGCCGCCGACGCGCTCGAGCGCGCCCGCGGCCTCGGCCCCGACGACCTGCTGCTCGCGCTCGTCTCCGGCGGCGGCTCGAGCCTGCTGTCGCTGCCGGTCGAGTCGGTGCCGATGGCCGACCTGAAGGCGGTCACGCGCGCGCTGCTCGCGAGCGGCGCCCCGATCCAGCAGATGAACGTCGTGCGCAAGCACCTGTCGCGGATCCAGGGCGGACGGCTCGCGCAGGCGACGCGCGCGCGCACCTGCGCGCTGGTGATCTCCGACGTCGCCGGCGACGACGTCTCGGCGATCGCCTCGGGGCCCTGCGCGCCCGACCCGAGCACCTACGCCGACGCGATCGCGGTGCTCGCGCGCTGGGGCGTCGAGGCGCCGGCGAGCGTCGCCGCCCACCTCGCGCGGGGCGCCCGCCGCGAGGTCGACGAGACCCCCAAGCCCGGCGACCCGCTGTTCGCGCGGGTCGAGAACCGGATGATCGCGACCGCGCACGGCAGCCTCGAGGCGGCCGCGGCGGTCTTCGCCGCCGCCGGCGTGCGCCCGGTGATCCTCGGCGACACCGTGACCGGCGAGGCGCGCGACGTCGCCCAGGTCATGGCGGCGCTGGTGCGCGAGATCCGCACCCACGGCGGGCCGTTCGCGCCGCCGGTGGCGCTGATCTCGGGCGGCGAGTGCACGGTGACGCTGCGCGGCGCGGGTCGCGGCGGGCGCTGCTCGGAGTTCCTGCTCGCGCTGCTCGCCGAGCTCGGCGACGCGCCCGGCGTGCACGCGATCGCGGCCGACACCGACGGCATCGACGGCGTCGAGTCGAACGCCGGCGCGACGATGGCGCCCGGCAGCCTCGCGCGCGCCGCCGCCCTCGGGCTCGACGCGCGCCGCAGCCTCGACGACAACGACGGCTTCGGCTTCTTCTCGGCGCTCGGCGACCTGGTGACCACCGGTCCGACGCGCACCAACGTCAACGACTACCGCGCGATCCTGGTCGTCTGAGCCCGTGGCCGCGCCGCACCTCGTCGCGTGCGTGAGCGCGCACGGCTGGGGGCACCTGTCGCAGACGGTGCCGATGGTGGCCGCGCTCGCCGCGCGGCTGCCCGGGCTGCGCACGACGGTGCGCACCGGGCTGCCGGCCGCGCTCGTGCAGGCGCGCTTCGTCGAGGCGGGGCTGCCGCGCCCGGACGTGTCGTTCGAGGACGCCGACTTCGGCCTCGCGATGCACGACGCGCTGCGCATCGACGACGCCGCCAGCATCGAGCGCCACCTGGCCGTCTGGGCCGGGCGCGACGCGCGCCTCGAGCGCGAGCGCGAGGCGCTGCGCGCGACGGGCGCCGACCTGGTGCTCGCCAACGCGTCGTGGATCCCGCTCGCGGCGGCCGCCTCGCTCGGGCTGCCGGCGTTCGGCGCGTCCTCGCTGAACTGGGCGGAGCTGCTCGAGCAGCGGGCGGCCACGCGCGACGCGCTCGCCGGGCCGATCGCGTGGATGCGCGAGTGCTACGGACGCGCCGACGCGCTGTTCGCGCTCGAGCCCGGACTGCCGTTCGACGGCTTCGAGCGCCGCGTGCGCATCGCGCCGATCGCCCGCCGCGGCCGATCGCGGCCGCGGGCGCTGCGCGAGGCGCTCGGCGTGCCCGAGGGCACACGCGTCATGGTCGCCGCGTTCGGGGGCATGCCGCTCGCGCTGCGCACCGAGCGCTGGCGGCTGCCCGCGGGCTGGGTCGCGGTGTCGATGGCCGAGGCCGCGGCGGCTGGAGGCGCCGTGCGCGACGGCCGCGCGCTCGGCTGGAGCTACCTCGACCTGCTCGCCTCGTGCGACCTGCTGCTCGGCAAGCCCGGCTACGGCACGTTCGCCGAGGCCGGGTTCGCCGGGCGCGACACGCTCGCGGTGCCGCGGCCCGACTGGCCCGAGGCGCCGTGGCTCGAGCGCTGGCTCGCCCGGCACGCGCGCTTCGCGACGCTGCCCGCGGCGCGGCTCGCCGACGGCGACTTCGACGCGGCGATCGCCGCGATCGCCGCGCAGCCGGCGCGCACGCCGGCCGACGGCGACGGCGCGGCCGAGATCGCCGGAGCGATCGCGCGGCGGATGGGCGTCGGCTGACGTCCGGGGACGGCGGGCGGCCGGCCGCGGCGGCGCGATCCGGGCCGGCGGCCGGCCTCCGGAGGGCCGCCCGGTCAGTCGGCGCGGAACAGGTGCGCGAACGCGCGGCTCACCTCGAGCCGCTCGGGCCGGGAGCGCAGGTGCACGACCAGCCGGCCGGCGGGCGAGCGCACCGTGCGCGCGATCTCGCGCGCGCGCACCACGGTGCCGCGGTGGATCCGCCAGAACTCGTCCGGCGGCAGCCGCTCGAGCAGCTCCTTGAGCGGCATCCGCACCAGCGCCTCCTCGTCGCGCGTCAGCACGCGCACGTACTTGTCGGCGGCCTCGAGCACGACCACGTCGTCGACGGCGATCAGCCTGACCTCGTCGCGCAGCGAGGCGCGCAGCCAGCGCAGCGGCGGCGCCGCCGGGCGCGCGATCAGCTCGGCGAGCCGGCGCAGCGCGGCCTCGTCGAGCACGGCGCCGCCCGCGGCCGGGGCGCGGGTCGCGCGCTCGGCGAGCCGGGCGCGCAGCCGCGCGACCGCGCGCTCGAGCCGCCGCGCGTCGATCGGCTTGACCAGGTAGTCGACGGCCTCGCGGTCGAAGGCCTCGAGCGCGTGCTCGTCGTAGGCGGTCACGAACACCCACAGCGGCGGCGCCTCGAGCGCCGCGCCCTCGCGGGCGACCTGCAGGCCGTCGCGTCCGGGCATCCGGATGTCGAGGAAGGCCACGTCGGGCCGCTCGCGACGGATCGCCTCGAGCGCCGCGTCGCCGTCGCCGCAGGCCGCGACGACCTCGAGCTCCGGCCAGGCGCGCGCGAGCGCGGCGGCGAGCGCGTCGCGCAGCAGCGGCTCGTCGTCCGCGACGACGGCGCGCGGCGCGCCGCTCACGCCGCCTCCGCCGCGGGCCTCGGCAGCACCAGCCTCGCCACCGTGCCCCGGGGCGCGTTGTCGCGCAGCGCGATGCGGGCGCCGGGCCCGTAGATCGCGCGCAGCCGCTCGGCGAGGTTCGCGAGGCCGGTGCCCGAGCCGTCGTCGCCCGGCGCGCGGGCCCGGGCGGCCTCGAGCCCGCCGCCGGTGTCGGCCACCTCGACGACGAGCGAGCCGTCGGGCTCGCGCCGCGCGCGGACCTCGATCGCGCCGCCGCCCACCGCGGGCTCGATCCCGTGCTTGACCGCGTTCTCGACCAGCGGCTGCACGAGCATCGGCGGCACCGGCAGCGCGCGCAGTCCCTCGGGCACGTCGAACCGCCAGCTCAGCCGCTCGCCGAGGCGGCGCTGCATGATCGACAGCAGCGAGGCGGTCACCTCGAGCTCCTCGCCGAGCGTGGTCGTCGCCGCGCGCGCGTGGCGCAGCGTCGCGCGCAGGTGGCGGGCGAGGTCGTCGACCAGCGCGCGCGCCGCGGCGGGGTCGCGCTCGATCAGCGCCGACACGCTGGCCAGCGTGTTGAACAGGAAGTGCGGCTCGACCTGCGCGCGCAGCGCCTGCAGCTGCGCCTGCGCGGCGCTGCGCTCGGCGGCGAGCGCGCGCCAGCCCTCGGCCTCGGCGCGCGTGCGCTCGTGGCGCAGCCGCTCCCGCCCGTGGAAGAACACCGTGCCGGCGATGCCGATCGCGAGCGACAGCAGCGCGGTCGGCACCGACAGCGGACCGCGGCCCGGCTCGACGGCGGCGGCGACCTCGGGGAACGCGAGCCGGGTCGCGAGCGTGGCGAGCTGCATGCCGCCGAGCACGCCGACCGCGAGCGCCGCCCCGAACAGCGGCAGCGCGACGCGGGCGGCGCCGCGCGCGCGCTCGACCCAGGGCGAGACCGACCAGCACGCCGCGGCGATCGACAGCCCGATCGCCTGGGACTGCACGAAGGTCGCCGGGAACGAGCGGGCGTAGCCGACCGCCGCGAGCGCGACGGCGATCAGCGTGTTCAGGGCGACCGTGGCGAGCACGATCAGGACGACTCGGCGGGACATGGCGTTCGGCGGGGATGATCGCATCCCGCGCGGCGGTCAGCCGAGCGCGGCGAGCAGCCAGGCGCCGAGCGTGCGTCCGGGCAGCATCGCGAAGACCCCGGCGATCGCGAGGCCGGCGAACGAGCCGACCATCGCGCGCCGGTGGACGACGACGTCGCGACGCCGGATCGCGGAGACGGCCCGGGCGAGCTGCGCCAGCGTGAACGCCGACAGCAGGTGGATCGGGCCGAACGCGCCGAGCGGCGTCGCGACGGCGAGGAGCCGCGCGTCGATCGCGAACGAGCTCGCCGCGGCGGTCGCCATCGCCAGCACCCAGGCGCGGCCGGCGAGGCGGTGGGCGGCGGTGCCCTTGGGGGCGAGGATCACCCACGCGCCGAGCGCGAGCGCGAGCACGGCGGCGCCGGCGTGGACGGCGACGACGGGATCGAGGAGTCTGAGCTGGAGGGGGGTCACGGCGGCGGCCTCGGCGGGGGTGGCGGACGGCCGGATGCTGCGGCGGGGCGCCGGCGGCCGCGAGCGGCGTGCGACGAAGCGCCCGGCGCGCGTCGCGAGCCGCGCCCCCGGCGGCGCGAACGGCGGGCGGCCCGTGGGACAATCCGCGCTCCGCCCCGCCCGCCCGAGCCCGATGGACGCCCTCACGCTGATCCGACCCGACGACTGGCACCTGCACCTGCGCGACGGCGCCGCGCTGCGCTCGGTCGTCGCCGACACCGCCCGCCAGTTCGCCCGGGCGATCGTCATGCCGAACCTGAAGCCGCCGGTCGTCACCGTCGCGCAGGCGGTCGCCTACCGCGACCGGATCCTCGCCGCGCTGCGCGAGACGGCGGGCGACGAGCCCGCGTGCGCGGGCTTCGAGCCGCTGATGACGCTGTACCTGACCGACCGCACCGCGCCCGACGAGCTCCGCCGCGCGAAGGAGTCCGGCACGGTGCACGCGGTCAAGCTGTATCCGGCCGGGGCGACGACGAACTCCGACGCGGGCGTGACCTCGATCGCCGCGGTGCGCGGCGCGCTCGCCGCGATGGAGGCGGTCGACCTGCCGCTGCTGATCCACGGCGAGGTCGTCGATCCCCGCGTCGACGTCTTCGACCGCGAGAAGGTCTTCATCGACGAGGTGCTGATCCCGCTGCGCCGGGACTTCCCGGCGCTGCGCGTCGTGTTCGAGCACATCACGACGAAGGAGGCGGCCGACTACGTCGCGCGCG
>DASPJX010000289.1:0-22831 GCA_035628395.1 Burkholderiaceae bacterium | reverse complement strand
TCGACCGGGCCTGGGAGGGCCTCGAGGAGGAGACGCCGGATCGCGTGTCGCGGATGATCCGCTGGCTGCGCGAGCCGCGCGCCCGATGGATCCGCCTGCCGATCGGCATCCTGCTGATCGCGCAGAGCTTCATGTTCTTCCTGCCGTTCGCCGGGATCGAGTTCCTGCCGCTCGGGCTGCTGCTCGTCGCGCAGGACGTGCCGTTCCTCAGGAAGCCCGTCGGGCGCTTCACGCTGTGGCTGGAGGCGCGGTGGCGCGACCTCCGGCGTTGGTGGCGGCGACGCCGCACGAGCGGGCGGTGAGACGGCGCCGCGCGGGCGAGCCGCCGGGACCCGCGGCGAGCGGGTCCCGACGCGTCCGGCTCAGTGCGAGGTCTGGATCGGCGAGATCCCCGGCACGGCCGTGGATCCGATCGCCGGCATCGTGCCCGCCGTCGAGCCGAGCGACTCGACGTGGGCCTTCATCCGCTGCAGGTCCTCGTCCAGCTCCTGCTGCGGATTGCGACCGAACAGCGTCGCGACGGCGTGGCCCAGTCGGCCCGCCGGAGGCTCGTACGACATGCGCACGGTCGCGCGCGTGCCGATCGCCGACGGCTCGAGCTCGACGCGCCCGACGTGGTCGACCGTGCCGCCCGGCTCGCTGCGCCAGGCGAGCAGGCGGCCCCGCTCGCGATCGGTGAGCACCGAGACGAACTCGACGTGCGTGCCGGCCGGCCCCTTGACGACCCAGCGGGACCGCTCGTCGTCGAGCGGCCGGACCTCCTCGACCTTCGACATGAAGCGCGGGAAGTCCTCGTAGCGGCACCACGCGTCGTAGACCTGCTCCGGCGACGCCGCGATCTCGATCGTGCCGCGCACGTCGATCGGCCGGGGCCGCATCCCCGGCAGGGTCCGCCCGGCGACCGGCAACCGGTCGCGCATCGCGTACGCGACGAGCGCGAGCCCGGCGATGCCCATCACCGTGCCCACCCTCATCCAGTTCGTGCCCCCCTGCGCGCCGCCCCGCAGGTTCCGCGACGGCGTGTCGTAGTACCAGTCGCGCGTGTCGTCAGAGTTACGCATGGCTCGCTCCTTGTCCGAAGAGGTGGGAAGTTGACCGACCGGGGCGGCCGTCGATCCGCGGGTCACCGCGGAAGCGCCGCTCGGCGGTCGGTTCGATGACGGATCGCCGGGGCAAGGACGCAAGCGTCGTTCCCGAGGCGCGGGCGGCGCCCGACGCGCGGGCCGTCGCGCCCGCCGCACGGCCCGCTCCGCCCGGGCCCGTCCGGATCCGCCTAGGTCCGTCGCGCGAAGGGAATCACCCGTCCGAGGGCGAGCGCGTCGCGCAGGGTGCGCTCGAGCGCCTCGAAGTCGTAGGGCTTGGCCAGGATCGTGAAGCCCTCGGCGGCGGCCTGCTGGACCTGCGCGCTGTAGCCGGTGCACAGGATCACCGGGATCTTCGGCCATCGCGCGCGCGCCCGCCGCGCCATCTCGATGCCGTCCAGCGCGCCGGGCATCACGACGTCGGACACGACCGCCCGCGGCTGGGGCTCGAGCTGCAGGCGCTCGAGCGCCGCCGGGCCGCTCGCGGCGTAGCACACCGTGTAGCCCAGGCTCTCGAGCAGCGCACCCGTCGCCCGGGCCACGTCCTCGTGGTCGTCGACCACCATCACGAGGGCGCCCGAGCCGTCGGGCACCGCGTCCGCGGGCGGCGGCGCCTCGCCGTCCGCGGGCGGCCTCGCCGCCTCGGGGCTCGCGCGCGGCAGGCGCAGCGTGATCGTCGTGCCCCGGCCGGGCGCGCTCTCGATCGCCACCGTCCCGCCGCTGCGGCGCGCGAAGCCGTAGACCTGGCTCAGGCCGAGGCCGGTGCCCTTGCCCGGCTCCTTCGTGGTGAAGAACGGCTCGAAGACGCGCGGCAGCACCTCGGGGTCGATGCCCTGCCCGTCGTCGGACACCGACAGCACGACGAACTCCCGCGCGCTCGTCCCGTCGTCGCCGGCGCCCACCATGCGCTCGTTGCACGCGCGGATGCGCAGGCGTCCGCCCGCGGGCATCGCGTCGCGCGCGTTGGAGGCGACGTTGAGCAGCGCCGACTCGAGCTCGCCCGGGTCGACCTGCACGTCCCACAGGTCGCCGGCGACGGCGAGGTCGATCTCCGCGTCGCCGCCCATGAAGGGGCGCAGCAGCTCCGTGCACGACGGCAGCCAGTCGCGCAGCGCGACGCGCGACGGCTCGAGCCGCCGGCGCCCGGTGACGCTCAGCAGGTGGGCGGTCAGGTCCTCCGCCCGCTGCAGGGTCCGGCGGATGATCGCCGCGTCCTCGCCGCCGTCGACGCCGGAGGGACGGCGCCGCATCAGCTCCACCCGCGTGCGCACCACCTGCAGCAGGTTGTTGAACTCGTGCGCGACGCCGGCGGCGAGCTGGCCGACCGCCTCCATCTTCTGCGACTGGAACAGCGCCTCGCGCGTGCGCTCGAGCTCCTGCTGCGCGCGCCGGCGCTCGGTCATGTCGCGGGTGACCTTGCCGAAGCCGACGAGCGTGCCCCGCTCGTCGCGGATCGGGTCGATCACGACGCTCGCCCAGAAGCGCCCGCCGTCCTTGCGCACGCGCCAGCCCTCCTGCTCGAAGCGGCCCTCGCGCAGCGCGGTCTCGAGCGCCCGGCGCGGCAGCTGCGTCGCGCGGTCCTCCTCGGTGTAGAAGCGCGAGAAGTGCTGCCCGAGGATCTCGTCGGTCGTGTACCCCTTGAACCGCTCGGCGCCGGCGTTCCAGTTGACCACGTGCCCCTCGGGATCGAGCAGGTAGATCGCGTAGTCGGTCACGCCCTGCACGAGCAGCCTGAACCGTTCCTCGCTCGCGCGCAGCGCGGCCTGCGCGGCCGCCCGGTCGGTGATGTCGCGCGTGACCTTCGCGTAGCCGATCAGCCGCCCGTCGGGCGCGCGGATCGCGTCGATGACGACGTTCGCCCAGAAGCGGCTGCCGTCCTTGCGCAGCCGCCACGCCTCGGTCTCGAAGCGTCCCTCGCGCGCGGCGGTCTCCAGCGCCCGCTCGGGCAGGCCGGCGCGCCGGTCTTCGTCGGTGTGGAAGCGCGAGACGTGCTGCCCGAGGATCTCCTCGGCCGTCCACCCCTTGATGCGCCGGGCGCCGGCGTTCCAGCTCGCCACGCGACCGGTCGCGTCGAGCATGTAGATCGCGTAGTCGACGACCGCGTCGACGAGGAGACGCAGGCGGGTCGCCTCGTCGAGGTCGGTCCCGTCGAGGTTCGTGCGGTGCGGCGGATCGTCCATGCCAGCCCTGGAAGGAACGGCCCGAGCGGGTTCGGCGACGGCGACGGCCCGAGGCGCGTCGACGGGCGTCGAGCGCGCGCGGACCCGGCCGGGAGCCTGCGCCCGACCCGAGCCGCGAGCGTGCCATCCCGCGCGGCGAGCGACCCTAGGACGGCCTGCACCCCGCGTGTCGGTGCGGGCTGCGGCCGCGCCGGGTGCGGCCGCGGAGGGACCGTGACCGCCGGCGGGTCGCGACGGCCGTGCTCGCGTCGCGAGCGCGGCCGCGCGTCGGACCGCGACGGGCCGGGCGCCGGCCCGCGACGGCCGCGGCACGACCGGGGCCGGCGGCGTGCCCCGGACCGAGCTCCGGGGCACGCGGCGCGCGGAGGACGGGCGTCCTCCGCGCGGACGGCCTCACTGCGCCGCGGTCGAGACCGGCGCGGCGGGCAGCGGCTGGCCGCCGGGACCCGCGGCGAAGGTCAGCGGCCCGACCGGCGCCTGCTGGCCGACCCCGGGCTTGCTCCAGTCGCAGACGCCCTGCGGGAACACCGCGGCGAGCCGTGCGAGCTGCGGACCGGTCAGCGTCGCCGGCGCGTAGTCGGCGACGTCGATCGGCTTCAGCTGGCACTTCAGCACGTCCTCGGTGCGCGGGCCGCCCGCCACCTGCCGGGGCGAGGCCTCGGGGTTGAGCAGCGGATCGGCGTCGCACGCCGCACGGTCGGTCACCCGCACCGACTGCGTCGGATCGGTGCTCAGGATGCAGAAGTCGGTCGTGCCCGCGGGCTTCGCCGCGCGCACCTTCTGCTCGATCGCGGTCGACGAGGTGTCGGCCTTGATCGCGGTCAGCCACCGGTCCATCGTCAGGAACGCGTCGGTCGCGAGCGTGCCCGGCGGCACCGCGAAGCCGGTCAGCCCGAAGCGCCACATCACGTGGTTGCCGGCGTCGCCCGCGTCGCGGACGATGCGGTCGCGGATCGAGAAGCTGCGCCACACGTGGTGGATGCCGGTGATGAACGTGCCCGGGGCGAGCGTCACCGGCGGCGTCAGCGAGTCGTCGTAGCCGCGCAGGTCGATCTCGGCGTGCTTCGCGTGGTTGCGCCCGTTCATCACGATGCCCGCGCGGTACGCGATCGCCAGCGCCTCGGCGTCGGCCGTGGTGCGCGTGGGCACGAGGTTCGTGTCGCGGTCGGTGCCGCCCACGATCTCGTTCAGCACCACGAACTCCTCCGGCGTGATCGCGCCGGCGCGCAGCGCCCGCAGCCCGTACTGGACGCCGACGTTGTCGCGCGTGTCCCGGGCCTGGGTCGAGCCCGGCACGCGGCCCCAGATCGACTCGCCCCAGCTGGCCGCGTTGCAGCGCGCGCCGTTCGGGTTGGTCACCGGGTCGTAGACGAGCGCGGCCGGGAGCTGGCAGTTGTTGACCTGGGTCGCCGCCGTGGCGATGAGCCCCGTGGCGTTGTTCGCCGCGGGAACGGTGCGCTGCGCGTAGTTGCCCGCCTTCGCGTTGCTGCCGAACAGGTTGAACCAGCCGTGGCACGCGGTCTGGTCCTCGTGGCCGTTGATCGCGGCCTTCTTCGCGTTGATCTGCGCCTGCGTGTAGCCGCCGGTGACCATCGCCTGCAGCCACTCGGGCTTCTGGTACGCCTCGACGAGCAGCACGCAGTCGCCGACCTCGATGCCCGTGGTCTCGGAGTCGGGGTACGCGCAGCTGACGGTGAAGCCGTCGAGCAGGTTCGGCATGATCGACATCGTCATGTGCGAGTTGATCGAGCCGCCCGAGCAGCCGGTGCCCATCGTGTAGCGGATCGGGCCGTAGGTGTCGCCGATGTGCTCCTTCATCATCATGACCGTCTCGGCCATGTTGACCCGGTTCGAGTTCTGCAGCGAGTCGGTCATGCTGTTCTGCACGACCATGAAGCCGCGCGACAGCGAGCGGTCGTCGGTCCAGCTCGGCGCCGGGCGCAGCTGCCGGCGCGGCTGCCCGGTGCTCGCCCCGAACTGGTAGTAGACCTTGCCGTTCCACTGCGGCTGCGGCGCGGTCGCGGTCCAGGGCTTCGTCGGATCGAACAGCACCGCGATGTCGTAGATGCCCCGGTTCATCGTGCCGCGCTCGACGCGGACGATGTACGGCACGACGAGGCCCGCGTCGGTGGTGGTGGTCGCGAGATCGGGGGGCGTGACGCCGACCGTGTAGGGCTTGAAGCAGGGATTGGTCGGCGGCGTCGCGCTCTGGGCCGGGGTCGCGGCGGTGTACGCCACCGCGGGGCTCGGGTCGGGCAGCGCGAACGAGCAGCCGGCGGCCGTCGTCTTGTAGTACAGCTTCGTCTCGGTGGCGATGTTGCACTGCGCGTCGACGGCGGCGGTCGACAGCCCGCTCGCGTTGGTGGCGGGCGCCGAGGCGGTGGCGCCCACCGGCACCGGCGTCGCGCAGAAGAACGGCACCGGCTGCGGGCCCGACAGCACCGGGCCGCCGCGCGGCGCGTTGGTCACCGTCAGCGTCGCGCCGCGGGTCGAGGGCGCGCGGGCCGTGATCACGTTCGCGCCGGTCTTCAGGCCGGTGACCAGGCCGGTCACGCGGCCGTCCGCGCGCGGCGCGAAGGCCGACGACACGTCGCGTCCGTCGACGCTCACCGACAGGCCGGTCGCCGTCGCGCCGGCCGGCAGCACGATCTCGACGAGCGCGTCGCCGCCGCTCACCAGATCGGCCCGGTTCGACAGCGTCTTGATCTCCAGACCGCCGATCTCGGGTGAACCGCCGCCGCTGCCGCATGCGGCGAGCGCCGCCGCGACCGCGACCGCCGTCGCCGTGCGCGCGACGGGTACCAGGTAGCCCTGCTCCATGTCTCCTCCTCGTGGTCCGTCCGTCCGGCCGGCGTGCGGAGCCACGCGCGGCTCGGCGGCGGATCCGATCAGGCTAGACCGAAGGGGTCGGACCGCCGAGCCGTCACTGCTCCGCCGTCGTGACGGACTCGGCCTCGTCGGGGCGCGGGCGGGCGAAGCGGCGCGCCGTTTCCGGACCGATTCCCCGACCGGAACGCGTCGGGAAGCGCTCGCTCGACGTCGACGACCGGGCTCGACGCGGTCGCGCGGCCGACCCCCGTCGCCCGGGCATCCGGACGTCCCGATCGTGCGCGGCCCCCCGGCCCGCGCCGGGCGCCGATCCGGCCGCGACGACGACCCGCCGCCGGCCGTCGCACCGTCCGCGCCGCGGTGCGGGCCGCGCCCCGCCCGCCCTGACGATGCGATGCCGTCTCGGCCGGAGGTCCGACACGCGCGCGGCCCGCCCGACGGCGGCGCCGGCGACCCGAAGCGCCTACCATCGATCTGCCCTCAAGGATGGAACCTTTTCCCATGCACGCTCCGATGGCGCTCGTCGTGCTGACGCTGTCCGTCGCCTCCCTGGCGGGTCGCTGCTCGCCCGAGCCGACCGAGCTGGCGGCCCTGGCCGGAACGGACGGGGGCGGCCCGTGCGTCAAGTCCGAGGCGCCCGGCCTCGCGTGCGGCGCGAGGGCCGAGGCGCCGAGCGCGGCCGGAACGACGGCCGCACCCGGCATCCGACGCTGACCGCGCGGCTGGCGACCCGCGTCGATTCCGACGATCCGCAGGCCCGATCCCCGTCCGCGCCGTCGCGGATCGGACGACCCGGGCCCGCCGTCGGGACCCGCGGAGCGCCGCGTCCCGCCGCGACCGGCTCCGCCGGTCAGGCCCGCCGGCGCACGGCCTCGGGGCGCGCGCGCAGCGGCGCGCCCTCGATCCTGTCCCTCGCACGCCGATGCCGCGCCAGCACCTCGGCCGCGTCCTCCGGGATCATCTCGGCCGTGTGCGCCGAGCCGAGCGTCGCGTCGATCTCGGCGAGGAGCGCCGCGCGCTGGGCCTCGTCGAACAGGGCGCTGTCCAAACGCGCCAGCGCGTCGAGCATGCGGATCGCCACGGCCGGGATCCGGGCACCGGCCCGGCGCACGTCGTCGAACGCGGCGCGGACGATGCCCTCCGACGTGCTGACGTCCCGGATCAGGCGGACGTGCCCGTCGGGTCCCAGCAGCACCGGCGGCAGCAGCGGACGCGAGAAGATCCGGGCGACCGCCGCGCCGAGGTTGTCGATCGCGGCCAGCGCCGTGAACAGGTCGTTGATGCCCGGCGACAGGGCCCGCAGCGAGATCTCCACCAGGCGCTGCAGGCCGAACTCGAGGTCCTGCGTCGGCGTCCGCTCGGCGCCGACGATGATCGCGCGCTGCAGCACGCGCCCCAGCCGGTCCGCCGCCGATGCGGGCGCCACCGTCGCGCAGGGCGTGTCGGCGTTGATCCAGTGTCCGGCGCGCACGTGCAGGTGGAACACCGCATCGGCCCGCTCGGCCGCCTTCATCAGCGAGGCGTAGTCGATGCTCTGCACGTAGCCGTCGACGCGTCGCGCGACCGCCGTGC
The DNA here is from genome assembly GCA_035628395.1 of Burkholderiaceae bacterium. Lineage (GTDB taxonomy): Bacteria > Pseudomonadota > Gammaproteobacteria > Burkholderiales > Burkholderiaceae_E > UBA4615. The sequence continues at coordinate 15,168 of DASPJX010000289.1, read as the reverse complement.
CGCGGGGCGGAGCGGCGAGCGCCTCGGCCGCGCGGCGCGGATCGGCCGCCGACGCGTGGTCCGGCGTGCGCGAGGCGCGATGCAGCTGCAGGCGGCGGCTCGCATCGCGGATCTCGCGCAACACGCGCCGAGCGGTGTTGTCGAAGACGATCGCCCGCGCCAGGCGGTTGACGTAGACGACCATCAGCGCGGCGCAGGCGGCCGCCAGCAGCACGCCCACCGTGACCGCGAGGTGCGGCAGCGCCGCCGTGTCGACGCCGCCGAGCTCGTTGCTCAGGGCGATCAGGTACAGCATCGCGGCCAGGTACGCGCCGATGGTCGCCCGGGTCGCGCGATCCTCGATGAAGCTGTGGACCAGTCGCGAGCCCAGCTGGCCCGCGGCCAGCACCAGCACCACCATCGTCACCGACAGCACGAGCGCGAACAGGGCCACGACCCCGGAGAGCAGCGACCCCACCAGCTGGCTCGCGCCGGAGGCGTCGCCCGCGTACAGGAAGGCCGTCAGCCGGTCGGGCAGATCCTCGGTCCGGATCCGCTTCAGCGCCGCGACCAGCCCGATCGCGACCAGCGACATGGCCAGCGGCCACGTCCAGAGCGTGGCCCGCGACACCGTCAGGTAGTGCTTGAGGGTTTCCATGGGTGCCTTCGTCCGCGACCGGTCGCGGACGACCCGTGCAGGCCCGCGCGCGGCTCGCTCCGCCCGCCGTCGGCCGCCAAGGCAGGCAATCCGGACGCCCGGCCGCACGGGCCGCGTGCGGACGGCGCCGAACGCCCCGCGCCCGCGCGCCGCCCCCGCTCGCCCGGCGCGGACGGCCCCGCTGCGGGGCCGCGGCTTGCATGCCTCCGGACCCACCGGATCCGACGACCCCATGAACACAGAACCCCAGACCGGATCGGCGCCGCGCGCCCTCGCCGGCCGCCGCATCCTGGTCGTCGAGGACGAGCGCATCCTCGCGCTCGAACTGACGCACCTCCTCGTCGGCCACGGCGCGCTCGTCGTCGGACCCGCGACCACGGTGGCCCAGGCGCTGACGCTGATCTCCTGCGAGGGGCCGTTCGACGGGGCCGTGCTCGACCTGAACCTCGGCGGCACGATCGCCGACGCGGTGGCCGACCGGCTGCTCGCCTGCGACGTGCCGATCCTGATCGTCTCCGGCTACGGGGCCGGGGTCGTCGACGACCGGTTCGCCGACGTGCCGCGCCTGGAGAAGCCCTTCGACCCGGTCGCCGCGGTCGAGCTGCTGGTCGACCCGTCGGGCGGCGAGCGGGCCCGGCGCGCGGGCCCCGCCGGCTAGAAGCGACCGTCGCGCTTGAAGCGCTCGAGCCCCTCGATCAGCAGGCTGCGCAGCCCCGGCTCCGACGGCGCATGGCCGGCGTCGGGCGCGATCCGGAACACCGAGCCGGGCCAGGCCCGATGCAGCCGCCACGCGGCCTCCGGCGGCGCGATCACGTCGTGGCCGCCCTGCACGACGAGCGCGGGCAGGTGCGCGATCCGGGCGACGCCCCGGATCAGCTGGTCCTCGTCGAGGAACATGCGGTTGCGGAAGAAGAACGCGTCGAGCCGCCCGGTGCCGTAGACGACCGGCTCGTTCCCGAGCGCGGCGTCGACGACCTGCGGGTCGTGGCGCAGCAGCGAGCAGCTCTCGGTGTATGCGTACCAACGGCGCGCGGCGTCCATCCGTACCGACGCGTCGTCGCCGAACAGCCGCGTCTCGTAGGCGGTCAGCACGTCGCCGCGCTCGCGCTCGGGCAGCCACGAGACGAAGTCCTCGTGCGCCTGCGGAAAGAACCGCCGCATGCCGTTCAGGAACCAGTCGATCTCGCCCTGCGTGCCGAGGAATATGCCGCGCAGCACGAAGCCGAGGCAGGCCTCGGGATGGGCCTGCCCGTAGGCGAGCGAGAGCGTCGTGCCCCACGAGCCGCCCGCGAGCAGCCAGCGCTCGATGCCGAGCATGCGCCGCAGCGCCTCCATGTCCTCGACCAGCCGCGGCGTGGTGTTCTCGCGCACCTCCGCGAGCGGCGTCGAGCGGAACGCGCCGCGCTGGTCGAACAGCACGATCCGGTAGGCGTCCGGGTCGAACCAGCGGCGCTTGTCGGGCGACGAGCCGCCGCCCGGCCCGCCGTGCACGTAGACCACGGGGATGCCGTCGGGATTGCCGCTCTCCTCCCAGTAGAGGGTGTGGATCGCGTCGACGGCGAGCATGCCGCTGCGGCGCGGCTCGATGGGCGGGAACAGGGAACGGTCGGCAGGGGCGTCCATGGGGCGGTGTCTCGGAGCTGCGCACCCGTCTCGCGACGAAGGCCGCCGGGTCGCAGGCCCGGTCGCCATGCACGCACCGTTCCCGGCGACGGGCCGAGCGGGCCGTCGGATCGTCCGCGGCCGAGCGGCGCGCCGCGCCGCCCCTCGCGCGCTACGTGCGCGACGCCGCCTGCAGGAATCCGCGGACGTGGACCGCGAAGGTCGCCGCCGCCGCCACGCTGAACGCGGCCGTCGTGGCCGAGGCGCCGGCCGCGACCGTGGTCGCCGACAGCGCCGCGAGGATCAGCAGCGACACGCCGCCCAGCCCGGCGCCGAGCGTGAGCAGCCGGCGCGTGGTGCGTCGGCCGTCGTCGGAGCGGGCATCGCACCACGAGGCGAGCAGCGCGACGATGCCGCAGGCCCAGTAGAGCGCGCCGAGCGCGTGGACCGGCTCGACCGGTGCCCGACCGTAGGGATGGCCGTAGGCGCGACCGAAGCAGTAGAGGCCGATCGACGCGACGACGATCAGCACGGCGAAGGCCGTCTCGGGCGACTGCGGGGGACGGGGCCGCCGCCGTCTCGCGACGCGGCGCATCAGGGCGAGGCTGCTCATGGGCTGCGGAAGGACACGTGCCGTGAAGCACGGAGCTTCTCACATCCCGACGCACGATCGCCTACGCCCGAAGGCGTGGTTTTCCGACGGGCCCGCGACCGTTTCCGGCCGCGGGGTCCCGCTCCCCGGGCGACGTGCGCCCGGGTCGGGGCTCAGCGGGTCGTCGTGTTGCGGTTGTCGTAGGTGGACGTCGTCGTGTCCCGGCGCCGCAGCCCGGCCAGCCCGGCGAGGCCCAGCAGGCCGATCCAGCCCCAGTCCATGCCGTCGTCGTCCGTGGTCGCCCGCGTCGTGGTCGCGGGAGCGGAGGTGCCGCCGCCCGAGGCGCCCGTGCCCGAGGTGCCGCCGCCGGCCGCCCCCTGACCCCACGACGGCGCGGACATCGCCGCCAGACCCAGCGCCACCGTGCAGGCGCCCAGAACCTTCGAGATCTTCTTCGTCATGTCGAAACTCCCTGGTTGATCGAGCTCACCGCTCGCTACTCCGATTGCAACAACCGCGCCCATGGCGTAGCGCGGCGGTCGCTCGTCGTGCCGGCACGGGCGATCGGACGATCGGCTATCGACGAGGGGTCGTGGCCGCGCCCGGCTTCGCCGCGGCGAGCGACCGCGGATCGATCGCGGGTGCGGACCGCGGCAGCCGCACGGTGAAGGTCGATCCCCGCCCCGGCCCGTCGCTGTGCGCGGAGATGGTGCCGCCGTGCAGCTCGACGAGCCGACGGACCAGCGCGAGCCCGATGCCGAGCCCGCCGCGCGAGCGGTCGATCGCGGTCTCGACCTGGGCGAACAGCGTGAAGATGCGCGGCAGGTGATCGGCGGCGATGCCGATGCCGGTGTCCCGGACCTCGATCGCGATCGCCTCGTCCCCCTCCTCGCGGACCCGGACGACGACCTCGCCGCCGGGGTCGGTGTACTTGCACGCGTTGGTCAGCAGGTTCTCGACGATCTGCGTGAGCCGCACCGGATCGGCGCGCATCTGCAGCGGCCGGCCCGGCATCTCGAACTCGAGCCGCTGGCCCCGATCCTCGAACGCCGAGGCCACCGCGTCGGCGGCGCCGTGGACGACGTGCTGGACCATCACCGGCTCGGGCCGCAGCTCGATCAGCCCGCGCGAGACGCGCGACACCTCGAGCAGGTCGTCGACCAGCCGCGTCAGGTGACGGACCTGCCGAAGGCTCATGCCGAGCGCGTGCCGCCCGCGCTCGCCGAGCGGCTCGTGCTCGAGCACGCGGATCGCGTTGCGCATCGGCGCGAGCGGATTGCGCAGCTCGTGCGCGAGCATCGCGAGGAACTCGTCCTTGCGGCGGTCGGCCTCCTGCAGCGACTCGAGCAGCAGCCGCTGCTCGGTGACGTCCCAGATCACGCCGAAGGCGCGCACCGGGCGGCGCTCGCCGTCGCGCTGCGCCTCGAACTCCACCTGTCCGCTCGAGGCCACCCAGCGCACCGAGCCGTCCGAGCGCACGACGCGGTAGCTCGCCCGCATCTGCCCGTCACCTCGCGGATCGAACGCCGACTCGATGTCCGCGCGGACCGCGGCGACGTCGTCGGGATGGACCTTCTCGAAGACGCGGTCGGCGTGCACCGGCTCGTCGCCGAACTCGAAGACGAGATTCGCGGGACTCGGCAGCGTGACGAGCCCGGTGGACAGGTCCCAGACGAACTGCCGGGCCAGCACGCCCTCGGCGATCAGCCGGAAGCGCTGCTCGCTCTCGCGCAGCGCCTCCTCGGCGCGCCTGCGGTCGTGGATGTCGATCGAGACGCCGAACCAGCGGACGATCCTGCCGCTGCGCTCGTCGCGGTGCGGCTCCGCGCGGACCAGGAACCACCGGTACTCGCCGCCGGCCGAGCGGATCCGATGCTCGATCTCGAAGACGCCGCCGGTGGCGCGGGCACGATCGAAGGCGGCCATCGTCGCCTCGACGTCGTCCGGATGCACGTAGCCGGCGGCCACCTCGGCGGCGGTCGCGGGCTCGTAGGGCTCGCCGGTGTACCGGGTCCACTGCCGGTTGAAGAATTCCGTCCGGCCGTCGGGATCGGTGATCCACACGATCTGCGGCACCGCGTCGGCCATCAGCCTGAACTGCGCCTCGCTCTGGCGCAGCGCGGCGAGCGCGCGATGCTGCGCGGTGACCTCGTGCCCCTGGACGAAGATGCCGACGACCGCGCCGCTTTCGTCCCGGACCGGCTCGTAGATCAGGTCGACGAAGGCCTCGGTCATCGGCGCACCCGGCGTGCGCTGCACGGCGACGCGCAGGCCGCGGCCCTCGAACCGTCGGCCGCTGCGGTAGACGTCGTCGAGCATCGTCTCGAACCCCTGGCCGCGGATCTCGGGCAGCGCCTCGAACGCCGGGCGACCCAGGATGTCGCGATGGCCGACCAGCCGGCAGTACGCCTCGTTCGCCAGCTCGAACACGTGGTCGGGACCCTTGAGCAGCGCGACGAAGCCCGGGGCGTGATCGAACCACTGCTGCAGCGTCCGGGCGGTGTCCCGGCTGGCGGCGAGCAATCGGTCGCGCTCGGCCTGCGCCTCCTTCTCGGCGGTCATGTCGCGCAGCACCTTGACGAAGCCGACGTGCCGGCCGTGGTCGTCGCGCACGACCATCAGCCGGCCCCACGCGAAGAAGCGGCTGCCGTCGCGGCGGACGTGCCAGCGCTCGTCGGCGGCGCTGCCTTCGCGGCAGGTCTCCTCCATCTCGTCGACGTGCACGCCGCGCTCGCGGTCCTCGGGCGTGTAGACGACCGCGGCCGGCCGACCGAGGATCTGCGCCTCGCTCCAGCCGAGGATCCGCTCCGCGCCGACGTTCCATCGGTTCACGATGCCCGCGGGGTCGGTCATGAACACCGCGTACTCGCGGATGCTGTCCAGCATCAGCCGGTACTGCTGCAGCTCGGCCGCTGCATCCGGCGGGTCCGGGAGCCGGTCGGCGGCGCCGCGATCGGGGAGCGGGAGCGTCATGGCCGGACGAGACTAGCAGGCTCCACCGGGGGCCTGCCGGTCGGATCCGCCCCGCGCGCCGGTCGGATTTCGCCGAGGGGCCGTCCGTCCGTGCGCCGGACGCGACGGGGCCGGTCCCCGGGTGGACCGCCGCGCGTCGAGGACGCGCGATCCGTCGGTCTCAGGGATCGATCCGTGCGAGCGCCTGCCCGATCGCCGCCGCGTCCTGCGGACGCACCAGCCGCGCCTCCTCGCGCCCGTCGCGCAGGAACACCAGCGTCGGCCACAGCTTCACGCCGAACGAGCGGCCGAGCCGCCGGCCGGGGCCGTCCTCGATCCGCAGGTGGCGCACGCCCGGGTGGGCGGCCAGCGCCGCCTCGGTCCGCGGCCGCGCGGCGCGGCAGTGGCCGCACCAGTCGGTGCCGAAGTCCAGCAGCACCGGACCCGCGAGCGCGTCGACCTCGGGCCGGCCGGGGGCCTCGGGGGAATAGGGTCGGGCGGGGTCCATCGCGGGCGTCCTCGGGTCGTCCTTCGACGATCCTACGATCGCCGCGGCGCGGCCGGCGTCGGCGCCCGGCCCGCGGGCGCGTCGCCGCGCTCGCCGTCGCGCCGGCCCGCGGGCGCGGCCCGCGGGCCGTTCACGCCGGCCGACGCCCGGCGGCCTGCCGGATCGCGGCACCGAGCTCGTGCGGCTCGCAGGGCTTCGCGAGCACGGTGAAGCCGCGCGCGACCGCCTCGGCCAGGCGGTCGGTGTAGCCGGTCGTCAGCACGATCGGCAGCGCCGGATACGCCTCGCGCAGCCGGATGCCGAGCTCGATGCCGTCGAACGCGCCGGGCAGGCCGATGTCGCTCAGCACCGCGACGTACGCGTCGGGCGCGGCGCGCAATCGCTCGATCGCGCGCTCGGGGCCCGGGGCGTGCTCGCAGCCGTAACCGAGCGAGCGCAGCAGGCCGTGCGTGGAGCGCGCGACCTCGGGATCGTCCTCGACGTAGAGCACCGTGCCCGACCCCGCGGGCCCGTCGTCGACGGTCTCCGCCGTGCCCCGGTCGGGCTCGTCGGTCGCCGGCAGGACCAGCGTCACCGTCGTGCCCCGTCCCGGCACGCTGTCGATGCGCAGCGTGCCGCCCGACTGCGTGCAGAAGCCGTACACCTGGCTCAGGCCGAGCCCCGTGCCGAGCGCGCCCTTCGTCGAGAAGAACGGCTCGAGCGCGCGGGCCCGCACCTCCGGCGCCATGCCGCATCCGGTGTCGGACACCGCCAGCGCCACGCGCCGCGCACCGGCGGCGTCGGAGGGGTCCGGCTCCGCGACGCTCGCGACGACGCTCAGCCGCCCGCCCCCGGGCATCGCGTCGCGCGCGTTGAGCGCGAGGTTCAGGATCGCGAGCTGCAGCCCCGGCACGTCGACGACGACGTTCGGCGTGCCCGGCTCCACGCGGTGCTCGACCCGCACGCCGGCGTCGATCGACAGGCGCACCAGGTCGCAGATCGGGCCGAGCCGGCGCGCCAGGTCGACGGCCTCGGGCCGCAGCGGCTGGCGCCGCGCGATCGTCAGCAGCTGGCGGGTGAGCTGGCGCCCGGAGCCCACCGCGCGCAGCACCGCGTCGACCTGCGTGCGCGCGAGCGGCGGCAGCTCGAGCCGGCGCAGCACGTGGGCCGAGTTGTTGACCGTCGTCATCAGGTTGTTGAAGTCGTGCGCCACGCCGCCGGTCAGACGCCCGAGCGCCTCGAGCTTCTGCGCCTCCTGCAGGGCCCGCTCGGCCCGCGCGCGCTGCGCCTCGGTCTCGGCGAGCTCGCGGACCGCCCGCTGCTCGCGGCGCGTGCGGCGCAGCGCGACCCCCGACACGTAGATCAGCGACAGCGCGATCGGGAAGGTGAAGAGCGCGGTGGTCGCGACCGAGCGGCTCCAGCGGGCGAGCACGACGTCGGTGGGCAGCGTCGCGAACACGCTGAGCGGCAGTCCCTCGATCCTGCGGAAGGCGCCGAGCCGCTCCTCGCCGTCGGGCCAGACGCTGCGCGACGGCCGGCCCGGTCCGGCGCCCTCGGCGAGCGCCGCGAGGATCGGCGAACCGGCGGGCAGCGACATCGGGGCGTCGGAGGCCGGACGGCGCGTCAGCACCTCGCCGTCCTCGCGCACGAGGCCGATCGCGAGCTCGGGCGCGTCGCGCGCCAGCGACTCGAAGAACGCGTCGAACCAGCGCAGGCCGATGCCGATCGCGAACACGCCGTCGAACGGCGCGCCGGCGGACGCGCGCGGCACGCTGAGGCTGAAGAGCGCCCGGCCGTCGAACCGGCTCTCCAGCCGCTTCGACACGTACTCGCCGGCGTATCCCGCGCGGTGCGCCCGGAAGTACTCGCGCTCGCTCGAGTCCAGCCCGCGGGGGCTCGGATGGAACTGGTTGGAGGCCACCAGCGAGCCGTCGGCCGCGAGGATCCAGACCGACTCCACGTAGCGCTTGCCGGTGGCGAGATCGCGCAGCCGCCCGTGCAGCGCCGCCTCGTCGGCCCGCAGCGCGGCGGTGTCGCGCCCGTCGACGTACTCGTGCACCCGGGCGAAGATGTCCCGGGCGGTGCCGAGCGAGCTCGCGGTGTAGTCGTGCGCGAGCACCACGGTGCGCTCGAGATCCCGGCGCGCCGACTCGAACGCCTGGCGCCACGCGTACGCCGCGATCCCGGCGAACAGCACCGCGGGCACGATCGCCGCCGCGACGAACGCCGCGGTGAGCCAGCGCACGAGCGGGCTGCGGTCGCCCGCGAAGAGCAGCTCGCGCAGCCCTTCCCCGTCGGTCCGCGCTCCGTCCGGTCCGTCCCTCCGGGGTGCGCCGACGAGCAGCGCGAGCACGCAGGCGGACGACACGAACAGCCCGACCTGCAGCGCCCCGTTGGAGTCGTCGACGACGGGCGGCACCGGCGCGATCACCCAGGCCGCGCAGATCAGCACCGCGAGGAAGCCGTGGGGCACGCCGGCCCGCAGCGCGACGAACGCGACCGCCGGGAACGCGAACACGAACGGCAGCTCGTCGGCGGGGAGCAGCGGCGACAGCGCCGCGCGCAGCGCCATCGCGCCCGCCGCGGCCGCGACGCACAGCAGCCAGGCGCGCGGCCCGGCGACCCGGGGGCGTGCTGCGGCGGAAGCGGCGACTCGCGCCGGCGGTTCGGACATGCGGCGAGCGGGAAGGTGGACCGCGCGATTGTAGGGCCCCGCTCGCGCGGGCGGCGCCAATTCCGGGCACGCCGCCGGGCGTCGCGTCAGGACGGCGGCTCGGACCCGTCGAAGCGCGGCTCCGCGAGCCGCTCGAACGCCGGCCGCGCGAACAGGTAGCCCTGCTGCAGCGCGATCCCGAGGTCGAGCAGCACCCGGGATTCGACCGGCGACTCGACGCCCTCGGCGACGACGCGCGCGCCGAGGGCCTCGCACAGGCGCGCGAGATGCGCGACCACCGTGCGCGCGCGCGGACGCGCGTCGATGTCGCGCACCAGCGCCATGTCGACCTTCACGACGTCGGGCTCGAGCTCGGCGAGCAGGTTCAGCCCGGAGTAGCCGGCGCCGACGTCGTCGATCGCCGTCAGGAAGCCCTGGCGGCGGTACTCGTCGAAGATCGCCCGCAGATGGGCCTTGTCGAGCGCGTCCTCGCCCTCGGAGACTTCGAACATCAGGCGCGAGGTCGGGAAGCCGACGCGTCGCGCGGTGGCGAGCGTCGCGCGGATGCAGGTCTCCGGCTGGTAGACCGCGTTCGGCATGAAGTTGATCGACAGCGTGCGCTCCAGACCGAGCCGCGCGGCCAGCCCGACGGCCGCGATCCGGCAGTCCTGGTCGAAGCGGTAGCGGTTCGACTCGTCGACGCGCGAGAGCACGCTCGCGGCCGACTCGCCGGCGACGCCGCGCACGAGCGCCTCGTACGCGAACACCGTGCGCCGCGGGACGTCGACGATCGGCTGGAACGCCATGCTGAACGGCAGCCGCTCGGCCGCCCCGCCGCAGCCCCGGCACGGACGGACATCGGGAGATGGAGGGTCGCGGTCCGGCACGACGAGGTTCATGCGGTGTCCTGGATCACGGGTTTCGGGCGGCGTAGCGGAACCGGCGCGCCGGGGCGCGTCAGCGGGTCGTCGCGTCGTCGGGCAGCCGGAAGACGCGGACCGCGGCGACGAGTTGCGCCGCCTGGTCGCGCAGGCTCTGCGCGGCGGCGGCACTCTCCTCGACCAGCGCGGCGTTCTGCTGCGTGACCCGATCGAGCTGCGCGACGGCGTCGCCGACCTGCGAGATCCCCTGGCTCTGCTCCTGCGAGGCGGCACTGATCTCGGCGACCAGGTCGGTGACGCGCCGGATCTGCGCGACGATGTCCTCGACGGCGCGCCCGGCCTCGGCGACGAGGCGCTCGCCCGTGCCGACCTTCTCGACGCTCGCGCCGATCAGCCCCTTGATCTCGCGCGCGGCGCCGGCGCTGCGCTGCGCGAGTGTCCTGACCTCGCTCGCGACGACCGCGAAGCCCCGGCCCTGCTCGCCGGCGCGTGCGGCCTCGACCGCGGCGTTCAGCGCCAGGATGTTCGTCTGGAACGCGATGCCGTCGATCAGCGAGATGATGTCCGCGATCTTGCCGCTCGCGCTCGCGATCTCGCCCATCGTTCCGACGACCTGCCGGACCACCTCGCCGCCGTGCAGCGCGGCGTCGCGCGCGGCCGAGGCGAGCTGCGACACCTCGCGCGCGGTGTCGGCGCTGCTGCGCACGGTGCCGGTCAGCTCCTCCATCGAGGCGGCCGTCTCCTCGAGGCTCGCGGCCTGCTCCTCGGTGCGTCGGCTCAGATCGTCGTTGCCGGTCGAGATCTGGCTCGACGCGGTCGCGATGCTCTCGCTGCTCGCGCGCACGCCGCCGACCACCTCGCGCAACGCCGACCGCATCGACTCCATCGCGGCAACCACGCTGCCGGGGCGGGCGCGCCGGGCGTCGATCGCGGTCGTCAGGTCACCCGCGGCGATCGCGTTGGCCGCGGCCGCGACGTCGGACGGCTCGCCGCCGAGCTGGCGCGAGATGCTCCGCGTGATCGCCGCGCCGATGCCCACGCCCAGCACGATCGACACCGCGGTCAGCACGATCATCAGCGTGCTCAGCCGGCCGTACAGCCGTTCGCCGTCGCCGGCGGCCTGCTCGCTGAGCTCCTCCTTCTGGCGGGTGAGCGCGGTCAGCTGATCGTCGAGCGCCTTGTTCCGTGCGCGCGCTTCGGCGTCGGCGCGCGCCAGCACCTCGTCGCGCGCCGCCGGCGGGCGCGTCCTCGCGATCCCGAAGTACGTCTGGGAGGCCGGCAGCCACTCGGCGAGCAGCGCCTCGGTCCGTGCGAACTCGGCACGACCCCGCTCGGTGTGGAAGTTCGGACGGGCCTTCTCGAGCCAGGCCTTCATGTCCGCGACCGACTTGTCGAACGCGCGGGTGGCCGCCTCGCGCTCGGCGTCGCTCGTCGCGAGCGCGAACTGCGCGCGGGCGCGCCCTGCGTAGATCAGGTTGATGTTGGCCTCCTTCACGTGGGAGATGCCGAGCAGCTCCTGCGCGTAGAGCGCACGGGCCATGTGGCTCAGCTCCCGGAGACCGTGGATACCGACGGCGGCGACGACGGCCCCCAGCGTGACGACGACGAGGAAGGATGCGATCAGTCGCGTGGCGAGCGGAATCCGCGGGCGAGTGGTCTTCATGGACGTTCCGTATCGGGGTGACGACGTTCCCGACCCTGCGGGTCGAGTCATGACAGGATGGTCGCCCAGTGACTATCGAGTCGAAGTCGGAAAAAGCGCGCGACGACCGACGCTTTTGTAGGACGTCGCCCCACGCGGACGCCGAACCGGACGCTCCGCGCTCAGAGCGCGCGCGCCAGGTAGAACCCCTCGCGGCCGACGATCGGCTCGCGCGTCGGCATCAGGACCGTGCACGCCTCGGGCGCGCGCAGCTCGGCGTCGCCGTCGACCGCGATCGGCTCGTCCGCCTCGAAGGTCTCGAAGCCGACCAGCGGCCGCGCGAACCGGAAGTCGGGCGTGCGCACCACGTGGGTCCGGATCAGCTCGTAGCGGCGCTGCGGCGCGCGGGCCGCGCCGCCCGGCGCCCGCTCGATCAGCCCGAAGTGCCCGAGCACGTCGAGCGCGACCTCGACGGCGAGCTCGCAGGTGGCGCGCCGGAAGTGCTGCCCGCATTCGGCGACCAGCGCGGCGCCCGCGTCGGAGCCGGCGACGCCGAAGCGCCCGTGCTCGATCAGCGGCGTGCCGGAGCCGAGGCCCGAGGGCATCACCAGGTGCACCGACGGCCGGCCGATCGCCAGCGCCACCTCGGCGTTGCGCGCGCGGGCCGGATAGACCCAGAACGGCTCGACGTCCTGCGAGGTCGAGTGCAGGTCGAGCACGTGGTCGGCCGCGGCGACCACCGGGCGCAGTTCGCGGGCGCGGCGCAGCTCGGGGCCGTCCTCGTCGCCGTCGAGCCACTCGGGCGACCACACGCGGTTCAGGTTGTGCACGAGCTGGCGGCTGTCGAACGGCCGCGCCGGATCGAACGACTCGTAGGCGGCGACGTTGGCGAACGCGATCGTCAGCGTGCCGATCCTCGGCCGCACGCCGTCGTCGAGCAGCCGGCTCGCGGCGACCGCCCCGCACAGCTCGTTGCCGTGCGTGAGCGCGTTGACCAGCACGTGCGGCCCCGGGCGCCCCGATCCGAAGCGGTGCACGTAGGGGATGCCGGTGTTGCCCGCCGCGTAGGCCGACAGGTCGCGGGGCAGCACCTCGAGGACGGGGAGCGCAGCGGTGGACATCGCGGTCTCGGGGGCGGAACGGGGGACGAAGCGTAACCCGACGCACCGCCGATCGCCGCCCGCCCGGACGCGGCTCCGGTCGACGCGACCGCCGGCTCGTGGCATCGTCGCCGGCGATGGAGATCCGCATCGAGTTCCGCACGACGGACGACGGCGAGTCCGCGCCTTCGGCGGTGCGCTTCGGCGCGCGCCGCGTCGCCGTCCGCGCGGTGCTCGACCGCTGGTACGGGCGCCACGACACCTGGTGGAAGCTCGACACCGACGACGGTCCCTGCATCCTCAGGCACGCGCACTCGACCGACGAGTGGACGCTCGCGGCGGTGCCGTACGCGCACGGCCCGACGCCCGCGGCCGTGCCGCGGCCGCCGGGGGCGAACCGGCTGCACTGACGGCGCGTGCGGGGCCGCGCTGCGCACGTCCGCTGCGTCCCTCCCCTTCGCGCGCCCCGCGGCGCACGTCCTGCGCACGCCCCGCGTACGCGGCGCTGGCGCCGCGCCGCGTCCGCCGTCCGGCGCACGCGTCACACGATCGCGTTGCGCCGCGCCGCCTCGCGGAACCACGCCGCGCTCAGCTTCGGCGTGCGCCGCTGCGTGTCGAAGTCGACGTGCACGAGGCCGAAGCGCACCGCGTAGCCGTCGGCCCACTCGAAGTTGTCCATCAGCGTCCAGTGGAACCAGCCGCGCACCGGCAGGCCCTCCGCGGCGGCGCGCCGCAGCTGCGCGAGGTGCGCGCGCAGGTACATCACGCGGTCGGTGTCGTGGACCTCGCCGTCGGGGCCGGGCGCGTCGGTGGTGCCGCAGCCGGCCTCGGTCAGGTACAGCTCGCGAACGTTCCACAGCGCGTGCGCGTGCCGCATCGCCCAGTAGGTCGCCTCGGGCCCGAGCAGGTGCCAGCCCGACGCGGTGCGCGGATGCGAGGCCGCGAACGGCAGCGCCCGCCACCCCGGCGGCCCCTCGGACGGCAGCGCGTAGAAGCTCGGCCGGTAGACGTTGAGCCCGACGAAGTCGACCGGCGTGCCGATCGCGCGCATGTCCTCGTCGGTGAAGCGCGGCGCGTCGCGGCCCGTCCAGGCGAGGTAGCGGTCCGAGTACCGGCCTTCCAGCATCGCGCCGAGGTAGGCGGCGTTGGTGTCGCGCGTGGCCGTCTCGGCGGCCCGGACGGCCTCCGGCGTCTCGACGGCGGGCACCGCGGTCGCGAGGTTGTCGGCCGGCCCGCAGCGCACCGCGCCGCGCGCCGCCGCGCGGATCGCCTGCACCGACAGCCCGTGCGCGAGCACCGCGTGGTGCCGCACCCGGTTCAGCTCCGCGGGCGGCAGCCGCAGCCCCGGCGCGAGCTCGACGCGCACCGGCCGGCCGTCGACGGTCGAGTCGATGCCCTGGTGGCCGAGGTCGACGAACGAGTAGAACTCGTTCAGCGTGAAGAACCGGCTCACGCGGTCCGACAGCCGCGCGGCGACGCGGCCGGCGTAGTCGGCGAACGCGAGCGCGGTGTCGCGCGAGCGCCAGCCGCCGCGGTCCTGCAGCGCCTGCGGCAGGTCCCAGTGGTAGAGCGTCGCCCAGGGCGCGATGCCGGCCTCCAGCAGCGCGTCGACGAGACGGTCGTAGAAGTCGAGGCCCTTCGGGTTCGTCGGGCCCGAGCCGTCGGGCACCACCCGCGGCCAGGCGATCGAGAAGCGGTACGCGTTCGCGCCGAGCCCGCGCATCAGCGCGACGTCCTCGCGCCAGCGGCGGTAGTGGTCGGCCGCGACGTCGGCGTTCCGTCCGTCGTGGATCTTGCCGGGCACGCGCGCGTAGGTGTCCCAGATCGACTCGCCTCGCCCGTCCTCGCGGACCGCGCCCTCGATCTGGTAGGCCGAGGTCGCCACGCCCCAGACGAAGCCCTCGGGAAAGGCCGCCGACGGGTCGTCGCGCAGGGGCGCGGCGCCCGGACCGTCGCGGCGGGACGCGTCGCGCGGCGTCGCCGCTCCGGCCGGCGACGAAGCGGCGAGCGCGGCCAGGCCGGTGCCGGCGACGACGCGGCGGCGTTCGGGATCGATCGGCATCGGGCGACTCCTCGCGGTCGCGTTCGTGCGGGCGCGCGGCGTGCCTGCAGCGTCGCCGTCGGACGGGCCCGGTTCCGTCGTCCTTCGTGCCGTCATGATCGAACCCGCTCCCGCCGTCGCTCCCGCTCGTCCCGAGGCCCGTCCTGCCGTCCGCCGCGCGGCCGGCTCCGTCGTGCGCCGTGCGGCACGTACCGCCGAACGCCGTGCGGCACGTCCCGCCGTACGCCGTGCGGCGCGTCCCGCGGTACGGTTCGCCGCTCGCGGTGAGGCGCGTCCCGCGGTACGGTTCGCCGCTCACCCCGCCGCCCTCACCGCCGTTCGCCGGTCCGGCGGCGCCCCTCCGGGGCCCGCGCGGTCGGCGTGCGGGCGATGAGCCGCGCCGGCGCCGTCCTGGCCGCGATCGCGCTGGTGCTGGGCGCGGCCCTCGCGACCTGGCACGACGGCCGATGGCGCCTGCCCGAGCGCCACGACCCCTGGGCCCCGCTGTCGATCGAGGAGCCGCCCGGCTGGACCACGCGCTGGAAGCTCGCGCGGCTCTCCGACGACCCGCAGGCCTGCCG
>DASPJX010000288.1:0-4133 GCA_035628395.1 Burkholderiaceae bacterium | reverse complement strand
CGACGGCCGCAGCTCGAGCAGCCGGCCGTCCGGGCTGACCGACGCGGCGAGCACGCCGCGCGCGCCCGAGTCGGCGAGCTCGGCGAGCGGACGCGTCGCCGTCGGGGTCTCCTGCGGCGCGTCGCGCCACACCGCGACCGCGAGCGCGATCGTCGCCGTGGCCGCCCAGGCCTGCCAGAGCCCGGCGCGCCGCCACCAGGGCTGCGCGGCCGGCTCGAGCGCGAGCTCGCGCCGCAGCCTCGCCCAGCCGCGGTCGAGCTCGGCCGCCGCGGGCACCGCGTCGGGGCTGGGACGCGTCGCGAAGGTCTCGCGCCAGCGGGCGAGGGTCGACGTCACGAGCGGCTCCTCGCGCAGCGCCCGTTCGAACCGCCGGCGCGCGGCGCCGCGCATCGTGCCGAGCAGGTACTCGCCGCACAGCGCGTCGAGCAGGGGGTGGCGGGCGAGCCTCATCGCGCCTCTCCGGTGGCCGTCTCGACGCAGCGGCGCAGGCTGTCCAGCCCCCGCCGGATCCACGCCTTGACGGTGCCGAGCGGGCGCTGCATGTGGACGGCGAGATCGCCGTGGCTCAGGCCGTGGTGGTAGGCGAGCACGATCGCCTGCCGCTCGCCCGGCCGCAGCTCGGACAGGCACTCGCGCAGCCAGTGGGCGTTGCGCCCGGCGTCGAGCGCGTCGTCGGCCGACGGCGTCCAGTCGTAGCCGGCGTCGACGAGCGCGTCGACGTCGTCGCCCACCGCGTCGACGCGCGCGGTGTCGTGGCTCGCCACCAGGTCGATCGCCCGGTGCCGCGCGATCGCCACCAGCCAGGCGGTCGCGCGCGTCGCGAGCGGGTCGAACGACTCGGCCGAGCGCCAGACGCGCACGAACGCGTCGTGCACGACCTCCTGCGCGACCTCCCGGCGCCCGACGATGCGCATCGCGACGCCCAGCAGCAGCGGTGCGGCGAGGCGGTACAGCCGTTCGAAGGCCTGGGCGTCGCGGGCGGCGGTGCGGATCAGCAGCCGCTTGACCTCGATGTCGTCGAGCATGTCGGGAGTCATCCTTCGGGATACGGGCGGGCCGGGCGTCCGGACGCGTGCCGCGGCCCGAGGTTAACCCGTACGGCCGCGCCCGGCCGGCATCCCCGTTCGATTGACGTTGACGTCAACGTCAATTAGCCTTCGCGCGCCCGATCGGAGAAGATTCCGACGATGCGAGGATCGCCCGTCCGCCGCCCGTGCGCGCCGGCGACGGCGCGACCGCCCCCTCCGGAGACGATCCCCCCATGACCGACCTGTCCGACGCCAAGAAGCTCGCCGAGTACCGGATGACGAACAAGGTGCGGTTCGTGACCGCCGCCTCGCTGTTCGACGGTCACGACGCGTCGATCAACATCATGCGTCGCATCCTGCAGGGCATGGGCTGCGAGGTGGTCCACCTCGGCCACAACCGCTCGGTCCGCGAGGTCGTGGATTGCGCGCTGCAGGAGGACGTGCAGGGCATCGCGGTGTCGTCGTACCAGGGCGGGCACGTCGAGTACTTCAAGTACATGATCGACCTGCTGCGCGCGAACGGCGCCGGCCACGTGAAGGTGTTCGGCGGCGGCGGCGGCGTGATCGTGCCGGCCGAGATCCGCGAGCTGCAGGAGTACGGCGTCGAGCGGATCTACTCGCCCGAGGACGGCCAGCGGCTCGGGCTCGCCGGCATGATCGGCGACATGATCGCGCGCTGCGACGTCGACCTGTCGCGCTACGCGCCGTCCTCGCTCGACGCGCTCGCGACGCCCTCCGACGCGACGCCGGGCACCGAGGCGGGCCGCGCGGCGATCGCCCGCTCGCGCCGCGCGCTCGCGCAGCTGATCACCGCGCTCGAGAACGGCGCGGCGCCGGGCGGGCTCGACGCCGAGGGCTTCGCCGCGCTGCGCGCCGAGCTGCACACCCGCGCCGACGTCGCCGCCACGCCCGTGCTCGGCATCACCGGCACCGGCGGCGCCGGCAAGTCGAGCCTGACCGACGAGCTCGTGCGCCGCTTCCGGCTCGACCAGGACGACGCGCTGCGGATCGCGATCATCTCGGTCGACCCGACGCGCCGCAAGTCCGGCGGCGCGCTGCTCGGCGACCGGATCCGGATGAACGCGATCGACCATCCGAACGTGTTCATGCGCTCGCTCGCCACGCGCGACGCGGGCAGCGAGATCAGCCAGGCGCTGCCCGACGCGATCGCCGCCTGCAAGGTCGCCGGCTTCGACCTGATCGTCGTCGAGACCTCGGGCATCGGCCAGGGGGACGCGGCGATCGTGCCGCTGGTCGACGCGACGCTGTACGTGATGACGCCCGAGTTCGGCGCGGCGAGCCAGCTCGAGAAGATCGACATGCTCGACTTCGCCGACTTCGTCGCGATCAACAAGTTCGACCGCAAGGGCGCGATGGACGCGCTGCGCGACGTCGCGAAGCAGTACCAGCGCAACCGCGAGCTGTGGACGACGCCGCCGGAGCGGATGCCGGTGTTCGGCACGCAGGCCTCGCGCTTCAACGACGACGGCGTGACCGCGCTGTACCAGGGGATGCTGCCGCGGCTCGTCGAGCTCGGGCTGCGGCTGCCGCTGGCCGACGCCGGCCGCGAGGGCGGCGCGGGCTACGCCGGCGAGGCGCCGGCCGCCGCGCCCACCGGGGGGCGGCTGCCGCGCATCGCCGCGCGCCACTCGAGCAGCCAGGTGACGATCGTGCCGCCGGCGCGCGCGCGCTACCTCGCCGACATCGCCGACACCGTGCGCGCGTACAAGCGGCGCGCGCTCGCGCTCGCGCGCCAGGCCCGCGAGGTCCAGCAGCTGCGCGCCACCGAGCGGATGCTGCTCGAGGACGACGCGACGAGGTCCGGCGCGCGCGACACCGTCGCCGCGCTCGCCGAGCGCCGCGAGGCCGACCTCGATCCGGCGGCGCGCAAGCTGCTCGCGATGTGGCCCGACATGCGCCGCGCCTACGCGGGCGACGAGTACGTCGTGCGGATCCGGGACAAGGAGATCCGCACGCAGCTGGTGCGGACCTCGCTGTCGGGCACCCCGATCCGCAAGGTCGTGCTGCCGCAGTACGAGGATCACGGCGAGCTGCTGAAGTGGCTGCTGCTCGAGAACGTCCCGGGCTCGTTCCCGTACACCGCGGGCGTGTTCGCGTTCAAGCGCGAGAACGAGGATCCGACGCGGATGTTCGCCGGCGAGGGCGATCCGTTCCGCACGAACCGGCGCTTCAAGCTGCTGTCCGAGGGCATGCCGGCCAAGCGCCTGTCGACCGCCTTCGACTCCGTCACGCTGTACGGCAACGATCCTGACTTGCGGCCGGACATCTACGGCAAGGTCGGCAACTCGGGCGTCTCGATCGCCACGCTGGACGACATGAAGGTGCTGTACTCGGGCTTCGACCTGTGCAATCCGAGCACGTCCGTGTCGATGACGATCAACGGCCCGGCGCCGACCATCCTGGCGATGTTCATGAACACCGCGATCGACCAGCAGGTGGAGAAGTTCAGGGCCGACAACGGCCGCGAACCCACCGACACCGAGGCCGCCAAGATCAGGGAATGGGTGCTGTCGAACGTGCGCGGCACCGTGCAGGCGGACATCCTGAAGGAAGACCAGGGCCAGAACACCTGCATCTTCTCGACCGAGTTCTCGCTGAAGGTGATGGGCGACATCCAGGAGTACTTCGTCCACCACAACGTGCGCAACTTCTATTCGGTGTCGATCTCCGGCTACCACATCGCCGAGGCCGGCGCGAACCCGATCTCGCAGCTCGCGTTCACCCTGTCGAACGGGTTCACGTTCGTCGAGGCCTACCTGGCGCGCGGCGATCTTTCGCTCGGCCTCGCTCCAGCGCCCTTGCGCGCGCAGGTAGCGCTCGATGCGCTGGTCGATCGCGGTGTTCATGAACATCGCGAGAATCATCGGCGCCGGCCCGTTGATCGTCATCGACACGGAAGTGCTCGGCGCGCAGAGATCGAAGCCGGAGTAGAGCTTCTTCATGTCATCGAGCGTTGCGATAGACACACCGGAATTGCCGGTGCGTCCGTAGATATCCGGCCGCGTGTCCGGGTCTTCTCCGTATAACGTGGTCGAATCGAAAGCCGTGGAGAGGCGCGTGGCCTCGTGCCCGCGCGCCAGATAA
>DASPJX010000287.1:0-4141 GCA_035628395.1 Burkholderiaceae bacterium | reverse complement strand
TCGATCTGGATCGTGCGCTCGCCCAGCCGCGACAGGTCGACGACCGCCCGCAGGCTGCGTCCGATCAGCCGCTGGATCTCCTGCGTGCGCCCCGACTGCTTGCCGCGCGCGGCCTCGCGGTCGCTGCGGGTGTGCGTGGCGCGCGGCAGCATCCCGTACTCGGCGGTGAGCCAGCCCTTGCCCTGCCCGCGCAGGAACGACGGCACCTTGTCCTCGACGCTCGCGGTGCACAGCACGCGCGTGTCGCCGAACTCGACCAGCACCGAGCCCTCGGCGTGGCGGGTGAAGCCGCGGGTCAGGCGCACCGGGCGCAGCGCGTCGGGGCGACGCCCGCTGGGGCGCGCGACCGGCGCGTCGGGAAAGTCCTGGGTCACGTCGGGCCTCCGGAGCCGTCTTCGTTGGTGCGCTGGATCGCGCGCTGGATCTCGGCGATCTGCCGCTCGATCTCCTCCTCCGACAGGCCGTCGTCGGAGACCGGGCCGTCGAGCTGCCCGATCGAGATCGTGGTGGTGACCGCGCCGTCGGGCAGGTCGAGCGAGGACAGCGTCGGCACGTCGTCGTCGGCGAGGCCCTCCCAGACCAGCGCGACGGCGGTGGTGTTGTCGGCGCCGCGGCCCTGCGCCGCGACCGCGCGCTGCACGAGCAGCGGCACGACCTGCGCGACCGGCGCCTCGGCGAAGGCCTGCGCGAAGCCGTCCTCGGGGATGCCCGCCCAGAAGCCGTCGGAGCACAGCACCAGCGTGTCGCCGCGCGCGAGCCGCACCGGCGGCGCGATCTCCACGCTCGGCTCGTACGGCGAGCCGAGGCAGTTCAGCACCTTGTTGCGCTCGGGGTGGTGCTCCTGCTCCTCGGGCGCGATCAGCCCCAGCGTGACGAGCGTCTGCACCTTCGAGTGGTCGCGGGTGCGCGCCATGATCGAGCCGTCGCGCAGCCAGTAGAGCCGCGAGTCGCCGGCGTGCGCCCACCACGCGCGCTCGTCCTGCACGATGCAGGCGACGACGGTGGTGCGCGGCGCGTCGGGCAGCCGGTGCAGCGCCTGGTAGCGCAGCATCTCGCGGTGCGCGGCGCGCAGCGAGCCGTCGAGGAAGGCGGCCGGGTCGGCGAGCCGCGGCTGCGCCTGCCGCTGGAACAGGCCGGCGCAGGTCTGCAGCGCGATCTGCGCGGCCACCTCGCCGCGCGCGTGCCCGCCCATGCCGTCGGCGACGACCATCATCAGCGACTCGCGCGAGAAGCAGTACCCCATCCGGTCCTGGTTGACCGAGCGCGCGCCGATCGCGGTGTCCTGGAAGATCGTGAAGCGCATCGCGGGCTCCGGAGTCACGACGCCGTCCGCGTCGGCCACATCGCGGTCGTCTCGGTCCGCGCGGCGCGACGCCGCCGGCCGGGCAGCCCGTCGAGCCAGCGCGAGAAGCCGGCCGGCTGCGCGGGCGGCGGCGCCGGCGCGGGCACCGCCGGCTCGCGCAGCGCCCGCTGCAGCGCGAACACGCTCTGCGGCCGCTCCAGCGGATTCTGCTTCAGGCACCAGTGGACGATGTCGACCAGCTGCTGCGAGTAGAGCTTCACCACCGCCTGCAGCGCCGCGTCGGTCTTGTCGTGCATCGCGCGCTGGTCGGCCGGCTGCGGCGGCGCGCCGATCAGGCAGGCGTACATGCTCGCCCCCAGCCCGTAGATGTCGGTCCACGGGCCGAGCTGCTGGTTGCGCCGGTAGAGCTCCGGCGCCGCGAAGCCGGGCGTGTACATCGGGAAGAGCTTCGGCGCGTCCAGGGTCAGCGTCTGGCGTGCCGCGCCGAAGTCGAGCAGCATCGGCGAGCCGTCGCGGCGCAGGTAGACGTTCGCGGGCTTGAGATCGAGGTGCAGCAGGCGGTTCGCGTGCACCTCGCGCAGCCCGTTCATCACCTGCTGGAAGATCCGCCGAACGTGGCGCTCGGGGATCACCTCGCGCCCGGGCTTGCCGCGGTAGCGCATCACCAGCTCCTGCAGGCTGCGCCCCTCCTCGTACGCCATCACCATGTACACGGTGTCGTGCGCGCGGAAGAAGTTGAGCACGCGCACGACGTTCGGGTGGAGCACCCGCGCGAGCGCCCGCCCCTCCTCGAAGAAGCACTTCAGGCCGTTGCGGTAGGTGGCGAGGTGCTCGGACGGCACCGTCGGCACGAGCTCGCCCGCGGCGCGGCGGACCAGCGTCGAGGGCAGGTACTCCTTGAGCGCCACCGGGTGGCCGTCGGGATCGTCGGCCAGGTAGACGATCGAGAAGCCCCCGCTGGCGATCTTCCTTACAATGCGGTACCCGCCGACTTCGAGGCCTTCGGGAAGCGGCGCGTTCGACTGTGTCGCCATAGAGGGCCGATTGTAATGAACTCCACGAACGCGGGCGTGCGCAGCATGACCGGCTACGGCTCGGTCAGCCGCGACCACGAGCTCGGACGCCTGAGCGTCGAGCTCCGCTCGGTCAACTCCCGCTTCCTCGACCTGAGCTTCCGGCTGCCCGACGAGCTGCGCGCGCTCGAGCCGCTGATGCGCGAGGTGCTCCAGGCGCGGCTGCAGCGCGGCAAGATCGACGTGCGCGCCGGCGTGCAGCACCGCTCGGCGGTGCGGCCCGAGGTGGTGCTGCGGGCGGGCGCGCTCGAGGCGCTGCGCGACGCGCAGGCGCGCGTGCTCGAGGCGTTCCCCGGCGCCGCGCCGATGTCGGTCGCCGACTGCCTGCGGTTTCCCGGCGTCGTCGACGATCCCCAGCCCGATCCGGCGCAGTGGGTCGCCGCGTTCCGGCCGCTCGCCGAGGCGGCGGTCGACGAGCTGGTCGCGAGCCGCACGCGCGAGGGCGCGCGGCTCGCCGACGGGATCCGCGAGCGCGCGCGGGCGATGCTCGCGGTCGTCGAGGTGCTGAAGCCGCGCGCCCCGGAGCTGGTCGCCGAGTTCGGCCAGCGCCTCGCCGACCGGCTGCGCGAGGCCGCCACCGGCGGGTTGCCCGGCACCGGCGTGCCGCTCGACGAGGCGCTCGCCCGCATCCGGCACGAGGTGTCGGTCTACGGGATGCGCGTCGACGTCGCCGAGGAGCTGTCGCGGCTCGAGATCCACGTCGCCGAGCTGCAGCGCGTGCTGGACGGCGGCGGCGCGATCGGCAAGCGGCTCGACTTCCTGATGCAGGAGCTGAACCGCGAGGCCAACACGCTCGGCTCGAAGGCCGCCGGCCTCGAGGTCACCCAGGCCGCGGTGGACCTGAAGCTGCTGATCGAGCAGGTCCGGGAACAGGTGCAGAACCTGGAGTGAGTGGCGGCGGCGCGCGCCGCCGGCCGGGATGCGCGCGCAGCGTCGCTGCCCGGGATGCGCGCCCGGCGGGGTGCGCGCTCGGCGGCCCCGGCCGCGGCGCGCTCGTCGACCCCGACCGCGGCGCGCTCCTCGACCCCGGCCGTGACGCGCTCGTCGACCCCGGCCGCGACGCGCTCAGCGCAGCCGGAACACCCCGACCGCCTCCACCAGCTCGTCGGCCTGGCGCTTCAGCGACTCGGCCGCGGCCGAGCTCTCCTCGACCAGCGCCGCGTTCTGCTGGGTCGCGCGGTCCATCTCGCTCACCGCCTCGCCGACCTGCGCCACGCCGTGGCTCTGCTCGGCGCTCGCGGTGCTGATCTCGCCGACGATGTCGGTGACCCGCCGGATCGCGGCGACGATCTCGCCCATCGTGCGGCCGGCCTGCTCGACGAGCCCGGTGCCCTGCTCGACGCGCTCGACGCTGGTGCCGATCAGCCCCTTGATCTGACGGGCGGCGTCGGCGCTGCGCTGCGCGAGCGAGCGCACCTCGCTGGCCACCACCGCGAAGCCGCGGCCCTGTTCGCCGGCGCGGGCCGCTTCCACGGCGGCATTCAAGGCCAGGATGTTGGTCTGGAACGCGATGCCGTCGATCACGCCGATGATGTCCGCGATGCGGCGCGAGCTGTCGGTGATGGCCTCCATCTTGGCGATCACCTGGCCCACGATGGCGCCGCCGCTGGTGGCGGCGGCCGCGGCGGTGTCGGACAGCGCGTTGGCGCGCACCGCGTTCCGGGCGCTCTGCTGCACCGTGGTCGTGAGCTGCTCCATCGAGGCCGCGGTCTGCTCCAGGTTGGCGGCCTGCTCCTCGGTGCGCTGGCTCAGGTCGGTGCTGCCG
>DASPJX010000286.1:0-5400 GCA_035628395.1 Burkholderiaceae bacterium | reverse complement strand
TGGCGGCCGACGGGGGCACCGGCTCGCGGTCGGGGCGCTCACCTTCGGGGCGAGCGTCGCGCTCGGCGTGCACGCGCGCGGCGCGGGCCGCCTCCACTGCGCGCTGGCCGGCGGCGCGGCCGGCTGTGCCGCGGCGCTCGCGCTCGGACTGCCGCCGGGCGCGCTCGACCGGCCGGCCCGCGCGCCGGCGCTCGCGCTGCCCTCGGTCGAGCACCTCGCCTGGGCGTTCGACGCGTCGCTGCTGCCGGCGTTCGGCTTCGCGGCGCTCGCCGCCGTGCTGAAGGCGAACGCCGCGGTGGTGCTCGCGCAGCGCGCCGACGACGCGGCCTGGCGACGCCCTGACGCGGCGAACGTGCGGCGCGGCGTGGCGGCCGACGCGCTGGCGACGATGTTCGCCGGCGCGGTGGGCGCGACCGGGCAGAACACCTCGATCGCCAACGTCGGCGTCGCGCAGGCCACCGGCGCGACCAGCCGCGCGATCGCGGTCGCGTTCGCCGCGTGGCTGGTCGCGATCGCGGCGAGCCCGCCGCTCGCCGAGGCGTTCGTGCGGATGCCCGATGCGGTGATGGGCGGCATGCTGCTGTTCGCCGCGTCGCTGATCGCCGACCACGGCGTGCAGATCGTCGCGGCCTCGCCGGCCGACCTGCGGCGCGCGGCGATGGCCGGCGGCCGCGACGACGCGACGCTCGGGCTGATGATGCTGCTGCGCGACTGGCTGATCGGCCACATCGCCGGCACCGACGCCGGCTACGCGGCGGGGCGCGCCGCCTCGAGCACGCGCGGCGCGAGGGCCTCGGCCCACAGCGCGTAGGCGGCCGCGCCCGGGTGGAAGCCGTCGGCGGCGACCATCGAGCGATCGGTCATCGGCGGCAGCGGCACGTGCGTCGAGCGGGGCGGCGCGTCGCCGCGGCCCGCGCACCAGCGCGCGAGCGCGGCGTCGAGCGCGCGGGCGTGCAGCCCGACCACGCCGCGCAGCGGCTGCGGCAGCGCCGGGAACCGGTGCATCGGCGGCAGGCCCGACCACAGCAGCGCGCGCACGCGGTGGCGCTCGTGCAGCGTCCGCGCGAGCCGCGACACCTCGGCGAGCCAGCGCGCCGAGGCCTTCATCGCCGTGGTGTCGTTGACGCCGAGCGCGATCACCGCGACGTCGAAGGGCTCGGGCGGCGCGGCCTCGAGCAGCGCGAGCGCCTCGCCGGTGTCGATGCCGGTGCGCGCGACGAGCCGCCAGCGCACCGGGCCGGGCCGGCGCGCCCCGAGCAGCGCGAGCAGCCGGCCCGCCAGCGCGTCGTCCTGCGTCGCCACGCCGACGCCCGCGGCCGACGAGTCGCCGAGGATCAGCAGCCGCAGCGCGCGTCCGTCGCGCGCCTCGCCCACCGTGCCCTCGCGCGGACCCTCGGCCTCGGGCAGCCGCGGCACGACGCGACGCACGCGCCGGCCCTGCCAGATGAGCAGCGGCGCGATCGGCAGCGCGACCGCACGGCCGATCGAGTCGCGCACCGGTCCCGCCTCAGGCGAACCGCGCGAAGTCCGGGCGACGCTTCTCGAGGAACGCGCCGAACGCCTCGCGCGCCTCGGGCGAGCGCAGCATCCGGCCGAACACCTCGCCCTCCTCGGCCATGCGGCGGCGCACGGCGTCGGCCTGCCCCGCCTTCATCAGCCGCTTGGTCTCGCGCAGCGACGAGGCGGGCAGCGCGGCGAGCCGGGCCGCCTGCGCGCGCGCGAACACCAGCACCTCGCCGGCGGGCAGCACCCGGTTGACCAGCCCCATCTCGCGCGCCTCCTCGGCGCCGAAGGACTCGCCGAGCAGCAGCTTCTCGGCGGCGCGCTGCCAGCCGGCGAGCGCCGGCAGCAGCAGCGACGAGGCGGCCTCCGGGCACAGCCCGAGCTGCGTGAACGGCACGGAGAAGCGCGCGTTGTCGCCCGCGTAAACCAGGTCGCAGTGAAGCAGCATCGTCGTGCCGACGCCGACCGCCGGCCCGCAGGGGGCGGCCACGATCGGCTTGGCGAAGCCGGCGATCCCGTGCAGGAAGCGGAAGACCGGCGCGTCCTCGCCGGCCGGCGGGTTCGCGAGGAAGTCCTGCAGGTCGTTGCCGGCGGTGAAGCACTCGGTGCTGCCGTGCACGATCACCGCGCGCACCGACGGGTCGTCGGCGGCGGCGGCCAGGCCGTCGGCCATCCGCGCGTACATGTCGGCGGTGATCGCGTTCTTCTTGTCGGCGCGGGCGAACGCGATCGTCGCGATCCCGTCCTCGGTGCTCAGCTCGATGCTCATCGGGATCTCCTCGTGTCGTGCGCCGCGGCGGGGATCACCGCGGCCACAGGATCATCTGCGTGCAGCGGAACAGCGCGATCGTGCGGCCGTCGTCGCGGTGCGAGACCGTCGCGTCCCACACGTGCGTGCTGCGGCCCAGGTGCACCGCCCGCACGTCCGCGACGATCGTGCCCTCCTTGGCGGTGCCCAGGTGGTTGGTCTTCAGCTCGATCGTCGTGAAGCCGCTCGCGCCCTCGGGCAGGTGCGCCGCGCAGGCGTAGCCCGCGCCGGTGTCGGCCAGCGCGACGACGGTGGCCGCGTGCAGGAAGCCGTTGGGCGCCCAGTGCCGCGGCTCGACCTCGAGCCGGGCGCGCAGCAGCCCCTGTCCGATCTCCTCGACGACCACCCCCAGCAGCCCCGGCAGGTGGCCGGTGCTGCGGGCGTTCAGCGAGGCGGCGTCGACCCCGGTGCGCCAGACGGACATCGCGTCAGACCCGCTCGAGGATGGCGGCCGCGCCCATGCCGGTGCCGACGCACATCGTCACCATGCCGTAGCGCAGCTTGCGGCGGCGCAGCGCGTGCACGACGGTCGCGGCGCGGATCGCGCCGGTCGCGCCCAGCGGGTGGCCGAGCGCGATCGCGCCGCCCATCGGGTTGATCTTCGCCGGATCGAGGCCCAGGTCCCGGATCACCGCGAGCGACTGCGCGGCGAACGCCTCGTTGAGCTCGATCCAGTCGAGGTCGTCCTGGCTCAGTCCCGCCACCTCGAGCGCGGCCGGGATCGCGAGCTTCGGCCCGATGCCCATGATCTCCGGCGGCACGCCGCGCACCGAGAACGACACGAAGCGCGCGAGCGGCACGAGCGAGAACCGCTTGAGGATGCGCTCGGAGACGACGATCAGCGCCCCCGCCCCGTCGGAGGTCTGCGAGGAGTTGCCGGCGGTGACGCTGCCCTTGGCGGCGAACACCGGGCGCAGCTTCGCGAGGCCCTCGAGCGTGGTGTCGGGACGCGGGCCCTCGTCGAGGCTCATCGTGCGCGTCCTCGCGACGATCCGCCCGCCGGCCAGGTCGGGCACCCGCTCGACGATCTCGACCGGGCAGATCTCGTCGGCGTACTCGCCCGCCTGCTGGGCGGCGATCGCGCGCCGGTGCGACTCGAGCGCGAACGCGTCCTGGTCCTCGCGCGAGACCTTCCACTGCGCGGCGACCTTCTCGGCGGTCATGCCCATGCCGTAGGCGATGCCGATGTTCTCGTCGCGCTCGAACACGCGCGGGTTGATCGACGGCTTGTTGCCCATCATCGGCACCATGCTCATCGACTCGACGCCCGCGGCGATCATCACGTCGGACTCGCCGACGCGGATCCGGTCGGCGGCCATCGCGAGCGCGGTCGTGCCCGACGCGCAGAAGCGGTTGACCGTCACGCCGCCGACGGTGTCGGGCAGCCCGGCCAGCAGCGTGGCGATCCGCCCGACGTTCAGGCCCTGCTCGGCCTCGGGGATCGCGCAGCCGACGATCGCGTCCTCGATCGTCTTCGGGTCGAGCGACGGCACCTGCGCGAGCGCCGACTGCAGCGCCCGGACCAGCAGGTCGTCGGGACGGACGTTGCGGAACGCGCCCTTCGGCGCCTTGCCGATCGGCGTGCGCGAGGCCGCGACGATGTAGGCGTCCTGCACTTGCTTGCTCATCGTGTGGCTCCCTTCAGTTCCGCACCGGCTTGCCGGTCTGCATCATCCCCATGATCCGCTCCTGGGTCTTGGGATGGGTGAGCAGGCCCATGAAGGCCCTGCGCTCGAGCGCCATGATCCACTCCTCGTCGACCATCGAGCCCGGCTCGACGTCGCCGCCGCACATCACCTCGGCGATGGTCCGCCCGAGGTGGAAGTCGTGCGAGCTGATGAAGCCGCCGTCGCGCATGTTGACGAGCTGCGCCGAGATCGTCGCGATGCCGGCGCGGCCCATCACGCGGAAGGTCGACTTCAGCGGCGGGCGCCAGCCCGCGTCGCGCATCGCCTTCGCCTCGCGCACCGCCGAGTACAGCAGCTCGTGCGGATTGAAGACGATGCGGTCGGTCTCCTGCAGCCAGCCCATCGCCTGCGCCTCGATCGCCGAGCGCGACACCTGCGCGGTGGCCGCCGCCATGAAGTACTTCTTCAGGAAGTCCATCAGATAGGCGTCGGGCGCGGCGCGGCTCT
Source organism: Burkholderiaceae bacterium (assembly GCA_035628395.1). Lineage (GTDB taxonomy): Bacteria > Pseudomonadota > Gammaproteobacteria > Burkholderiales > Burkholderiaceae_E > UBA4615. Next base: position 954 of record DASPJX010000286.1, on the reverse strand, counting down.
CCTCGGCCGCGCGACGCGCGCCGTGGGCGAGGCCGCCGCCGCCCGGGATCAGGCCGACCCCGACCTCGACCAGTCCCATGTAGCTCTCGAGCGCGACGACCCGGCGCGCGGCGTGGATCGCGAGCTCGCAGCCGCCGCCGAGCGCCATGCCCGCGACCGCCGCCACCGTCGGCACCTGCGCGTAGCGCAGCCGCAGCATCGCGTCCTGCAGCGCCTTCTCGACCGGCTCGAGCGCCTTCGTCCCGCCCTGCATGAACACCGGCAGCATCGCCTGCAGGTCGGCGCCGTACGAGAACGGCTCGTCGGGCGACCAGATCACCAGGCCCTCGTGGTCGCGCTCGGCGAGCTCGACGCCCTTCAGCAGGCCCTCGATCACGCCCGGGCCGATCGCGTGGACCTTGGTCTTGATCGACATCACGAGGACGTCGTCGACCCCGCGGCCGTCGAGCGTCCACAGCCGGACCGAGTCGTCCTCGTGCACGGTCGTGCCGGCCGTCTTCGGATCGTCCTGCCGCTCGCCGCGCACCGTCACGCGGAACAGCTGCTTCGCGTAGACCGGCAGCTCCGAGCGACCGACGAACGCGCCGCGCGACGCCGACCACGAGCCCTCGGGCTGGTGCGGGCCGCCGCGCTCGGCGACCGCGCCGCTCGTCACCCAGGCGGGCAGCGGCACCTTCGCGAGCGCCTCGCCCGCCTCGACGTCCTCGGCGATCCACTGCGCGACCTGGTTCCAGCCGGCCGCCTGCCAGGCCTCGAACGGGCCCTCCTTCATGCCGAAGCCCCAGCGCATCGCCAGGTCGACGTCGCGGGCGCTGTCGGCCACGTCGGCGAGGATCGTCGCCGCGTAGTGCCAGGAGTCGCGCAGGATCGACCAGACGAAGCGCGCCTGCGGGTTCTTCGACTCGCGCAGCAGCCGGATCCGCTCGGCCGGGTCCTTCTTCTTCAGCATCCGGA
>DASPJX010000285.1:0-21259 GCA_035628395.1 Burkholderiaceae bacterium | reverse complement strand
GAATGAGCTGCATGAGCGGGGTCTGGCAGATGACCTTCCCCGGCGTGGTGGCCACGTTGCGCCCCAGCTGGAAGGCCGACTCGTCGGTCATCGAGATGCGCAGCTCCCCGCCGCCCTTCTCGATGTCCGCCAGCAGGTTGTTCAGGCCGCGCACCAGGTTCTGCCCTCCGGTCGCCAGCGTCTCGCGCAGCACCTGCGGATTGGTGGCGAGAAAGTTCGAAGGCGCGAGCGCGTCGACGTACTGACGGGTGAAAAAGGCGACTTTCTTTTCCGACTCCGGCGAGAGGCCTTGCACGTCGGCGACGGCCTGGTTGATGTGTCGCGCGGCGATCAGGTACGACTGCTTGATGTAGTCGAAGAGGAAGCTCTTCGACCATTCCTCGTCCTTGAAGCGCCAGTCGCCCTTGGCCGGCTCGGCGACCGGCGGCGCGTCCACTCCGAGCATGCGCATCCAGGTCGTCTGCCACAGACGCACCTGGTCGAGCCACAGGTTCATCGACACGCGTGCGACGAGCGCCGGATCGGCAGCCATGCGCGCGTAAAGGTCCATGAACGCCTTGGCGATGCCCATCTCGTCGCGCACCGCGGACGACAGGGATTCGGTCTGCTTGCGGGCAAACTCGCCGAGGATCCTGGAGGAACGCTCGGCTACCTGCTGGGCGACGCGTGCGAGCTCGGCGGTTTCCTTCGGGTTAGCGGGTTGCATACCTCATGATGCCATCCGCGCCGCGGCTGCGCTTGGCCTCGCCCGCATAGTAGAGGTAGTGTAGGTGGGCTATCGCCTCGCCCATGGCGAAGAACGTCTGGTGGGCGTCGAGCGGGCGACGGAAAAGCACCGGCAGAAGCTCGCCCGCGCTTTTCTCGCCGTTCTTGAGCTCCTCTGCCAGCTCGGCAAACCGCGCGCGGTGGTGCGCCTCGAGCTGCGCCACGCGCTCGTGCGCCCCGCGAAACGGCTTGCCGTGCGACGGCAGCACCAGCACGTCCGCAGGCAGCTCCCGGTAGCGCGCGATCGAATCGAGGAAAAGGCGCAGCGGATCGCCCTCCGGATCGATCGACCAGACGCTGACATTGGTGGAGATCGTGGAAAGGAGCATGTCGCCGGCGATGACGACATTGAGCGCCTCGCAATAGAGCGACAGATGCTCCGGAGCGTGGCCATGGCCGACGATCGCGCGCCAGCGGTTTTCTCCGATGCGAAGGCCATCGCCGTCGATGATGCGCCGATACGAGTGCGGGAAACCCGGCACGAGCTGCGCATAGCGGTTGCCGCGGCCGGACATGGCCTTATGGCGTGCCGTGTCGAGGCCGTTGCGCTTGAACACCTCGAGCACCGCTTCGGTCGTGTACCCGGCGGCGCTGGCGCGCACCGCGTGCGCCGTCAGGTATTCCCCCTGCGTCGTCCAGAGCTCGACGCCGAATCGCGTGCAGAGCCATTCGGCGTTGCCGGCATGATCGGGGTGGTAGTGCGTCAGCACGACCCGCGTTATCGGGTAGAACCGTTCCAGCAGCTTCTCCCACAGCTCGCGGGTGCGCTCGTCGCCGATGCCGGTATCGACGATGCACCAACCGTCGCCATCTCGCGCGATCCACAGGTTGATGTGGTCGAGCGCGAACGGCAGCGGCATCCGCAGCCAGCGCACGCCGGGGGCCACCTCGCGCAGCGTGCCCGGGGCGGGCAGCGCGTCGCCGAACGGATAGGACAGCGCGTGCTCGAGCGGATTCATCGCGGCTAGAATCGGACGTTTACGTAAACGTCAGTCTATCCGCGCCCGCCGGCGCGGGCCGGAGCGCGTTCCGGCCCGCGGCGCGGCGCGGCCGGACCCGTCGCCGATGGCCACGTTCACGATCACCGAGCTCGCCCGCGAGTTCGACGTCACGCCCCGCGCGATCCGGTTCTACGAGGACCAGGGGCTGCTGTCGCCGACGCGCGCCGGCACGGGCGGGCGCCAGCGGGTGTACACGCAGCGCGACCGCACGCGGCTCAGGCTGACGCTGCGCGGCAAGCGGCTCGGCCTGTCGCTGTCCGAGATCCGGGACCTGGTCGACATGTACGAGTCGCCGTCCGACACGGTGCCCCAGCTCGAGCGCTTCCTGCAGGTGCTCGACGGCCACCGCCGCACGCTCGAGCGCCAGCTCGAGGACCTGCAGGTCACGCTCGCCGAGATCGGCGCGCACGAGGCGCGCTGCCGCGCGCTGCTCGAGCGGGCCCGGGCGCCGCGCGCCGCCGACGCCGCCGGTCGCGGCACCGGGCCGGCCCGGCCGCGGCGCGCCGCCGGGGGCCCTCGCGGCCGCGTCCCGACGGCCGATTGACGTTTACGTCAACGTCAATCAAACTCCGCCGCCTCCGTCGACCGCCGCCCGCCATGTCGTCCGACACGCCTCGTCCGCCCGCCGATCCGCGCTACGCCGAGCGGGTGCGCGCCTCGTTCGAGCGGCAGCCGTTCATGCGCACGCTGGGCGCGGCGATCGTGCACCTGGCGCCCGGCGAGTTCGCCGTGGAGCTGCCGTTCGACGCGGCGCTGACCCAGCAGCACGGCTTCCTGCACGGCGGGGCGATCGCCTCCGGGCTCGACGTCGCCTGCGGGTACGCCGCCTTCACGCTGATGCCCGCCGACTCGGGCGTGCTCACCGTCGAGTTCAAGGTGAACTTCCTCGCGCCCGCCCGCGGCGAGCGCTTCCGGTTCGACGGCCGCGTGCGGCGCGCGGGCCGGACGGTAACATTCGTCGAGGCCGACGCCCGGGCCGTGGCCGACGGCCGCGAGCGCACGGTCGCGACGATGCAGGCCACGATGATGACCGTCCTCGGCCGCGACGACGTGCGGCACTGACCCTCTCCACCCCAGGGACCCCCGATGCTGAACCTCCCCGGACTGCAGTTCGACCTCGGCGACGACGTGGCGATGCTGCGCGAGTCGCTGCAGGCCTTCGTGGCGGCCGAGATCGCGCCGCGCGCCGGCGAGATCGACCGGACCGACCGGTTCCCGATGGACCTGTGGCGCAAGATGGGCGACCTGGGCGTGCTCGGCGTGACGGTGTCCGAGGAGTACGGCGGCACCGACATGGGCTACCTGGCGCACGTGGTCGCGATGGAGGAGATCTCGCGCGGCTCGGCCTCGGTGGGCCTGTCGTACGGCGCGCACTCGAACCTGTGCGTGAACCAGATCGCGCGCAACGGCACCGAGGCCCAGAAGCGGCGGTACCTGCCGAGGCTGATCTCGGGCGAGTGGATCGGCGCGCTCGCGATGAGCGAGCCGAACGCGGGCTCGGACGTGGTGTCGATGAAGCTGCGCGCCGACTTCCGCGGCGACCGGTGGGTGCTCAACGGCAGCAAGATGTGGATCACCAACGGCCCCGACGCCGACGTGATGGTGATCTACGCGAAGAACGATCTCGAGGCCGGCCCGCGCGGCATCACCGCGTTCCTCGTCGAGAAGGGCTTCAAGGGCTTCTCGGTCGCCCAGAAGCTCGACAAGCTCGGCATGCGCGGCAGCCACACCGGCGAGCTCGTCTTCCGGGATTGCGAGGTGCCGGCCGAGAACGTGCTCGGCGGCCTGGGCGACGACCCGCTGACCGGCGTCGGCCGCGGCGTCAACGTGCTGATGAGCGGGCTCGACTTCGAGCGCGCGGTGCTGTCGGGCGGGCCGCTCGGCATCATGAGCGCGTGCATGGACGCGGTCGTGCCGTACGTGCACGAGCGCAAGCAGTTCGGTCAGCCGATCGGCGAGTTCCAGCTGATGCAGGGCAAGCTCGCCGACATGTACAGCACGATGATGGCCTGCCGCGCGTACGTGTACGAGGTCGGCAAGCAGTGCGACCGCTCGCGCGCCGGGAAGATCGACGTGCGCACGCTGCGCAAGGACGCCGCCGCCGCGATCCTGTACTCGGCCGAGAAGGCGACCTGGATGGCCGGCGAGGCGATCCAGTGCCTGGGCGGCAACGGCTACATCAACGAGTACCCGACCGGCCGGCTCTGGCGCGACGCCAAGCTCTACGAGATCGGCGCCGGCACCTCCGAGATCCGCCGGATGCTGATCGGGCGCGAGCTCTTCGGCGAGACCGCCTGAGCGCCGCCCCGAGGCCGGCGATGAAGCGCACCGCGGACCAGGCCGCCGCGATCGCGCAGGCGATCCTCGCCGGCTTCGACCGTCACTACGGCCTGTTCCGCTACAACGCGCAGCAGGCGAAGGCGCGCTTCGAGGCCGCCGACTGGCACGCGATCCGCCAGCTCGCGCGAGAGCGGATCGCGTTCTACGACGCCCGCGTGCGCGAGGCGGTCGAGCGCATCGAGCGCGACTTCAAGTCGGCCGAGCTCGCCGCCGACAACTGGGCGCAGGTCAAGCGGCACTACGTCGCGCTGCTCGCCGAGCACCGCCAGCCCGAGCTCGCCGAGACCTTCTTCAACTCGGTGTGCTCGAAGCTGCTGCACCGGACCTACTTCCACAACGACTTCATCTTCGTGCGGCCGGCGGTCGCCACCGACTACCTCGACGGCGAGCCGCCGAGCCACCGCGCGTACTACCCGGACGCGCGCGGCCTCGCGGCGACGCTGCGCCGGACGATCGTCGACATGGGCCTCGCCGGCCCGTTCGTCGACATCGAGCGCGACCTGGCGATGGTGGTCGCGGCGCTCGCCGAGCCCGGCCTGCCCGACCTCGCGCCGGCCACCGACTTCCAGGTCCACGTGCTGCGCACGCTGTTCTTCCGGAACAAGGGCGCGTACCTGATCGGGCGCTTCGTCAACGACGGCGAGGTGGTGCCGTTCTCGCTGCCGATCCTGCAGGACGCGCGCGGGCGGCTCTACCTCGACACCGTGCTGGTGGGCGCCGAGCGCATCGAGGCGCTGTTCAACTTCTCGCGCGCGTACTTCATGGTCGACATGGAGGTGCCGTCGGCGTACGTGCGCTTCCTCAAGACGCTGATGCCGAGCAAGCCCGAGTCGGAGCTCTACACGATGCTCGGGCTGCACAAGCAGGGCAAGACGCTCTTCTACCGCGACCTGCTCGCGCACCTGAAGCACTCGCACGACCGCTTCACGATCGCCCCCGGCATCAAGGGGCTGGTGATGGGCGTGTTCACGCTGCCGTCGTTCCCGTACGTGTTCAAGATCATCAAGGACCGGCGCGGCAAGGACGTGAGCCGCGAGTACATCCAGAGCCAGTACCAGCGCGTGAAGATGCACGACCGCGTCGGCCGGATGGCCGACACCTGGGAGTACTCGGACGTGCCGTTCCCGAAGGCGCGCTTCGACGAGGCGCTGCTCGCCGAGCTGCGCGCGACCGCGCCCTCGCTGCTCGAGGAGGACGCGGCGACGATCGTGATCCGGCACCTGTACATCGAGCGGCGGATGGTGCCGCTCAACATGTACCTCGAGCGCGCGAGCGACGCCGAGCGCGAGCGCGCGGTGATCGAGTACGGCGACGCGATCAAGCAGATGGTCGCGGCCGACATCTTCCCGGGCGACATGCTGTACAAGAACTTCGGCGTCACGCGCCAGGGCCGGGTCGTGTTCTACGACTACGACGAGGTCGCCTACGTGACCGAGTGCGTCTTCCGCCGGATCCCGCCGCCGCGCACGCCCGAGGACGAGATGTCGGCCGAGCCGTGGTACGCGGTCGGCCCGCACGACGTCTTCCCGGAGGAGTTCGGCACCTTCCTGCTCGGCGATCCGCGGGTGCGGGAGATCTTCGAGCGTCACCACGGCGACCTGCTCGACGCGGCCTACTGGCAGCGCAAGCAGGCGCACGTGCGCGCCGGCCGCTTCGACGACGTGTTCCCGTACCCGGAATCGCTGCGCTTCCGGAACCGCTATCATCGTCCGGACGCCCCGGCGCGCGGCGACGCCCCGTCCGCGCCCGCCCAACCCGCCTGACCTTCCAGAGGAGTCCGCCATGGCCGATCCGATCGTCATCGTCTCCGTCGCCCGCACGCCCATCGGCGCGATGACCGGCGAGCTGTCCGCCTTCGCCGCCCACCAGCTCGGCGCGCACGCGATCAAGGCCGCCGTGCAGCGCGCCGGCCTGTCGCCGGAGCAGGTGCAGGAGGTGATCATGGGCTGCGTGCTGCCCGCCGGCCAGGGCCAGGCCCCGGCCCGCCAGGCCACGCTGGGCGCCGGCCTGCCGATGGCGACCGGCTCGACCACGATCAACAAGGTCTGCGGCTCCGGCATGAAGGCCGCGATGCTCGGGCACGACCTGCTCGCGGTCGGCTCGCAGGACGTGGTCGTCGCCGGCGGCATGGAGAGCATGTCGAACGCGCCGTACCTGGTGCTCAAGGGCCGCACCGGCTACCGCTACGGTCACGCGACGATGTTCGACCACATGGCGCTCGACGGCCTCGAGGACGCCTACGAGAAGACCCCGAACGGCGGCGGCAAGTCGATGGGCCAGTTCGCCGAGGACTGCGCGGGCAAGTACGCCTTCACCCGCGAGGAGCAGGACCGCTACGCGATCGCCTCGACCGAGCGCGCCAAGGCCGCCAACACCGACGGCTCGTTCGGCTGGGAGATCGCGCCGGTCACGGTCGCCGGCCGCAAGGGCGACGTGGTGGTCGACAAGGACGAGAGCCCGTTCAAGGCGGCGATCGAGAAGATCCCCACGCTCAAGCCGGCGTTCCGCAAGGACGGCACCGTGACCGCCGCGACCTCCTCGTCGATCTCCGACGGCGCGGCCGCGCTCGTGATGATGCGGATGTCGACCGCCGAGAAGCTCGGCTGCAAGCCGGTCGCGCGGCTCGTCGCGCACGCGACCCACTCGCAGGAGCCGCAGTGGTTCACGACCGCGCCGGTCGGCGCGATCGCGAAGCTGTACCAGAAGACCGGCTGGAGCACCGCGAACGTCGACCTGTACGAGATCAACGAGGCGTTCGCGGTGGTCGCGATGGCCGCGATGAAGGAGCACGGCCTGCCGCACGAGAAGGTCAACGTGCACGGCGGCGCCTGCTCGCTCGGCCACCCGATCGGCGCCTCGGGGGCGCGGCTGATCGTCACGCTGCTCGGCGCGCTGCGCAAGACCGGCGGCCGGCGCGGCGTCGCCACGCTGTGCATCGGCGGCGGCGAGGCGACCGCCGTGGCGGTGGAGATGCTCTGAGCCGATGCCCACCGCCCTGATCCTCGGCGCGTCGCGCGGCATCGGCCTCGAGTTCGCGCGCCAGTACCTCGCCGCCGGCTGGACCGTCTACGGCACCCACCGGGGCGAGGACGACCGGATCCGGCTGCGCGACCTGGGCGCGCAGACGCTGCGGCTCGACGTGCAGCGCACCGAGGACATCGCGGGCATCGCGTGGCAGCTCGACGGCGAGCGGATCGACGTGGCGGTGGTCAACGCGGGCGTCTACGGCCCGCGCACGAGCAGCATCCAGCAGCCGCCGACCGACGAGCAGTTCGACCTGGTGATGCGCACCAACGTGCTCGCCGCGATGCGGCTGCTGCCGATCCTCGCGCCGCTGCTCGCGCCCGCGCAGGGCACGCTCGCGTTCGTGTCGAGCCGGATGGGCTCGATCGCCGAGGCGGGCGCGAGCTACGGCATGCTGTACCGCGTCTCGAAGGCCGCGGTGAACATGGTGGCCAAGCTCGCGCACGCCGACTACGGTCCGGTCGGCATCCGCGTGCTCGCGCTGCACCCCGGCTGGGTGCGCACCGACATGGGCGGCCCGAACGCCGACGTCGCGGTCGAGGACAGCATCGCCGGCATGCGGGCGGTGATCGCCGACCGCGCCGCGCACCCCGGCGGGCAGTTCCTCGACTGGCGCGGCCAGGCGCTCGCGTGGTGAGCGCCGACGGCCGCCTGCGGATCTCGTCCGGCTCGAGCTTCGAGGCGCTCGCCGGCTACTCGCGCGTCGTCGTCGACGGCCGCGAGGTGTTCGTCTCCGGCACGACCGGCTTCGACTACGCGACGATGACGATCGACGAGGACCCGCTCGCGCAGGCGCGCCGGTGCTTCGCGAACCTGTCGGACGCGCTCGCGCGCGCCGGCTGCACGCTCGACGACGTCGTCCGCGTGCGCTACCTGCTGACCGACGCGGCGCTGTTCGAGCGGCTCGCGCCGCTGTTCGGCGAGGTCTTCGCGCGGGCCCGGCCCGCGGCCACCGCGATGGTCGTCGGGCTCGTCGACCCGAGGATGCGCATCGAGATCGAGGTCGACGCGCGGCGGCCCGCGCGCGCGGACGAGCGCGGCCCCGAGGGCGGCTGAGGTCGATGTCGGCGCCCGAGACGCCCGGCCCCGACGCCGCGCTCGACGCGCTGGTGCGCGTCGGCGAGCGCTTCGGCCGCACCGAGCGCTGGAGCGCCGGGCAGATCGCGGCGTTCGCCGCCGCCGCCGGCGACGCCAACCCGCTGCACCACGACGCCGCGCACGCGGCCGGCACGCGCTTCAAGGTGCCGATCGCGAGCGGCACGCAGACGATGTCGGCGATGATGGGCGCGTTCGCCACGTGGTTCACGCGCCGCGACGACGGCGTCGAGCGCGCCGCGGTGGGCGTGCGCTTCGAGTTCGGGCTGAAGCGCCCGGTGCGCGCCGGCGACGCGCTGCGCATCGAGTGGGAGGTCGTGTCGCGCGCGTACGAGCCGCGCCACGGCGGCTGGAGGGTGACCGCCCGCGGCACCGCGAGCACGCCCGAGGGCGTGGCGCTCGAGGCCGAGGGCACGGGGCTCGTCGTGCGCGCCCTGTGACGATCGAGGAGACGAGATGATCCTGTCCGACGAGCTGTCGATGGTGCGCGACGCGGTGCGCGCGTACGTCGCCGAGCGGGTGACGCCGCACGCGGCGCGCTGGGACCGCGAGTCGGTCTTCCCCGCCGACGCGCTGCGGGGCCTGGCGGCGCTCGGCTGCTACGGCGTCGCGGTGCCCGAGCGCTGGGGCGGCGCCGGGCTCGACTACACCGCGCTCGCGGTGATCCTCGAGGAGATCGCGGCCGGCGACGGCGCGACCAGCACGATCGTCTCGGTCAACAACTGCCCGGTCTGCTCGATCCTGATGGCGTGGGCCGACGACGCGCAGAAGGAGCGCTGGCTGGTGCCGCTCGCCCGCGGCGAGATGCTCGGCGCGTTCTGCCTGACCGAGCCGCACGTGGGCTCCGACGCGTCGGCGCTGCGCACGACCGCGCGCCGCGAGGTCTCGGCCGACGGCCGCGTCGAGTACGTGATCGACGGCGTCAAGCAGTTCATCACGAGCGGCCGGCACGCCGACGTCGCGATCGTGATGGCGGTGACCGACCGGGCGGCCGGCAAGCGCGGCATCTCGGCGTTCGTCGTGCCCACGTCCACGCCCGGCTACGTCGTCGCGCGGCTCGAGGAGAAGACCGGGCAGCACGCGTCCGACACCGCGCAGATCCTGTTCGAGGGCTGCCGCGTGCCCGCCGCGAACCTGGTCGGCGAGGAGGGCCAGGGCTACCGGATCGCGCTCTCGGGGCTCGAGGGCGGGCGCATCGGGATCGCGTCGCAGTCGGTCGGCATGGCGCGCGCGGCCTTCGAGGCGGCGCTGCGCTACGCGAAGGAGCGCACCGCGTTCGGCGCGCCGATCTTCGAGCACCAGGCGGTGCAGTTCCGGCTCGCCGACATGGCGATGCGGATCGAGGCGGCGCGCCAGCTGATCCTGCACGCGGCGGCGCTGAAGGACGCGGGCCGTCCGTGCCTGAAGGAGGCGGCGATGGCCAAGCTGTACGCGTCGGAGATGGCCGAGCGGGTCTGCTCGGACGCGATCCAGATCCACGGCGGATACGGCTACGTGAGCGACTTCCCGGTCGAGCGGATCTGGCGCGACGTGCGCGTCTGCCAGATCTACGAGGGCACGAGCGACATCCAGCGCATCCTGATCGGGCGCGCGCTCGCCGCCGAGTGACACGAGGCGCCCGCGCGGCGCGAGGAGGGGACGGATGGAGACGAGGACACTCGAGGCGATCGACGGCGAGCGCGTGCGCGCGTTCGTCGCCCGGCCCGAGGGCGAGCCGCGCGGCTGCGTGGTGGTCGTGCAGGAGATCTTCGGCGTCAACGACCACGTGCGCTGGGTGCTCGCCGAGCAGTACGCGGCGGCCGGGTGGCTCGCGGTGGCGCCGGCGTTCTTCGACCGGCTGGAGCCCGACGCCGAGCTGCCGTACACGCCCGAGGGCACCGCGCGCGCCCGCGAGCTGGTCGGCCGCCTCGGCATGGACGCGCCGCTGCGCGACATCCGCGCGGCGCAGCTGCAGGTCGGCGAGGGCCTGCCCACCGGCGTCGTCGGCTACTGCTGGGGCGGCACGGTCGCGCTGCTCGCGGCCACGCGCCTCGGGCTGCCCGCGGTCGGCTACTACGGCGGGCGCACGCTGCCCTTCCTGCACGAGCGGCCGCAGGCGCCCGCGATGCTGCACTTCGGCGAGCGCGACGCGCTGATCCCGATGGACGCGGTGCGCCGCATCAGCACCGCGCTGCCCGACGTCGCCTGCCACGTGTACCCGGCCGGCCACGGCTTCAACCGCCACGGCCACCCCGACTGGCACGCCGACAGCGCCGCCACCGCGCTGGCGCGCACCCACGGCTTCCTGACCCAGCACCTCCATGACTGACGCCCGCATCCGCGTCGCGCTCGCCGGCGTCACCGGCTGGGCCGGCGCCCCCCTCGCGCGCGGCATCGCGCGCAGCCCCGACCTCGAGCTCGTCGCCGGCATCGCGCGGCGCGCCGCCGGCCGCGGCGTCGGCGAGACCCTCGGCATCGACTGCGCCGCGCCGATCGTCGCCACCGCCGCCGAGGCGCTCGCGCGCGGCGTCGACGTGCTCGTCGAGTACAGCAAGCCCGACGTCGCGTACGGCAACGTGCTGGCCGCGCTGCAGGCCGGCGCGCACGTCGTCGTCGGCACCTCGGGCCTGTCGGACGAGGAGTACGCGCGGCTCGACGCCGCCGCCCGCGCCGCGAACCGGGGCGTGCTCGCCTGCGGCAACTTCGCGATCACCGCGGTGCTGCTGCAGAAGTTCGCCGAGATGGCGGTGAAGTGGCTGCCCGACGTCGAGCTGATCGACTACGCGAAGGCCGGCAAGGCCGACGTGCCCTCGGGCACGGTGCGCGAGCTGTCGGTGCGGCTCGGCGCGGCGCGCGGCGACGCGCGCGCGTCGGCGCTGCCGCTCGGGTCGCTGCGCGGGCCGGTCGAGACGCGCGGCGCGACGATGTCGGGCATCCCGGTGCACGCGCTGCGGGTGCCGGGCTTCGTGCTCGGCGTCGAGGCGATCTTCGGCGCCGAGGACCAGCGGCTGCACCTGCGCCACGAGGCCGGCGGCAGCGCCGAGCCCTACGTGCCGGGCGCGCTGCTCGCGATCCGTCGCGTGTCGCGGCTCGTCGGCGTGGTGCGCGGCCTCGACCGCGTGATGGAAGACTGAACCGGGACCGACGATGGCCGAGTACGTGCTCCACTGCTTCGCGCAGTCCGGCAACGCCTACAAGGCGGCGCTGATGCTCAACCTGTGCGACGCCGACTGGACGCCGCGCTTCGTCGACTACTTCGGCGGCGAGACGCGGACCGAGGCGTACCGGCGGATCAACGTGATGGGCGAGGTCCCGGTGCTCGAGCACCGGGGCCGCCGGCTCGCGCAGTCCGGCGTGATCCTCGACTACCTGTCGGACACGCTCGGCCGCTTCCACTGGGACGACGACGAGGAGCGCCGCGAGGTGCTGCGCTGGCTGCTGTGGGACAACCACAAGCTGACCAGCTACATCGCCACCTGGCGCTTCCTGGTCTCGTACTCGAAGGACGCGGACCCGGCGGTCGTCGAGGTGTTCCGCGCCCGCGGGCTCGCCGCGATCGGGGTGCTCGAGCAGCGGCTCGCGGGCCGCGCGTGGGTCGCGCTCGACCGGCCGTCGATCGCCGACCTGTCGATCTGCGGCTACCTGTGGTTCGCCGACGAGTTCGGCGTCGACTGGGCGACGTATCCGGCGATCCGCGCCTGGCTGTCGCGGATCGAGGCGATGCCGGGCTGGGCGCATCCGTACCGGCTGATGCCCGGCCATCCGCTGCCGGGCCGCGGCTGATGGGCGTCGCCGCCGTCCTCTTCGACTGCGACGGGGTGCTGGTCGACAGCGAGCCGATCACCAACCGCGTGCTGTGCGCGATGCTGAACGAGCTCGGCCTCGCCTTCGACGTCGAGCGCACGATGCGCACCTTCATGGGCAAGGCGCTGCGCGAGGAGCTCGCGATCATCGAGGCGATGGCCGGCCGCACCCTGCCCGCCGACTGGTACGAGGGCTTCGCGCGGCGCCGCGACGCGGCGCTCTCGAAGGAGGTGCGCGCGGTGCCGCACGCGGCGGACGCGATCGCGGCGATCGCCGCCGCCGGGCTGCCGTTCGCGGCCGCCTCGGGCGCCGACCGGGCGAAGATGCGGCTCACGCTCGGCACGAGCGGCCTGCTCGCGCGCTTCGAGGCCGGCCCGGGCGACGCCCGCTCGCGGGTGTTCGGCGCCGACCAGGTCGAGCGCCCCAAGCCCGCCCCCGACGTCTACCTGCTCGCCGCGCGCGCGCTCGGCGTGCCCGCCGCGCGCTGCGCGGTGATCGAGGACACCCCGACCGGCACCGCGGCGGGCGTCGCCGCGGGCGCCCTCGTGCTCGGCTACTGCGCGCACACCGATCCGCGCGCGCTGCTCGCCGCCGGCTGCGCGGCCACCTTCGACGACATGCGCCGGCTGCCGGCGCTCCTCGGACTCTGACCATGCATCCGATCGAATCGCGCCTCGACACCCGTTCCGACGACTTCCAGGCCAACGCCCGCGCGATGGGCGCGCTGGTCGAGGACCTGCGCGCGACGCTGGCCCGCGCCGCCCGGGGCGGCGGCGACGCGGCGCGCGCCAAGCACGTCGCCCGCGGCAAGCTGCCGCCGCGCGATCGCGTCGACCAGCTGCTCGATCCGGGCTCGCCGTTCCTCGAGCTGTCGCCGCTCGCCGCGCACGGCATGTACGACGACGAGGCGCCGTGCGCGGGGATCATCACCGGCATCGGCCGGATCGCCGGCGTCGAGTGCGTGGTCGTCTGCAACGACGCGACCGTCAAGGGCGGCACCTACTACCCGGTCACCGTCAAGAAGCACCTGCGCGCGCAGGAGATCGCGCAGCAGAACCGGCTGCCCTGCGTGTACCTGGTCGACTCGGGCGGCGCGAACCTGCCCAACCAGGACGAGGTGTTCCCCGACCGCGACCACTTCGGCCGGATCTTCTTCAACCAGGCGAACCTGTCGGCGCAGGGCATCCCGCAGATCGCCGTCGTGATGGGCTCGTGCACCGCCGGCGGCGCGTACGTGCCGGCGATGAGCGACGAGTCGATCATCGTGCGCGACCAGGGGACGATCTTCCTCGGCGGCCCGCCGCTGGTGAAGGCGGCCACCGGCGAGGTGGTCTCGCCCGAGGACCTCGGCGGCGGCGACGTCCACACCCGGCTGTCGGGCGTGTCCGACTGGCTCGCGCAGGACGACGCCCACGCGCTCGCGCTCGCGCGCCGGATCGTCGGCAACCTGAACTGGAGGAAGCCCGAGCAGCTCGTGCGCACCGAGCCGCGCGAGCCGCTGCACGATCCGCGCGAGCTCTGGGGCGTGATCCCGACCGACACCCGCAAGCCCTACGACGTGCGCGAGGTGATCGCCCGGATCGTCGACGGCTCGGAGCTCGACGAGTGGAAGGCGCGCTACGGCACCACGCTGGTGACCAGCTTCGCGCGGATCCACGGCATGCCGGTCGGCATCGTCGCGAACAACGGCATCCTGTTCTCGGAGTCGGCGCTCAAGGGCGCGCACTTCATCGAGCTGTGCTGCCAGCGCCGCATCCCGCTGCTGTTCCTGCAGAACATCACCGGCTTCATGGTCGGGCGCAAGTACGAGAACGAGGGCATCGCCCGCAACGGCGCGAAGCTGGTCACCGCGGTCGCGTGCGCGCAGGTGCCGAAGTTCACCGTGATCATCGGCGGCAGCTTCGGCGCGGGCAACTACGGCATGTGCGGCCGCGCGTACTCGCCGCGCTTCCTCTGGATGTGGCCGAACGCGCGGATCAGCGTGATGGGCGGCGAGCAGGCCGCCTCGGTGCTGGCCACCGTCCGGCGCGACGGCATCGAGGCGAAGGGCGGGACCTGGAGCGCCGAGGACGAGGCCGCGTTCAAGGCGCCGCTGCTCGCGCAGTACGAGCACCAGGGCCATCCGTACTACGCGAGCGCGCGGCTGTGGGACGACGGCGTCATCGACCCGGCCGACACGCGCCGCGTGCTCGCGCTCGGGCTGTCGGCGAGCCTGAACGCGCCGATTCCCGAGACGCGATTCGGCGTGTTCAGGATGTGAGCACCCGCAGCCCGTCCGGCGCGGCGTCGGCCCCCCGGAACCACGCCTGCTCGCGCCGCACGGGGTCGACCACCCAGCCGAACTGCCACGGCTGCGCGAAGAACGCCCGCTGCGTGCGGCGGTCGGTGCCGCTGAAGAACGCGCCCAGGTCCGGATGCGAGTGCACCCAGCCGACGACCGCGAGGCCGGCGTCGAGCAGCGGCCGCGCGTCGTCCCAGATCTCGCTCGACAGCGCGAGCGAGGTGCCGGTGCCCTCGGCGATGCGTCCGGGCACGAAGCGCTCGACGCCGACGATCGACGCGGGATCGCCCTCCGTCACCGCGTGGCGGCGTCCGAGCAGCAGCCCGCCCGCCTCCACGTCGCGCGACGCGAGGAACTCGACGACCTCGACGGCCAGCACGCGCGGCAGCGCGATCGACAGCGCCGCCCCGCGCGAGGCGGCGAGCGCGGCCAGCGCGACGGCCGTGCCCTGCGCCTCGGCGAGCGCGTCGAGCGGCCACGTCGCGACCGGCTCGGAGGTGTCGCGCCAGGCGATCGGCATCAGCGCGCGTCCCGCCAGCCGACGCGCCGCCCGGACGCGCGCGCCACGTCCGCCGCGTCGGTCGGGAACGCCTGCGGCGCACGGGCGCGCGCGCCGCGGAACCACGCGGCCGCGGTCGGGTTCGCGACCGACGACAGGTTCACGCCGTCGTCCTGGTAGGTCAGGATCCTCAGCATCCGCTGCACGTACAGGTCCAGGAACTCGGAGACGCGCCAGGTGCGGCCCTGGCAGATCTGGCCGTCGGCGAACACGTTCGGATGCCAGACGACCGGCGACACGAAGGTGCGCGGGCCGTCGCGGAACGGATAGCCCTGCGGGATCGCGATCCGCAGCGCGAGCGCGTCGCCGGCGCTCGCGGGATACGACGGGTCGAGCGCGACGCGCAGCCGCGCCCGCAGCCTGACCTCGCTCGGCGCCTCGGCGTCGGCCGAGACGAACGCGAGCCGTCCGTCCGAGCGCTCGCACAGCGCCCGCACGCGCGCGAGGTCCTCGCGCCGGCGGGTCTCGAGCGGATTCACCGCAGCCCGGCCACCAGCACCGGCTGGACCTCGAGCACGTCGCCGGGCGAGGCCACGCTGCCCACGGTCTGCGAGGCCGGCACGGTGGTGCCCCGCGTCACGTTGACCAGCGTGTAGTCGGTGTCGAGCGGCAGCTTCCAGTTGTCGACCGCAGCCTGGATGAGCTCGGCGGCGGACTGGTCGGACTCGGCCTCGACCTGCGCCTTGCGGGTCTGGTCGGCGGTCCGGATCTCGATCTTCAGGGGTCGGTTCATGAGGCGATCTCCATGCACAGGACGGTACGGGGGTCGTCGATCCACAGGAACGGCAGCGCCGGCGGACGGCCGCCGGTCGCGGCGAGCAGCTCGCCCAGGGTCGCGGCGTCGCGGCCGTCGACCGCGACGGCCTCGGCGCCGCAGCGGCGGCAGCGGCGCGCGTCGGTGTCGTGCGCGCGCAGCCGCGAGCCGGCGGGCAGCGCGTCGCGCGCGTCGGCACCGCAGGCCGCGCAGCGCGCACCGAACACGACCGGCTCGGGCAGCCGCACGCGCAGCCCGGCGGCGGCCTCGTCGAGCTCCAGCGGCGCGCCGGCGCGCCAGCGCAGGCGCGGAAGCGCATCGGCCGTCAGCGGACCGCAGCACGGGCACGCGTCGGCACGCACGATCGCGGCCACGCGCGACCGGCCGTCGATCGCGTCGATCAGCGCGCGACGCGCCACGGGCGGCGCGTCCGCGCGCGGCCCCATCCGCAGTCCCCACGAGACCATCAGCGCGCCCGCGATCGACGAGGTGACGACGGTGGTGGGCACCTTGCGCTCGGCCAGCCCGGCGCGTCGCAGCCCGCCGCAGGAGTAGCGCTCGGCGATGCGACCGTACGCGGACGGCGGCAGCCCGCACTCGTAGCAGCCCAGGCGGCGGCCGGCGGAGAACGGGAAGTGCTCGACGCTGGCGTGGCGCGCGTCGATCGCGCCGTCGACGAGGTCGACGCCGGCGATCAGGCACAGCTCGTTCGCGCGCAGCCGCGCCTCGAAGTTGTCGAGGCAGCCGAACACTGCCGTCGCGCCGTCCAGCGCCGACGCGCGGAGCGCGACGGCGACGTCGGCCACGCGGGGCTCGACCCGGATCGACGGATCGAGCCCGGCCGTGCGCCGCGCGACGACCTCGGCCTTCGGCCGACCGACGTCGTCGTCCCGGAACAGCACGCTGCGGGTCAGGTTGTGGCGCTCGACGCGGTCGCGGTCCCAGACCTCGATGCGTCCGACGCCCAGCAGCGCGAGCGCCTTGCACACCTCGTTGCCGATCGCGCCCGCACCGAGCACGACGACGCGGGCGGCGGCGAGCGCGTCGGCGTCGAACCAGTCGATCATCCGATGGCGCGCGTGGCGCCCGGTGTCGAACGGGGTCGGCGTCGCGCTCATGCCAGCTCGACCACCATCGACGGCTCGGTCGCGAGCAGCTTCAGGCCGTGCGCCTCGTCGGCGAGCAGCAGCCCGCGCGCGCGGACCCGCGAGCCCAGCAGGCCGAGCACGTGCGCGCGGCCCCGTCGGCCGCGCACCGCCGGGCCGACGAAGGCGAGCCGCAGCTCGATGCCGCCGCCGGTGCGGCCGAGCAGCGTCGGGACGGCCCCCGGCGCCGCGGGCAGTGCACGGATCATCTGGACCTCGACCGTGACCAGCCGGCCGATCGCCGTCGCGAACGCCTCGGCCGTGGACGGCTCGACGACCAGCGCGCGCCCGCGGTCGGCGCGCGCCGCACGGCGCGGCCGGCCCAGCGGATTCAACGAGAGGCCACCGCACGACGCGCAGCGCCCGCCGTTGTGCTCGGCGAGCATCGCGACGGTATCCGGGTGGTAGAGCGCGCGGCAGTCGTCGCAGCGCACGATCGCGACGTCGGCGTCGAGCGGCGCGCCGGTGAAGAAGTCGGTCGGAGCGTCGGCGTCGGGCCCGCCGGGCGCGTCACCCGCCCCGGCGGCGTCGTCGAAGGGCGTGTCCGGCCGGCGGTGGGCCGCCCGGGGCTTGTACCGTCTCCGGTCGAAGCGGCGCACGCCGCCGCGCACCGCCGCGCCGAGCGCGAACGCCAGCAGCAGCAGCAGCGCGGCGAGCACGACGACGGAGACGAAGAGTCGCACCATCATCCCACTCTAACGCCCCGGAACGCGGCACGCCGACCGCCGGGGCGCCGACCGGGCGTTCGCCGGGACCGGTATGCTTCGGCCACCTACAGTCCCCCTCGCGACCATGACCTACGCCACCCTCGAGACCGTGCTGCAGCAGGGCGTCGCCGTGATCTGGCTGAACCGCCCGGACGTGCGCAACGCGATGAGCGCCGAGCTGATCGCCGAGCTGACCGACGCGGTCGGCGCCGCCTCCGACGACCCGGACGTGCGCGCGATCGTGCTGGCGGGCCGGGGCAGCGCGTTCTGCGCCGGCGCCGACCTGAACTGGATGAAGCGGGCCGCCTCGTACGGCGCCGCCGAGAACGAGGCCGACGCGGGCCGGCTCGCCGCGCTGCTGCGCGCGATCGCGGAGTCGCCGAAGCCCACGGTGGCGCGCGTGCACGGCCCGGCGTTCGCCGGCGGGCTCGGGCTCGTGGCGGCCTGCGACGTCGCGATCGCCTCGATCGAGGACGCGAGCTTCTGCCTGACCGAGGTCCGCATCGGGCTGATCCCCGCGATGATCAGCCCGTACGTGCTGCGCGCGATCGGGCCGCGGCTCGCGTCGCGCTACATGCTGTCGGCCGAGGTGTTCGACGCGGCCGAGGCGTACCGGATCGGCCTGGTCCAGGGCCTGGCGCCGACCGCCGAGCTCGACGCCTCCGTCAACGCGCTGCTCGGCCGGCTGCTGGTCGCCGGCCCGCGGGCGCTCGCCGCGACCAAGGCGCTGATCCGCGACGTCGCGGGCCGGCCGGTCGACGACGCGCTGATGCGCGACACGGCGGGCCGCATCGCGGCCGCGCGCGCCGGCGAGGAGGGCCGCGAGGGCATCGCGTCCTTCCTCGAGAAGCGCAAGCCCGCCTGGCACCCCGAGCGGGACTGAGCGTCGCCGCGGACGCGCGGCGCGTCCGCCGTTCCACCCGCGGGGCCGCGGCCGTTGCGCGGCGCGGCCGCTTCGCCGACGATGGACGGGCGCCGGCGCCGCCCGCGCACCCCGAGGAGACCGCGATGCCGTCCGTGTTCACCGCCGAGCAGCAGGCCGCGTACGAGCGCGACGGCCACGTGCTCGTGAAGTCGCTGTTCGACGCCGAGGAGATCGCGCTGCTGCGGGCCGCGATCGAGCAGGACCCCGCGCTGCGCGCGAGCCTGTACGACCGCACCGACTCGCAGGGCAAGGCGACGCGGATGGCCACCTGGAACCATCCGGGCGACAGCGTCTACGGCCTGGCCGCCCGCTCGCACCGCGTCGTCGACACGATGGAGGCGATGCTGGGCGGCGAGGTCTACCACTACCACTCGAAGCTCACCGCCAAGGAGCCCTTCGAGGGCGGCGCGTGGGAGTGGCACCAGGACTACGGCTACTGGTACCACAACGGCTGCCTGTTCCCGTACATGGCGAGCGTGATGGTCGCGCTCGACCGGACCACGCGCGAGAACGGCTGCCTGCAGGTGCTGCGCGGCTCGCACCACGCCGGACGCGTCGACCACGGCGTGCTGCCGGGCGAGCAGGTCGGCGCCGACCCGAAGCGCGTCGCGCGCATGCTCGAGACGATGGAGCTCGTGCACGTCGAGATGGAGCCGGGCGACGGGCTCTTCTTCCACGCGAACGTGATGCACCGCTCCGACCAGAACCGCTCGTCCGAGCGGCGCTGGACGGTGCTGATGTGCTACAACGCGGCGCGCAACGATCCCTACCTCGAGCACCACCATCCGCGCTACACGCCGCTGTCGAAGGTGCCCGACGACGCGGTCCGGGCGGCGGGCCTGCGCTTCGCCGGCGACCCGGACGCGTTCCGCAAGACCTTCGCGAACCCGCCCGAGCTCAAGCGCCGGATCGACGTCGCCTGAGCGCCGCGCGCGCCGCGCTCAGTCGCGCACGAAGAGCGTGCGCAGCGGCGCGTCGCCGACCTGCCGGCTCCGGTGCCCGTGCACCGCGGGGTCGAAGCTCGCGCCGTCGGGCAGCACGTCGGCCGAGTA
This sequence comes from Burkholderiaceae bacterium, assembly GCA_035628395.1. Lineage (GTDB taxonomy): Bacteria > Pseudomonadota > Gammaproteobacteria > Burkholderiales > Burkholderiaceae_E > UBA4615. The sequence continues at coordinate 1,828 of DASPJX010000285.1, read as the reverse complement.
GAAGTGCTCGCCGGGGCCGAACGTGCGGGACGTGCCGTCCTGCAGCCCGATCTCCATCCGGCCCGACAGGATGAACACCCACTGCGGCGCGCCGGTGCAGTGGAACTCCGAGCGGAAGCCGACCGGACTCTCGCGCAGCTGCACCGCGCTCGCGGGCATCGGCGCGGACAGCCGCGACTGCGGCGTGCCCTCGTCGAGCGGCACGGCCTCCTCGCGGAAGCGGGCGCGGCCGTCGGCGTCGGTGAACAGGACGACCCGGGTGAAGGTGGGCATGGCGTCTCGGGGCACGGGAACGGGACGCCAGTGTACGGGCGCCGCCGCGTCGGGACGCCGCACCGCCGCGCCGCGGGCGCGCCGATTGCACGCCCCCGGCGCGTCCACACCACTCGGGGAGATCGGCATGTCCGGAGCGTCGCAGCAGAAGAAGAAGGAAGGCAACAAGGGCAAGCGCAAGGACGCCTCGGCGTCCGCGAGCGCGCACAAGGGCACGTCCGCGGGCTCGGCCGCCGCCGGGCACCGGGCCGGGGCGCGCGCCGGGCGCGGGGCGACCCACGCCGAGGGCGGCGCCCAGGGCGACGGCTCGCCTCCCGGCAAGGGCACGTTCGACGGCCGGGACTGACGGGGCGTCGACGGGACCGACGGGCCGCCGTCCGTCCCGTCGATCCCGTCGGCCACGGATCGGTCGGCGGTCGATCGGCTCCGGGTCGGTCTGCGGTCGATCTCCGGCTGGACTCCGGTCGGTCGGCGGTCCGTCGGTCGGCGGTCCGTCGATCGTCGATCGATCGGCGGTTCGTCGGCGGTTCGTCGGCGGTCGTCGCGGCTCGGTCGTCAGTCGGCCGTCGCCTCGTCGGGCAGCGCGCCGACGTCGTCGAGCGCCTTCATCGCGGTCGTCAATCGCTGGCGCCGGCGCGCGGCGCCCGCCCACGGGTCCTCGTCCTCGAGCCGGCGCGGCGCGTCGCGCAGCGTCCAGTGCGCGCCCGAGGAGAGCGAGGGCAGCTCGTCCCAGGCGACCGGCACGGACACGCCGAGGCCCGGACGCGCGCGCAGCGACCACGCGGCGACGGTGGTCGCGCCGCGGCCGTTGCGCAGGTAGTCGACGAAGATCCGGCCGCGCCGGTGGGCGTCGCCCGGCCGGGCCGAGAAGCGGTCGGGCAGCGTGCGCGCGAGGTGCCGCACGACGCCCTTCGACACGCCGCGCGCCGCCGCCCACGACGGGCCCGGGGCGATCGGCACGACCACGTGCAGGCCCTTGCCGCCGCTCGTCTTCAGCCACGACTCGAGCTCGAGCTCCTCGAGCAGCGCGCGGACGAGCGTCGCGGCCTCCTGCACCCGCGACCAGGACACCCCCTCGCCGGGATCGAGGTCGAACACGATCCGGTCGGGCCGCTCGATCGCGCGCGCCTTCGCGTTCCAGGTGTGCAGCTCGATCACGTTCATCTGCGCGGCGCCGAGCAGCGCGCCCCGGTCGGGCACCGCCATCAGCGGCGCGTGCCCGGGGTCGAGCGACGCGTCGAGCAGCGCGATGCCGGGGATCGAGGCGGCCGGGGCGTGCTTCTGGAAGAAGCGCTCGCCGTCGATGCCGTCGGGCGCGCGCGTCAGCGACACCGGCCGCTCGCGCAGGTGCGGCAGCATCGCGCCCGCCACCGCCTCGTAGTAGCGCGCGACGTCGAGCTTCGTGAGCCCGGTCGACGGATCGACGACGCGATCGGGATGCGTGATCCGCTGCCCGCCGACCTCGACCGCGGCGGACGCGCCGCGTCGTCCGGCGGTCGCGACGCGCGCGGCCGGCGCGCGGGCGGGCGGCTCGGCGTCGCGCCGCGCGCCGCGC
>DASPJX010000284.1:0-10935 GCA_035628395.1 Burkholderiaceae bacterium | reverse complement strand
CGCATCCGCGCGCGGCCCCGTTTTTCCAACTGCAGGACTGCACCATGCCCCTCGTTTCCATGCGCGAACTGCTGGACCATGCCGCCGAGAACGGCTACGGCATCCCGGCCTTCAACGTCAACAACCTGGAGCAGGTGCAGGCCGTGATGGAAGCGGCCAAGGAGACCGGTGCGCCGGTGATCCTGCAGGCCAGCGCGGGCGCCCGCAAGTACGCCGGTGAGCCGTTCGTCAAGCACCTGATCCAGGCCGCGCTCGAGGCGTACCCGAAGATCCCGCTGGTGATGCACCAGGACCACGGCCAGAGCCCGGACGTCTGCCGGGGCGCGATCGACCTTGGCTTCTCCTCGGTGATGATGGACGGCTCGCTGATGGAGGACGGCAAGACCATCGCGTCCTACGACTACAACGTCGAGGTGACGCGCAAGGTCGTCGACATGGCGCACGCGGTCGGCGTGACCGTCGAGGGCGAGCTCGGCTGCCTCGGCTCGCTCGAGACGATGAAGGGCGACAAGGAGGACGGCCACGGCACCGACGCGACGATGACGCGCGAGCAGCTGCTGACCGACCCGGAGCAGGCCGCCGACTTCGTCAAGCGCACGCAGGTCGACGCGCTCGCGATCGCGATCGGCACCAGCCACGGCGCCTACAAGTTCTCGCGCAAGCCGACCGGCGACATCCTCGCGATCTCGCGGATCAAGGAGATCCACCAGCGGCTGCCGAACACGCACCTGGTGATGCACGGCTCGTCGTCGGTGCCGCAGGACCTGCTCGAGGAGATCCGCAAGTACGGCGGCGCGATGAAGGAGACCTACGGCGTGCCGGTCGAGGAGATCCAGGAGGCGATCAAGCACGGCGTGCGCAAGATCAACATCGACACCGACATCCGGCTGGCGATGACCGCGGCGATCCGCCGGTTCTTCGCCGAGCATCCGGAGAAGTTCGATCCGCGCGAGTACCTGAAGCCCGCCCGCGAGGCCGCGAAGGCGATCTGCGTGCAGCGCTACCGCGAGTTCGGCTGCGCGGGGCAGGGCTCGAAGGTGCGCGCGATCCCGCTGACGGTGATGGTCGAGAAGTACCGCAGCGGCGAGCTCGCCCAGGCGGTGGTCTGAGCCGCCGCGGGCGGCCGCCGCGCCGCCCGCGTCCCGCCGCGCCCGATCGCGCGGCACCGCGCCGGGCCCCGGCGCCGGATCGCCGGCGACCCGCGGGGCCCGTCGTGCGCTAGCATCGGGCGATGGAGACATCGCCCGACGTCGAACTGGCCCGCTCGTTCGAGCTGGCGTCGCTGCCCGCGTCGTTCTACGACGATCCCTATCCGACCTACCGCGCGCTGCGCGAGCACGACCCGGTGCGGGTGCTCGCCGGCGGCGCGGTGTTCCTCACCCGCTACGACGACGTGTCGACGGTGTACCGCTCGAGCGTCGCGAGCTCGGACAAGAAGCGCGAGTTCGCGCCGAAGTTCGGCGCCGGGACGCCGCTCTACGAGCACCACACGACCAGCCTGGTGTTCAGCGACCCGCCGTCGCACACGCGGGCGCGCCGGCTGATGCTCGGTGCGGTCAACCAGCGCGCGGTCGCGCGGATGGAGCCCGGCGTCGTCGCGCTCGTCGACGGGCTGCTCGAGGCGCTCGCCGAGCGCGCGCGCGACGGCGCGCAGGTCGACCTGATCGAGGACTTCGCCGCCCGGATCCCGGTCGAGGTGATCGGCAACCTGCTGTCGTTCCCGCGCGAGGCGCGGGGGCCGCTGCGCGACTGGTCGCTCGCGATCCTCGCCGCGCTCGAGCCGGTGCCGACGCCGGCGATGCTCGAGGCCGGCCATCGCGCGGTGACCGAGTTCGTCGCCTGCCTGCGCGAGCTGATCGCCGACCGGCGCGCGCGCCCGCTCGACCCCGACGAGGACGTGCTCACCCGGCTGATCGCCGGCGAGGTCGACGGCGAGCGGCTGTCCGAGCTCGAGCTGCTGCACAACTGCGTGTTCCTGCTGAACGCCGGGCACGAGACCACGACGAACCTGATCGGCAACGGCCTGAACGCGCTGATGCACCGTCCCGACGAGCAGCGCCGGCTGCGCGACGACCCGTCGCTGCTGCCCTCGGCGGTCGAGGAGATGCTGCGCTACGAGAGCCCGCTGCAGTTCAACAACCGGATGCTGACCGGCGAGCTCGAGCTCGGCGGCACGCGCTTCGGCGCGGGCACCTTCGTGACGCTGTGCATCGGGGCGGCCAACCGCGACCCGGCGGCGTTCCCCGACCCCGATCGCTTCGACGTCGGGCGCCGCCCGAACCGGCAGCTCGCCTTCGGCCACGGCGACCATGCCTGCGCGGGCATGAACGTCGCCCGCCTCGAAGGACGGATCGCGGTCGGACGGCTGCTCGCGCGCTTCCCGCGGCTCGAGCCCGGCGACGCGCCGACGCGCGACCGGCGGGTGCGGTTCCGCGGGTTCCGGACGCTGCCGGCGCGTCTCGCGCGCTGAACGCGGCGCGGCGCGGCGCGGCGCGTCGCGGCGCCCCGCGACCCGCGACCCGCGATCGGACGACGCACGGGAGGCCGGATGGACGCGACGGGATCGGGGGACGGACGGATCGGGCGTCGGGCGCTCGCGGCCGGCGCGGCGCTCGCGGCGGCGCTCGCGGCCGGCGCCGGCGCCGCCGCGGAACCGGTCCGGCTGTCGGCGCCCGAGCCGCCCGCGCCGCGGACGCCGGCCGCCTCGTCGGGCCCGTGGATCGACGCCGAGGGGCGCGACCACGTCGCCCGCGACGCGCTGCGCCGGGCCGGCGAGCCGTCCCCGGCGCCCGGCGCGCCCGCGGCCGCGCCGCCTTCGGCCGGCGGCGCGCGAGAGGCCGGCGGCGCGCGAGAGGCCGGCGAGGCCGTCGGGGGACCCCCCGACGGGGCCGAGGCCGAGGCGCTGCGTCGCCGCGGCGCGCGCGAGCGCGACGCGCGCCGGCTGCGCGGCGGAGCGGCGGCCGCTCCCGTGCGCGTGCCGCCGATCGCCGTGCCCGAGCTCCCGCCGAGCCCGGTGCCCCCGCCGGCGCCGATGCGCGCGCCCCGGGCCGGCGAGCCCGGCGGGCCGCCGCCGGTGCTGCCGGGCTGCGGGCCGGCCGGCTGCGTCGACGACTCGGGCCGCGCGTGGCCGTCGGCCGGCGGCGACGTGCTGATCTCGCCCGCGGGCCGGCCGTGCCTGCGCAACGGCCTGACCGCGGTCTGCTGAGCGCTCCGCCTCAGGGGCGGTAGCCGAAGGCCGGCCGCCCCGCGGCGCGCAGCGGCGCCGCGCGGTTCGCGAACGCGCAGAGCCGGCGCCGCGTGTCGCGCGGGTCGACGATCTCCTCGACGCCGAAGGCCTCGGCGGTGCGCAGCGGATCCTGCAGCGTCTCGAGCCGGGCCTCGATCTCGGCGCGCGCGGCCGCCGGGTCGGGCGCGGCCTCGATCACCGCGCGGTAGGCGGCCGCGACGCCGCCCGCGATCGGCAGCGAGCCCCACTGCGCGCTCGGCCAGGCGATCCGGGCGAACGCGGGCGAGCCGTTGCGCTGCGCGAGCGCCGCCATGCCGAAGGCCTTGCGGACCATCACCGCGCACCACGGCACGGTGCTCTGGCGGACCGCGGCGAGCGCCTGCGAGCCGTGCCGCATGATCCCCGAGCGCTCGGCGTCGGGGCCGATCAGGAAGCCCGGGATGTCGACGAAGTGCACGACCGGCAGGTGGAAGGTCTGCGCGAGGTCGACGAGCCGCACCACCTTGCGGCAGGCGTCCGAGGTCCACGCGCCGCCGTAGTGGTACGGGTCGCTCGCGAGGATCGCGACCGGCCAGCCGTCGAGCCGCGCGAGGCCGGCGATCGTCGAGCGGCCCCAGGCGCGGCCGATCTCCATGAACGAGCCGCGGTCGGTCGTCGCCTCGACGATCGATCGCATCTTGTACACGCGGCGGGCGTCGCGCGGCACGATCGACAGCAGCGCCTCGTCGCGCCGGTCGGGCGGATCGTCGGGCGCCGGCGCCGCGCGGGGCGGCAGCTCGTGCACCGACGAGGGCAGGTACGACAGGAAGCGGCGCGCGCGCTCGAAGGCCTCGGCCTCGGAATCGACCGCGTCGTCGATCGTGCCCTCGCGCGCGTGGACCTCGGCGCCGCCGAGCGTCTCCTTGTCGATCGGGGTGTTGAACGCGCGCTCGACCACCGGCGGGCCGGCGGCGAAGAGCTGCGAGCTGCCGCGCACCATCACCGAGTAGTGGCTCGCGCACACGCGCGCCGCGCCCATGCCGGCCACCGAGCCGAGGCCGAGCGCGACGACCGGGACCTCGGACAGCGCGTCGAGCACCTCGGTGAACACCTCCACGTCGGGCAGGTAGGTGCGGCCCATCGTCTCGAGGTGCTTGACCGAGCCGCCGCCGCCGGTGCCGTCGACCAGGCGCACGAGCGGCACGCGCCAGCGCACCGCCTGCGTCTCGGCGAACGCGAACTTGTCGGCGACGCCGCCGTCGTTCGCGCCGCCGCGCACCGTGAAGTCGTCGCCGGTGACGAACACCTCGCGCCCGGCGATGCGCCCGCGGCCGCACAGCAGGTTCGCCGGCATGAAGCTCGTCAGCCGGCCCTGCGCGTCGTACTCGGGGAAGCCCGAGACCGAGCCGACCTCGTCGAAGCTGCCGGCGTCGAGCAGCGCGCCGATCCGCTCGCGCACCGGCAGCTTGCCCGCCGCGCGGTGCTTCGCGACCTTCTCGGGGCCGCCGTGGCCGGCGGCGATCCGCCGGCGTCGTTCGATCTCGTCGAGCTCGGGCTGCCAGCTCATCCGGTCTCCTCCCTGCGTGTCGTCTCGCGCGGACCGGTGCCGGACCGCCCGCCGATCATAGCCTGCGCTACCCTTGGGCATCCCGGAGGAGATCCATGCCGCGTTTCGCCGCGAACCTGTCGATGATGTACGCCGAGCTGCCGTTCACGGAGCGCTTCGGCGCCGCCGCGAAGGACGGCTTCCGCGCGGTGGAGTTCCTGTTCCCGTACGCGCACGAGGCCGACGCGCTCGCCGCCGAGCTCTCGCGCCACGGGCTGCGGCAGGTGCTGTTCAACACCTGGCCCGGCGACTTCGAGGCGGGCGAGCGCGGGCTCGCGTCGCTGCCCGGGCGCGAGGCCGAGTTCCTCGCCGGCGTCGACCGGGCGCTCGGGTACGCGCGCGCGCTCGACTGCCCGCGGCTGCACGCGATGGCGGGCCTCGTGCCCGACGGCGCCGACCGCGCGCGCCACCGCGCGACCTACGTCGCGAACCTGCGCGAGGCCGCGCGCCGCTGCGCCGACGCGGGCGTCGAGCTGCTGATCGAGCCGATCAACACGCGCGACATCCCGCGCTACTTCCTGAACCGGCAGGACGACGCGCACGCGATCGTCGCCGAGGTCGGCGCGCCGAACCTGAAGGTGCAGCTCGACCTGTACCACTGCCAGATCGTCGAGGGCGACCTCGCCGCGACCATCCGGCGCGACCTGCAGGGCGTCGGCCACGTCCAGATCGCGGGCGTGCCCGAGCGCCACGAGCCGGACGTCGGCGAGGTCAACTATCCGTACCTGTTCGCGCTGCTCGACGAGCTCGGCTACGCGGGCTGGATCGGCTGCGAGTACCGGCCGCGCGCCGGCACCTCGGCCGGGCTCGGCTGGCTGAAGCCCTGGCTCGACGCGCAGGGCCGAGGGCCGACGGCCGAGGCCTGAGGGGGCCAGGGGCGGCGCGGAGGGGCCGTGGGCATGGGGGCCGAGGGGGGCGGGGCCGAGGGTTGACGAGCCGAGGGTGGACGAGCCGAGGGTGGACGGGCCGAGGGGTGCGGGGTCGCGGGTTGACGGGCCGAGGGCTTGGGGCGGAGGGGCCCGGGCCAAGAGCGAGGGCCGCGGCGCGCGCGCCGCGCGCCGCTCAGTCGACGATCGCCGCGTGCACGAGGTTCGACACGCGCTCCAGCCGTCGCGAGTGCCAGGGCTCGGGCAGCCGCGCGTTCGTCAGGTAGGCGAACGAGACGCCGGAGCGCGGGTCGCCCCAGCAGTACGAGGAGCCGACGCCGCCGTGCCCGAAGCACTCGGGCGCGGCGAGCGAGCCGAGGCCGCGGACGTTGCGCGTCGTGCCGCGCAGGTGCGGCCCGATGCCGCGGTGCATCGGCATGCCCATGAACTCGTCGACGCGATCGCCGGTGTGGTTGCGCAGCGCGTACTCGAGCGTGCGCGGCGACACGAGGCGCCGGTCGCCGAGCGCGCCGCCGCCGAGCATCATCTGGTAGAGCGCGACCATCCCGCGGGCCGTGCCGTAGGCGCCGCCGCCGGGCGCGCAGGCGCGGCGCCAGGTCTCGGTCGTCGTGTCGTGTAGCACGCGCAGCCCGCCGCCGGGCGCCGGCTCGTGCATGTCGGCGGCGCGCGCGTCGTCCTCGGGCAGCAGGCCGGGCCGCAGCTCGCGGCCCAGCCCCAGCGGCTCGATCACCCGCCGGCGCAGCACGTCGCGCAGGTCCTCGCCGGTCACCGCCTCGATCACCGCGCCCAGCACCCAGTGCGCCGACAGCGGGTGGTACACCATGCGGCTGCCCGGCTCCCACTCGAGCCGGAAGTCGAGGATCGAGGCCCGCCGCGCGTCGCGGTCGGTCCAGCCCTCGCGGGCGAGCTCGGCGTTCGGGAAGCCGCCCTGGTGGGTGACGACCTGGTGGATCGTCACCGCCTGCTTGCCGTGCCGCTCGAAGCCCGGCAGGTGCTCGGCCACCGCGTCGTCGAGGCCGAGCGCGCCGTCCTCGACGAGCCGCCACAGCGCGCAGGCCACCAGCACCTTGGTGTTCGAGTACAGCAGCCACAGCGTGTCGTCGCGCGCGGGCGTCGCGGCGGGGCCGATCCGGGCGTCGCCGACGGTGACGTCGAGCAGCAGCGTGCCGCGGCGGGCGAGCGCGATCTGCGCGCCCGGGTAGCGGCCGGCGCGCCGGTGCTCGTCGACGAGCGCGAGCAGCCGCTCGATCCGGTCGGCGCGCAGGCCGGAGGCGGCGAGGTCGCCGCGGGGCAGGGGGTAGGCGTCCATCGCCCGATGCTACCGGCGGCGGCGGCCGGGCGCGAGCCGGCGTGCCGCGGCGATCGGGCACAATGTCGGCCTCGACGCGGGACCGGCCTCGAGCGTCCCGACCGGCCCGCCCACCCGCGCCCCGAGCGCCCGCACCGGATCCGCCGCCATGGCCCGAGCCCTCCACCAGAGCGCGCTGCGCTCGCTGCCGCTGCTGTCGCGAGGCAAGGTCCGCGACAACTACGCCGTCGGCACCGACCGGCTGCTGATCGTCACCAGCGACCGGCTGTCGGCCTTCGACGTCGTGATGAACGAGCCGATCCCGGACAAGGGCCGGGTGCTGAACGCGATGGCGCAGTTCTGGTTCGAGCGGCTCGCCGACGTCGTGCCCAACCACCTGACCGGCGTCGCGCCCGAGTCGGTGGTCGCGCCCGACGAGGTCGAGCAGGTCGCGGGCCGCTCGATGGTCGTCAAGCGGCTCGCGCCGGTGCCGGTGGAGGCGGTCGTGCGCGGCTACCTGATCGGCTCCGGCTGGAAGGACTACCGGGCGAGCGGCTCGGTCTGCGGGATCGCGCTGCCGCCCGGGCTGCGGATGGCGGAGAAGCTCCCCGAGCCGATCTTCACGCCCGCGCACAAGGCGGAGATGGGCGCGCACGACGAGAACATCAGCTTCGACGCGATGGTCGCCGCGGTCGGCGCGCCGCTCGCCGAGCGGATCCGCGAGGTGTCGCTCGAGCTCTACCGGCGGGCGTCCGAGTACGCCGCCGGCCGCGGCATCCTGATCGCCGACACGAAGTTCGAGTTCGGGCTCGACGAGGCCGGCACGCTGCACCTGATGGACGAGGTGCTGACCGCCGACTCGTCGCGTTTCTGGCCGGCCGACTCGTACGCGGTGGGCGTCTCGCCGCCGAGCTTCGACAAGCAGTACGTGCGCGACTGGCTGGAGTCGCTCGACGGCTGGGACAAGACGCCGCCCGCGCCGGCGCTGCCGCCCGAGGTGATCGAGGGCACCGCGCGCAAGTACCGCGAGGCGCTCGAGCGGCTGACCGGGCGCACGCTCTGACCGGCCGGGCGCCCCGCGCCGGCTGCGCCGGGCCGGGCCGGGCGGCCGGATAGAATCGCGTTTTCGACGGAGCGAGCGATGGCCGACGTGTCCCCGCGCATCGGGGTGGTGATGGGCAGCAGCAGCGACTGGGAGGTCATGCGCCACGCGGTCGCGGTGCTCGAGGAGTTCGGCGTGCCGCACGAGGCGCGCGTCGTCTCGGCGCACCGGATGCCCGACGAGATGTTCGCGTACGCCGAGCGGGCCGAGGCGCGCGGGCTGCGCGCGATCGTCGCCGGCGCGGGCGGCGCGGCGCACCTGCCGGGCATGCTCGCCTCCAAGACGATCGTGCCGGTCTACGGCGTGCCGGTGCCCTCGAAGTACCTGCGCGGCGAGGACTCGCTGCTGTCGATCGTGCAGATGCCGAAGGGCGTGCCGGTGGCGACCTTCGCGATCGGCGAGGCGGGCGCGGCGAACGCGGCGCTGCACGCGATCGCCGGCCTCGCGACGACCGACCCGGCGATCGCGGGCGCGCTGCGCGCGTACCGCACGCGCCAGACCGAGGCGGCGCGCGCGATGACGCTGCCGCCGGCCTGATCCCGATGACGCGTCCCGTCGCGCCGCTGCCGCCCGGCACCTGGCTCGGCCTGCTGGGCGGCGGCCAGCTCGGTCGCATGTTCTGCATGGCCGCCCAGAGCCTCGGCTACCGCGTCTGCGTGCTCGACCCGGGCGCCGACAGCCCGGCCGGCGCGGTCGCCGACCGCCACCTGCGCGCCGACTACGTCGACGCCGCCGCGCTCGACGAGCTCGCGCGGACCTGCGCCGCGGCCACCACCGAGTTCGAGAACGTGCCGGCCGGCGCGCTCGAGCGCCTCGCGCGCGACCTCGTCGTCGCGCCCGCGGCGTCGGCGGTCGCGATCGCGCAGGACCGCATCGAGGAGAAGGCCTTCGTGCGGCGGGCGGGCATCGAGGTCGCGCCGCACCTCGCGGTGCGCGACGAGGCCGACCTCGCCGGCGCCGATCCGGCGCTGTTCCCGGCCATCCTGAAGGCGGCGCGGCTCGGCTACGACGGCAAGGGCCAGGCGCGCGTCGCCGACCGCGCCGCGGCGATCGAGGCGTTCCGCGCGTTCGGCGGCGTGCCCTGCGTGCTCGAGCGGCGGCTCGCGCTCGCGCTCGAGGTGTCGGTCGTGGTCGCGCGCGGCTTCGACGGGCGCGCGGTCGCGTTCCCGGTCGCCGAGAACGAGCACCGCGGCGGCATCCTCGCGGTGTCGACGGTGCCGGCCCGCGTCGACGCGGCGACCGCGCGCGCCGCGACCGACGCGACGCTCGCGATCGCCGCCGCGCTCGACTACGTCGGCGTGCTCTGCGTCGAGTTCTTCGTGCTCGACGACGGCCGGCTCGTCGTCAACGAGATGGCGCCGCGGCCGCACAACTCGGGCCACTGGAGCATCGACGCCTGCGCGACCAGCCAGTTCGAGCAGCAGGCGCGCGCGATGGCCGGCCTGCCGCTCGGCTCGGTGCGCCAGCTCGCGCCGGCGGTGATGCTGAACCTGCTCGGCGACGTCTGGTACGGCGACGGCGACGCGCCGCGCGAGCCCGACTGGAACGCGGTGCTGCGCCATCCCGAGGCGAAGCTGCACCTGTACGGCAAGACCGAGGCGCGCCGCGGCCGCAAGATGGGTCACGTGACGGTGACCGGCGAGACGCCGCGCGCCGCCGCCGACGTCGCCGCCGCGATCGAGCGCGAGCTGGGCATCGTCCGTTGATCGAGCCGGCGACCCCCGAGGCGATCGAGCGCGCCGCCCGCCTGCTCGCCGCGGGCGGCCTGGTCGCCTTCCCGACCGAGACCGTCTACGGGCTGGGCGCCGACGCCGCGCGACGCGAGGCGGTCGCCGCGATCTACGCGGCGAAGGGACGGCCCGCCGACCATCCGCTGATCGTCCACGTGACCGGCGTCGAGCACGCGCGCCGATGGGCGACGCTCGACGCGCGCGCCGAGCGGCTCGTCGCGGCGTTCTGGCCGGGGCCGCTGACGCTCGTGCTGCCGCGCGCGGCGGGCGCGCCCGATTTCGCCTGCGGCGGCCAGTCGACGATCGGGCTGCGCTGCCCGTCGCACCCGGTCGCGCGGGCGCTGCTCGAGCGCTTCGTCGCCGCGGGCGGCAGCGGCGTCGCGGCGCCCTCGGCGAACCGCTTCGGCCGGGTCAGCCCGACGCGGGCGCGCCACGTCGCCGACGACCTGGGCGAGCGGGTGCCGCTGGTGCTCGACGGCGGCGCCTCCGAGGTCGGCGTCGAGTCGACGATCGTCGACCTGAGCCGCGGCCGCGCGGTGCTGCTGCGCCCGGGGCGGATCGGCGCGGCGGCGCTCGAGCGCGCGCTCGGCGAGCCGGTCGCCGCGCGCGACGACGCCGCGCCGCGCGCCTCGGGCACGCTCGCCGCGCACTACCAGCCCGACACGCCGGTCGAGGCGCACGCGCCCGCCGCGCTCGCCGCGCGGCTGGCCGGCGGCGACGCGCCGCGGCTCGCGGTGTGGTCGACCGATCGCCCCGACGCCGCGGTCGCGCACTGGGAGCCGATGCCGGCCGACGCCGCGGGCCGCGAGGCGGCGCTCTACGAGGTGCTGCGACGGCTCGACCGGCTGCGCGCCGCGGCGATCGTCGTCGAGGCGCCGCCGGCGGACGCGGCGTTCGACGCGCTGCGCGACCGGCTCGCGCGGGCGACGCACCGGGGCTGATCGTCTTCGACCCGGGGGCCCCTGCGGCGCCCGCGGCACCCTCGTCGATCGCGTCGGTCCAATCGATCGCGTCGATCGCGTCGATCGCGTCGATCGCGTTGGTCGCGCCGGTCGCGCCGGTCGCGTCGGTCCGTCGACCGCGTCGACCGCGTCGACCGCGTCGACCGCGTCGACCG
>DASPJX010000283.1:0-2026 GCA_035628395.1 Burkholderiaceae bacterium | reverse complement strand
GGCGTGGGAGATCCCGACGCGCGCGTCGGCGATGGAGCTCAACATCCCGGGCATCCACGGCGTCGGCGACACGCTGATCCACTTCGTCGACCGCACCGACGACTTTTCGATCTACGACGTCGACTTCGTGCCCCTGCCGGGCGCGCGGCGCGATCCACCGGCGCTCGCCGGGCTGCACTGGTTCGGGGTGGTGCAGGCGATCGACCGCGATCGCACCGCCGACTGGATCGACTTCTACCGCACGCTGCTCGGCTTCGAGGTGCTGCCGCGCGGCCGCTACTTCGGCGTGCTGCCGAACGGCACGCTGCTCGAGAGTCCGTGCCGAGGCTTCTACCTGCAGCTCGTCGAGCCGCCGCCGGGCGCCGAGGAGACGCGCTGGAGCGAGGAGTACCTGCGCGTGGGCTTCGGCGCGCCCGACGTCCGGGAGGCGGTCCGGGCGCTGGAGGCGCGCGGCATCGTGTTCATCGACCGCGGCACCGTGCAGCCGAGCGACCGGGGCGCGCTCACGCAGGGCTACCTCGGCGGGCTCACGTTCGAGCTGGTCGCCTCGCACCTGAAGCCATGAACCTCGATCGCTTCGGCATGGACACGATCACGCTGGCGGGGCCGCTCGAGGCCAAGCTCGACGCGATCCGCGGGGCGGGCTTCACCCAGGTGATGCTGAACGCCGCCGACCTGGTCGGTCACCCGGGCGGCGACGCGGCGGCGGTGGCGGCGGTGCGCGCGAGCGGGCTGCGCGTCACCGGGTTCCAGGTGCTGCGCGACTTCGAGGGACTGTCCGGGCACCTGCACGCGTACAAGGTGGACATCGCGAAGGCGATGCTGTCGATGTGCCGGGCGCTCGGCGCGAAGGTGCTGCTCGCCTGCTCGTCGAGCTCGGCGCACGCGAGCGGCGACCCGGAAGGGGTCGTCGCCGACCTGCGCAAGCTCGCGACGCTCGCGGTGCCGCTCGGCATCGACGTCGCGTACGAGGCGCTGTCGTGGGGCCGGCACGTCGATCGCGTCGGGCAGGCCTGGCGGCTCGTCGAGGCGGCCGACCGCGCGAACCTCGGGCTCGCGGTCGATTCGTTCCACATGCTCGCGCACCAGACCGATCCGTCGGCGCTCGACGAGGTCGATCCCGACAAGGTCTTCCTCGTCCAGCTCTCGGACTTCCTGTGGCACCAGACGCCGACGCGGGACGAGCGCATCGAGACGGCGCGCCACTTCCGCGTGTTCCCGGGCGAGGGCGTTCACGGCGACGTGCTGGCCGACACGATCCGGCGGCTCGACGCGATGGGCTATCGCGGCGACTACAGCTTCGAGGTCTTCAACGACGACTACCGCCAGCTGCCTCCGTCGACGGTGGCCGAGCGGGCGCGCCGCTCGGTCGGCTGGGTCGCCGGCGTGGTCGCGCGCCGCAGCCTGCCGTCGCGCCGCGGCCGCGGCCCGGACCGCTAGGCGCGGGCGCCCGGATCCGGGACCGCCGCGTCCCCGACGAACGCGTCGACGCGGTCGGCGAACGCCCGGAGCTTCGATTCCAGCCCGCCGAGCTCGACGTGCGCGATCGCGCCGCTCGCCAGCCCCTGCTGCTGCAGGGCCACCGCGTGGAAGTCCTCGGCGGCGAAGACGCCGCCGTCGATCAGCTCGAACGAGCGCGCCCAGTGGCCGCGCGCCCGATCGTCGGCGGGCGGCGCCGGGATCAGCATGAAGTCCTCGACCCGCGTGTGCGCGTGCGACACCGGCTGGCACACCAGCAGGTTCAAGTAGTCGGGGCTCGCGATCAGGTTGGCGTTCGGGAACAGCTGGTAGGCGAAGGTCATGCCGCGGCACATCGCGTCGAGGTCGTCCTCCGGCGCGTCGCCGGCGGGATCGACGCGGCCGAGCGCGCTGCGCTGGTGCGGCCCGAGCATGTCGTCCACGCTGCCGGCCTCGACGAAGAACGGCGCGATCGTGTCGGCGTGCAGGCGCTGGATGTGGTAGCCCTCGTTGAACGCGTCCATCACCAGCTTCCAGTTGCCGGCGACCTCGTGCGTGCGCCGGCGGT
>DASPJX010000282.1:0-5664 GCA_035628395.1 Burkholderiaceae bacterium | reverse complement strand
TCCCGTCCCCGCGCCGTCGCCGTCCGAGACCACGATCACGCGGCCGCGGGACCGATCGACGAACAGGCCGTCGTAGCGGACGCCCGCGTCGAGCGCGAGCGAGCCCGCCGGATCGAGCCGGGCGCCGCCGTCGGCGATGCGGAACGCGCGCAACCGCTGCACGCCGTCCGGGCCGGGCGGCGTCAGCCCCCAGACCGTGTCGCCGGCGACGCGCACGACGTCGGGCTCGTCGATGCCGGGCTCCTGCACGAACGGCTCGGACGCCGGGGGCACGGTGCCGCCCGCGCCGCCCGAGGCCGGGAGGGCCGGGGGCGGCCCCGACCACCGCGGAAGGCTCCGGCTCGCCGACAGCCGCTCGCGGTAGTGGACGATCAGCCCGTGGGCGCCGGCGGGCACGAGCTTGCCGGCGACGTCGGCGGCGTCGGCGCCGGCCGATCCCGATCCGCCGCCGCAGGCCGCCGCCGCACAGCACGACGCGAGCAGCGCGAGCGAGCGCAGGCGCGCACGGACCGCTTCCGTCACGACCGATCCGACCCGACGCCCCACGATGCCTCCCGTCGCGACTCGTGCAGCGGCCACGGTACAGGCGTCGGGCGTCACGCTCAAGCCGGCTCGCGGCGGCACCGACCCGCGCGGGGTGCCGGACGCCTCGACGTCGTGGGCCGTACGGAGCGAGCGCGAGGGCCCCGCCGCGGCGATCAGGACCCGAGCGCCGGATCCGCCGGCTCGGGCTCCTCGCGGGCCTGCATCGCCCACAGCGCCGCGTAGCGCCCGCCGCGGGCGAGCAGCTCGTCGTGACGGCCGCGCTCGACGACGCGCCCGGCGTCGAGCACGACGATCTGGTCGGCGTCGACGATCGTCGACAGCCGGTGCGCGATCACGAGCGTCGTGCGGTGCGCGGCGACCGCGCGCAGCGCCTCCTGGATCGCCGCCTCGTTGCGCGAGTCGAGCGCCGAGGTGGCCTCGTCGAGCACCAGCACCGGCGGGTCCTTGAGCAGCATCCGGGCGATCGCGACGCGCTGCTTCTCGCCGCCCGAGAGCTTCAGCCCCCGCTCGCCGACCGGCGTGTCCCAGCCCGCCGGCAGCATCGCGACGAACCCGGCGAGCTGCGCCGCCCGCGCCGCCGCCTCGATCTCGTCCTGCGACGCGCCCGGGCGCCCGTAGCCGACGTTGTAGCGCAGCGTGTCGTTGAAGAGCACGGTGTCCTGCGGGACGATCCCGATCGCCGCCCGCAGGCTCGCCTGCGTCACCGAGCGCAGGTCGCGTCCGTCGATCGTGATCGCGCCGCCGGTGACGTCGTAGAAGCGGAACAGCAGCCGCCCGAGCGTCGACTTGCCGGCGCCGCTCGCGCCGACCACCGCGGTGGTCGTGCCCGCGCGCACCGTGAAGTCGACCTCGTGCAGGATCGGCCGGTTCGGGTCGTACGCGAACGACACGCGCTCGAAGCGCACCGTCGGCGCGCCCGAGGTCGCGAGCGGCACCGCGTCCGGCGCGTCGTCGACCTCGCGGTGCGCGTCGAGCAGCCCGAACAGCCGCTCCATGTCGGCGAGGCTCTGCTTGATCTCGCGGTACAGCACGCCGAGGAAGTTGAGCGGCATGTACAGCTGGATCATGAACGCGTTGACGAGCACCAGATCGCCGACCGTCATCCGCCCCTCGACGACGCCGACGGTCGCCCGCCAGACCATCAGCGTGACCGCGACCGCGATGATCGCCGCCTGCCCGACGTTGAGCACCGACAGCGAGGTCTGGCTGCGGATCGCCGCGCGCTCCCAGCGCTGCATGCTCTCGTCGTAGCGGCGCGCCTCGTACTCCTCGTTGCCGAAGTACTTGACCGTCTCGTAGTTGAGCAGCGAGTCGATCGCCCGCACGTTCGCCTTGGAGTCCAGGTCGTTCATCGAGCGGCGGAACTCGGTGCGCCACTCGGTGACGACGATCGTGTACGCGACGTAGGCGGCGAGCGCGACGCCGGTGATCGCGGCGAACCAGACGTCGTAGTTCACCACCAGGTAGCCGATCACCAGCGAGATCTCGACGATCGTCGGCAGGATGCTGTAGAGCGTGTACGACACGAGGCTCGAGATCCCGCGGCTGCCGCGCTCGATGTCGCGCGTGAGCCCGCCGGTCTGGCGCTCGAGGTGGAAGCGCAGCGACAGCGCGTGCAGGTGGCGGAACACCTCGAGCGCCACGTTGCGCACCGCGCGCTGCGTGACCTTCGCGAACACGAACTCGCGCAGCTCGGTGAACGCGGTCGACGCGAGCCGCAGCGCGCCGTAGGCGAGCAGCAGCCCGATCGGCACGGCGGCGAGCGCCGCCGTCGCCGCGGGCACGCCGGAGACGGGCACCAGCCCGTCGACGATGCGCTTGAGCAGCACCGGCACGCCGACGACCGCCACCTTCGCCGCGATCAGGCAGCCGACCGCGACCAGCACCCGCCAGCGGAACTCCCACAGGTACGGGAACAGGCTCTTCAGCGTCTGCCAGTCGGAGCGCTCGCGCGGACGGGGGGCGGCGGGCTCGGAAGCGGGGGATCGTCGCATCGGGGGCGCGGTCGGCGCTTGGCGCGGCCGCGTTCGCGGGTTAGTGTCGGCGGGGGACGACAGCGTACCGCAACGACTCCCGCCGGCTCCCGACGACCCCGCCGGCGTTCCGCCACCCGATCCTCTCCGCCACGACAGCCATGACCGCGCCCCCCTCGCCCCATCCCGCGCCGCACCGCGTCGCACCGCCCGGACACGAGCTCGAGCTGCGCGTGGTGCCGATGCCGGCGGACCTGAACGGCAACGGCGACGTGTTCGGCGGCTGGGTCATGGCGCAGGTCGACATCGCCGGCGGGATCGCCGCCGCGCGCCGCGCGCGGGGCCGCGTCGCGACCGTCGCGGTCAACGCGTTCCAGTTCAAGCAGCCGGTGTCGGTCAGCGACGTGCTGAGCTTCTACACGCGGATCGAATCGGTCGGCCGCACCTCGGTCACCGTGCACGTCGACGTGATCGCCCGGCGCGATCCCGCCGCCCCGTTCGACGTGCGCGTGACCGACGCGACGCTCACCTACGTCGCGATCGACCGCGAGGGCCGCAAGCGGGCCGTCGATCCGGATCGGGTCGACACCTGAGGGCTGCGGCGCGCCGGGCGCGCCGGCGCCCGGCTCAGGCGCGCGGCTTCGACATCGACGCGAGGAACGCGTCGAGCGCGCGATCGTGCTCCGGCGTGTGGTGCGCGAGCGCCTGGAAGGCCGCCGACAGCTCGAGCAGCGAGTCGAGCCGCATGTGCTGGCCCTCGCGCATCAGCCGCTTGGCCATGCGCAGCGCCGGGCCGGGGTTGGCGGCGATGCGGGCGGCGAGCGCGCGCGCCTCGTCGAGCAGCGAGGCCGCCGGCACCACCCGCGACACCAGCCCGCAGGCGAGCGCCTCGGCCGCGTCGATCGTGTCGCCGGTGAACGCGAGCTCGGCCGCCTTCGACATCCCGACCGCGCGCGGCAGCAGCCACGCGCCGCCGTCGCCGGGGATGATGCCGAGCTTCACGAAGCTCTCGGCGAACCTCGCCCGGTCGGACGCGATCCGGATGTCGCACATGCACGCGAGGTCGCAGCCGGCGCCGATCGCCGGGCCGTTGACCGCGGCGATCGTCGGCACGTCGAGGTGGTACAGCGCGAGCGGGATCCGCTGGATGCCGCGGCGGTAGCCGTCGCGGATGTCGTACGGCGAGCCGGCGGCGATGCCGGCCTTGTTCTTCATGTCCTGCACGTTGCCGCCCGCGCAGAACGCGCTGCCGGCGCCGGTCAGGATCACGCAGCGCACTTCCGGATCGGCCGCCACCCGCGCGCAGGCGTCGACGACCGCGTCCCACTGGGACTGGTTCGACAGCGCGTTGCGCCGGTCGGGATCGTTGAGGGTCAGGGTGACGACGCCGCCGTCGCGGGTCTCGAGCACGAAGGGCTGGTCCATGGCGCGATCCTCGCACGGCGACCGGACGGCTGTCGCCGTCCGGCGTTCCGCTCAGGCCCGCATCGGCGGCGCGCCGCTGCCCGGCAGCTCGACGGGCGGGTCGCCGTCGTCGGGCGGTTCCTCGTCCGGCGGCGGCGGCTCCTCGTCGAGGCCGTCGTCGCCGCGATCCGGCGCGTCCCCGTCGGGGAGCGCCGGCTCGGGTCGGTGCGCGCTCGCGTCAGAGCGCACCGTCGCGCCCGGTGCCGCCGGGCCGATGCGGCTTGACCGCGTCCCGGTCGCGGTCGACGGCGTCGCGCACCACGCCCACGCCCTTCTGCACCTTGCCCTCGACCTGTCGCGCGGTGCCTTCGGCCCGGGCCGAGTCGTTGCCGGTCAGCTTGCCGGCCTCGCGCTGCGCCTTGCCGGCCACGTCCTTGATGGCACCCTTGATCCTGTCACCGTTCATGACGTCCTCCTGCGAACGTTCGGGACGGCGAAGGCCGTCTCCGCAGGTCGGGGGCGGGCAAGGCGCGGGCCCGCCGGCGCAGGGGTCATCCGATCGGTGCTACGCTGCGCCGCCCTGTCCAGGAGCCCCGAAGTGTCCCGTCTTCCCGTCCTCGTCGCCGCCGGCCTGGCCGCGCTGGCCCTGCACCTGACCGCCATCGCCCAGGTCGCCGTCAAGGACGCCTGGGTCCGCGGGACGGTTCCCCAGCAGAAGGCCTCCGGCGCGTTCATGACCCTGACGGCCGAGGTCGACGCGCGGCTCGTCGAGGCGCGCTCGCCGGTGGCCGGCGTCGTCGAGATCCACGAGATGGCGATGGACAAGGGCGTGATGCGCATGCGCGCGGTCACCGGCGTCGACCTGCCGGCCGGACGGGGCGTGAGCCTCGCCCCGGGCGGCTTCCACGTGATGCTGATGGACCTCCGGCAGCAGCTGAAGCCCGGCGACACCGTGCCGATCACGCTGGTGATCGAGAGCCGCGACCGCCAGCGCCGGACCATCGAGGTCGAGGTGCCGGTCCGGCCGGTCAACGCGCCCGCCGCGGGATCCGGCGGGCACGGCCACCGGCACTGACCCGCCGGCCGGGGCGGCGTCGCCGCCCCGGCCCTCCCGCTCGCCGCGCCGCATCCCGCCAACGCGGCATGGGCGCCGGCCGCCGAACCGCCGACGATCGGACCTTTCGGCGGACGGCGCGACGTGGCTTCCCCTCCCTGGATCGGCTCTCCGGACGCGGCCGGACGGCCTCGCGTCGCCGCGCCGTCGTCGGTCGGCGCTCCCCGCGACGCGCCGGTGCGCAGGCGCCCCGCGACGCTCGCGCACGCCGTCGACGAGCGCCCTCCACCGCGCCGCCTCGTGCTGCTCGGCCTGCAGCACGTCGCGGTCGTCGTGTCCTCGCTCGTCGTCCCGATGCTCGTGGCCCGGGCCGCGGGCGCACCGGCCGGCGTCGTCGAGGCGATGATCGCGTGGACGCTGATCGCCGGCGCGTTCGGCACGCTGCTGCAGGCGCTGCGGCGCGGCCCGGTCGGCTCGGGCTGGCTGCTGCCGACGTTCTGCTCGGGCACCTACCTGCCGGCGTCGCTCGCGGCCGCGCAGGCGGGCGGACTGCCGCTGGTCTGGGGCATGACGCTCGCGGCCGGCGCGATCGAGCTCGCGCTGTCGCGCGTGCTGCACCGGCTGCGCGCGTTCCTGCCGCCCGCGCTGTCGGGGCTGACGGTGCTGCTGATCGCGATCGAGATCGGC
>DASPJX010000281.1:0-3201 GCA_035628395.1 Burkholderiaceae bacterium | reverse complement strand
GCGCGGCGCGCTTCGGCGCGGCTCGCTTCGGGGCGGATCGCTTGGCGGCCGCGCCGTCGGGCGTCGCGCGCCTCGACACGGTCCGGCCGCTCGAGGCCGGTGTCGACGACGCGCCGCCCGCGCGGCGGCGGACGGACGCGGCCGGCGCCGGCGCGGCGGGCGCCGCCGGATCGACCGCCGGGCTCCCCTCGTCCGGGGCGCTCCGACGCGTGCCGGACTGCGCGGTGCCGCTGCGCGGCGTGACGTTACGTGCCTTCGCGCGGGTCTGCCGTGCTGCAGCCATGGACTTCCCTAAGGTGTCGTTCTCGGTCGAGTATGCTCGACGCTCCCGTCGCGAATCTTGCATGGCACCCGACGCGTTGTCCATGCGGCATCGGAGCCGATCTCGTGTACATCGTCGCGATCGCTTGGCTGTACGTGGTGCTGATGATGTCGGTGACCGAGAGCTCGGTCGTCGCCGGCATCGCCACGTTCGCCTTCTACGGCCTCGCTCCGCTCGCCCTCTTCCTGTGGCTGGTGGGGACGCCGCAGCGGCGCCGCAACCGCCGCTCAGTCGACGAGCCAGACGAGTGAGGCCATGCGGCCGGTGCGCCGGTCGCGTCGGTGCGAGTAGAAGCGCGACGGCTCCGACACGGTGCAGGCGTCGCCGCCGTGCACCGCCTCGACGCCGCAGTCGGCGAGCCTGAGCCGCGCGAGCGCACACAGGTCGGCGCGCCACTTCCCGGCGACCGGATCGGCCGCGAACGCCCGGGCCGCGCGCGCGTCGCCGTCGCAGAACGCGGCGCGCACCTCGTCGCCGACCTCGAACGCCCGGGGGCCGATCGCCGGGCCGAGCCAGGCCGCGATCGACGCGCGCTCGCCGGCCTTCGCGCGCAACGCGGCGACGGCGGCCTCGACGACGCCGGCCGCGAGCCCGCGCCAGCCCGCGTGCGCGAGCGCCACCGCCCGCCCCTCGCGATCGGCGAGCAGCACCGGCAGGCAGTCTGCGGTCATCACCGCGAGCACCACGGCGCCGCTCGAGCACACGGCCGCGTCGGCGACCGGCACCTCGTGCGCGGGCCGGTCGGCGTCGTGGACCGCGGTGCCGTGCACCTGCTCGAGCCAGCGGATCGGCGCCGGCAGCGCGGCCTGCAGCCGCGCGCGGTTCTCGGCGACCGCGGACGGATCGTCGCCGACGTGCGCGCCGAGGTTGAGCCCGCCGGCGAGGCCGCCCTCGAGCCCCCAGGGCCCGGCGCTGACCCCGCCCGCGCGCACGGTGGAAAACGCCCGCACGCGCGGCGACGCCGGCCAGTCGGGCACGAGGCCGGGCAGCGGGGGCGCGGTCACGCCGGCTCCGCCGAAGGCGACGGACGGGGCAGCCCGAGCGCGTCGAGCAGCGCGACGAGGTCGGCGGGCAGCGCGCTGTCGAACGCGAGCGCGCGGCCGTCGACCGGATGCGCGAGCTCGAGCCGCCACGCGTGCAGCGCCTGGCGCGCGAAGCCCGCCCGCACGCGGCCGCCGTACAGCGCGTCGCCGACCAGCGGATGGCCGCGATGCGCGAGATGCACGCGGATCTGGTGCGTGCGCCCGGTCTCGAGCCGGCATTCGACGCTCGCCGCGCCGGAGGCCGCGCCGAGCCGGCGCACGTGCGTGATCGCGGGCTTGCCGCGCTCGGGCGCGACGACCGCCATCCGCAGCCGGTCGCGCGGATCGCGGCCGATCGGCGCCTCGATCGCGAGGCGCGCCGGCGGCTCGCCTTCGACCACGGCCAGGTAGCGCCGCCCCACGGTGCGCGCGGCGATCGCCGCGGTCAGGCGCTCGAACGCGCGCTCGCTGCGCGCGACCATCATCAGCCCGCCGGTGTCCTTGTCGAGCCGATGCACGATGCCCGCGCGCGGCAGCGCCGCCGAGTCGGGCCGCGCGTGCAGCAGCCCGTTCATCAGCGTGCCGCGCCAGTTGCCCGGCGCCGGATGGGTGACCAGCCCGGCGGGCTTGTCGACGACCATCAGGTCGGCGTCCTCGTGCACGATCGCGAGCGGCACCTCGTCGGGCTCGAACGCGCGGTCGGCCTCCGCCGGCTGCGGACGCACCTCGATGCGCTCGAGCCCGCGCAGCCTGCGCTTCGCCAGCAGCGGCTCGCCGTCGACCGTGACCGCGCCGAGCGCGATCCAGCGCTGCACGCGGGTGCGCGAGACGCCGGGCAGGCGCGCGGCGAGCCAGCGATCGAGGCGCTCGCCGGCGCCGTCGATCGCGTCGAGCACGATCGGCTCGCCGGCGTCGGGGGCCTCGGAGGGCGCGGGGCGCCCTTCGATATACTCCGCGGGATGCGCTGGCATGGACTGGGACGGAGCGGGATGACGACGACGCGGGACCGATCGGGACGACGCACGGGCGCGCTGCTGCGCGCGGTGTCGGTGGCGCTGGTGGCGGCGACGCTCGCCGGCTGCGGCCTGTTCGGCAAGGGCGGGGAGATCGATCGTACCGCGAAGATGACCCCCGACCAAATCTACGCGGAGGCCAAGGACGAGATGTCCGCGGGCCGCTACGGGGAGGCGATCAAGCTGCTCGGGCGGCTCGAGTCGCGCTATCCGTTCGGCAGCTGGGCGCAGCAGGCGCAGCTCGACACCGCGTACGCGCACTACAAGGAGAACGACCGAACGCAGGCGCTGGTGACGCTCGAGCGCTTCATGCGGCTCTATCCGAACAGCGCCAGCTTCGACTACGCGCTGTACCTGAAGGGGCTGGTCAACTTCAACGAGAACCAGGGGCTGTCGGCGCGCTTCGGCGGGCAGGACCTGTCCGAGCGCGACCAGCAGGCCGCGCGCGAGGCCTTCGAGGCGTTCCGGCAGATCGTCACCCGCTTCCCGGACAGCCGCTACGCGGAGGACGCGGCCTCGCGGATGCGCTACCTGCACAACGCGATGGCCGGCGGGGAGATCCACACGGCGCGCTACTACTTCCGGCGCGGCGCGTACCTCGCGGCGATCAACCGCGCGCAGGGCGTCGTCAAGCAGTACCAGACCGCGCCGGCCGTCGAGGAGGCGCTCTACATCATGATGCTCGGCTACGAGAAGCTCGGGCTGCGCGAGCTGCGCGACGACGCCGAGCGCGTGCTGCGGATGAACTTCCCCGACAGCACGCTGTTCCGCACCGGGCTGCGGCTCGACGGCGCGTCCTGGTGGCAGGTCTGGCGCTGACGCGCCGGACCCGGCGTCGCGCGGC
>DASPJX010000280.1:0-2928 GCA_035628395.1 Burkholderiaceae bacterium | reverse complement strand
AGCGAGGTGCCGGTGACCGCGGGGCCGGTGATCGCGACGCCCCCCGCCGAGCCCTGGCGCATCGCGATGTCGCGGAACGTCGACAGGATGCCGGTCCGCAGCTCGGTGATGTCGGTGGCGGCGTAGAAGTTGCCGCGCGAGGCGAGCGCCGCGCGCAGGCTGTCGTTGACGCGGTTGCCGCCCGAGATCACGGTGTTGCCGAGGTCCACCGTCGGCCACGGGACCGACGTGCCGCCCTGCACCGCGGTCCGCGTGGCGCTCGTGTCCATCGACGCCGACAGGCCGTAGCCGACGATGAAGGTGCTCATCGACTGCCAGAACGCCGGGTTGGCGCGCGCCGCGTCGGTGATCGGCTGCATCACGTTCGGCAGGTCCGGGCGCAGGTCGCGGTTCCAGTAGTAGATCGCCGCGTCGCTCAGCGTGCCCGACTGACCGGCGCCGCCGGTGAACTGGGGCCAGCTCGCCGGGGCGTACGTGAAGGTCGCGCCCGCGTTCGGTCCTTCCCCGGTGATCGTCGGGCCGCCGACGTTGTCGGCCTCGACGGGCGTGCCGGGACCGGCGAGCGGCGGCGATCGGCCCTCGATCAGCGGCTGGCCGGCCGTCACGTTGGTCCACTCGCCGTCGGTCGTCAGGAACGCGAAGTTCCGGCGGCAGGCGCGCTGCGGCGCGGCATCGGCGGTGCCGGGGTTCGCGCCCCAGGGGCCGCGGTTGTCCGGCCACGAGAAGTAGCGCCCGATCGAGTCGATCGCCTCGCGGTTCGGCGTCGAGCCGACCCAGGCGAGGCTGAACAGCCAGTCGAAGAACTGCGTGCGCGCGGCCGTGCCGGCGGTGAAGGTCCGCACGCCGCGCACGAGCGCGCCGGGGTTGTCGAAGCCGTCGACCTGGGGCAGCGCGCCGATCGTCTCGAGCGGCTCGGTGCGCCAGCCGTTGATCGAGTTCGCGAAGTGGTTGATCCGGCCGTAGCCGACGCGCAGCGACTGCTGCGACGCGCTCGACAGGCTCGACATCGAGTCGGCCATCACCGCCTGCGCGGCGAACAGGCGGTTGCGGTAGTACAGCCACCAGTTCGCGAAGTTCTGCGACTCCTCGAGCCAGGTGCACTGCGTGCGCAGCGCGCAGTCGGTGCGCTGCGAGTCCGCGGCGCTGACCGACTGGCCGGTGCGCGCGTCGACCACCGGGAACAGGTGGCCCACCGGACGCGTCCGGTCGATCTGGACGACGCGGTAGTTCGACGGATCGCCCTTGTCGCCGCTGCCGTCGTAGGCGTAATAGCGGGCGGGCGTCAGCGCGGCCGGATCGGGCACCGGCGGCGGCGGGGGGATCGTGCAGGAGATGTTCGTCATGCCCGACGGGCACATCAGGGTCGACGACGAGCTCGCGTTGCGGACCTGGCTCTCGTCGGAACGCGGCACGGCGGTCGGCGTGACGGTGCTGGGCGCGAGCGAGGTGCGCGTGATGCTCTCGACGCGCGTGTAGAGCGCCGAGTTGCGCGTGCCGCCGCCCGACGCGGTGCGGGTGTAGGTCGACGACGCGCGCGAGTCGGTCGACACCGAGCGGGTCGAGGTGGTCGGGTTGTAGGTCACCGGCAGCTCGCCGGCCGACGAGCAGGACACCGGCGACAGCACGGTCTCGGTCGGCCCGGTCGTCGTGCCGTCGCAGTTCTGGCGGGTGTAGCAGGTGAGGTTGCCCGGGTTGCTCGCGTAGGACTGGTTCGTCCCCGCGCAGTTCTGGCGGTTGTAGCCGCAGATCAGCGTGCCCGGGTCGCTGGTGAACCGCTGGGTCGTGTTCGAGCAGTCGTTGCGCTGCCAGCAGGTCAGCGTGCCGGGGTTGCTCGTGAAGGTCTGGGTCGTGCCGAAGCAGTCCTGGCGCGTCCAGTTGCAGGAGAGCGGGCCGGGGTTCGAGCCGCTGAAGTACTCGGTGGTGCCGGCGCAGTTCTGGCGGGTGTAGCAGGCCGGCAGCGAGCCGGGGTTCGTCGCGGTGTACGAGGACCAGCCGCCGGCGCCGCAGGGCCGCGTGCGGTAGCAGGTCAGCGGACCGGGATCCGACGCGAAGGTCTGCCACGTGCCCGAGCAGTCCTGGCGGCGCCACGGGCACGAGATGGTGCCCGGGTTCGTCGCCGAGGTCCGCGTCACGCCCTGGCAGTCGACCCAGGTCCAGCCGCAGGCGAGCGTCGGCGGCGACGACTGCCACGCGCTCCACGAGCCGGTGCCGCAGCGGGCCCGGTAGCAGGTCAGCGGACCGGGGTCGGAGGCGAAGGTCTGGGTGGTGCCGTCGCAGGCCTGGCGCGTCCAGGTGGTCAGCGTGACCTGCGGCTCCGGCAGCGCGGACGACTGGCAATGGTTGACGCCGGAGAAGCAGCCCGACTTGGTGGTCGACGCGCCGGTGGCGAGCGGACGGCTGAACAGGTCGAGCGGGCTCGTCGTGTCGTCGTGCGTGGTCCAGGCGAAGCTCGCGTGGCCGTTGCGCGGCGGCGTCGTCGCCCCGGCGAGCGCCGGGCCGAACTCGAACGGCATCTTGAAGTAGCGGAAGTCGACGCTCGGGGTGGCGAGGTTGACCCGGCGGCCGCGCTGCAGGTTGGTGGTGGGTGCGGCCGGGTCGGTGCCGAGCAGGCCGCGTCCCGCGCCCGAGGTCACCGACGCGTAGCCGCTGCCGCTCGGCGCCTGGCGCGGGTCGCGCTCGGTCAGCTGCAGCGGGTTGGCGCGCGAGGTGAACGCGCCCCAGTTGGCGCCGGCCGTCGTGCCGCCGACCGACGCGTTCGGCATCGGCGTGCCGTCCCTGTTCCACGGCTGGTAGCGGATCGCCGGGTTGTACCAGAGCGGGTTCAACGCGGGCGCGCGCAGCAGCCAGTCGTGGTCGCGGCTGATCGACCACGAGCGCATCGCCCAGACGCCGTTCGTGTCCGCGCCCTCCCCCTGGATCGCGACGGTC
>DASPJX010000279.1:0-15254 GCA_035628395.1 Burkholderiaceae bacterium | reverse complement strand
GCCGCGCGCGCGGTCGCGGCGAGCCCGGCGGTGCCCTGCGGCGACGCGGCCTTGTTGCGCTCGCGCAGCCGCTGGCGGACGTAGTCCTGGAACGACACGGTGCTCATCGGCGCCGCGGCCGCCGGCTCGGGCGCCTCCTCGACGTACGCGGGCTCGACGGGAGCCGGCGCCGCGGGGCGCGCGGCCCGCGCCGGCGCCGGCGCCGGCGCCTCGTTCAGCGTGCCGAGCGCGTCCGGCGCGGCGGCGAGCAGCTCGACGCCCTCCGCGCACGGCCGGTTGGCGAGCACCAGCGCGTCCGGTCCGAGCGCGTCGCGCAGCTTGCGCATCGCCTCGCGCGACGTCCTGCCGACGAATCGCTTCACGTTCATGTCGCGTCTCCGATGATCCGGCCGATCCGGATCGAATGCGTGTCAGGGATCTCCGCGTGCCCGAGCACGCGCAGCCGCGGGGCGGCCTTCTTCACCAGTCGTGCGACCGGCACGCGGATGCGGTCGGGCACCAGCAGGCAGGCCGGAACGCCCGCGCCCTCCTGCCGGTTCGCCGCCTCGCCGGTGGCCTTGACGACCAGCTCGGCGACGCCCGGCTCGAGCGCGCCGGCCGCGCCCGGGGCGAGCGCCTGCGCGAGCAGGTTCTCGAGGTTGGGATCGAAGGCGATCACGTCCATCTCGCGGGTCGGGCCGTAGATCTGGTCGACGATCGCCGGGGCGAGCGCGACGCGGACCTCGCGGGTCAGCTCGTTCGCGTCCTGCGTGCGGCCGCCGTGCTCGGCGAGCGCCTCGACGATGGTGCGCAGGTCGCGCACGTGCACCGACTCGTCGAGCAGGTTCTGCAGCACCTTCTGCAGCACCGGGATCGGCACGAGCTTCGGCACCGTCTCCTCGGCGAGCTTGCCGGCGTACTTCGCCAGGTGATCGACCAGCTGCTGCACCTCGGCGCGTCCGAGCAGCTTGCTCGCGTGCACGCCCATCAGGTGGTTCAGGTGCGTCGCGACCACGGTCGCCGCGTCGACGACGGTGTAGCCGGCCACCTGCGCCTCGTCGCGCTGCGCCTCGTCGATCCAGGTCGCGGGCAGCCCGAACGCCGGGTCGACGGTCTGCGCGCCGGGCAGCGCGAGCATCGCGTGCCCCGGGTTGATCGCGAGGAACCGGTCGGGGAACACCTCGCCCTCCCCGATCACCGCGCCCTTGAGCGTCACGCGGTAGCCGTTGGGCCGCAGCTCGAGGTTGTCCTTGATGTGGATCGCCGGCGGCAGGAAGCCGACGTCGCTCGCGAACTTCTTGCGCACGCCCTTGATGCGGGTCAGCAGGTCGCTCGCCTGGTTGCGCTCGATCATCGGGATCAGCCGGTAGCCGACCTCGAGGCCGAGCACGTCGACCGGCACCACGTCCTCCCAGCTCGCCTCCGACGAGGCCACCGGCGCCGGCGCCTCGGCGGGCTCGGCGGCGCGGACCTTCTCGGCCTCGGCGCGCCGGGTCAGGTGCCAGGCCGCCCAGCCGCAGACCCCGGCGAGCGTCAGGAACGCGAAGTGCGGCATGCCGGGGATGATCCCGAGGATGCCGAGCACGACCGCGGTCAGGCCCAGCGCCCGCGGCATCGAGAACAGCTGCGTGCCGATCTGCCCGCCGACGTCGTCCTCGTGGCCGACGCGCGAGACGATCAGGCCCGCGGCGAGCGAGATGATCAGCCCCGGGATCTGCGCGACCAGCGCGTCGCCGATCGCGAGCAGCACGTAGTTCGAGGCGGCGCGCTCGAGCGGCAGGTCGTGCTGGATCAGCCCGATCGCGAGCCCGCCCACCACGTTGATGCCGAGGATCAGCATCGCGGCGATCGCGTCGCCGCGCACGAACTTCGACGCGCCGTCCATCGAGCCGAAGAAGTCCGCCTCCTGGGCGACCTCCTGGCGGCGGCGGCGGGCCTCCTTCTCGTCGATCGCGCCGGCGCCGAGCTCCGCGTCGATCGCCATCTGCTTGCCGGGCATCGCGTCGAGCGCGAAGCGCGCGGAGACCTCGGCGATGCGGCCCGCGCCCTTCGTGACCACCACGAAGTTGATCACCGTCAGGATCGCGAACACGATGATGCCGACCGCGAAGTTGCCGCCGATCAGGAAGTGCGCGAACGACTCGATCACCTTGCCGGCCGCGTCGGGCCCGGTGTGGCCGTGCATCAGCACCGCGCGGGTCGAGGCGACGTTCAGGCCGAGCCGCAGCATCGTCGACACCAGCAGCACCGTCGGGAACACCGCGAAGTCGAGCGGCTTGACGGTGTACGAGGACACCAGCAGCACCACCAGCGCGACCGCGATGTTGAACGTGAAGAACACGTCCAGCAGCAGCGGCGGCAGCGGCAGCACCAGCATCGCCAGCAGCACGACGATCAGGATCGGCGCGGCGAACGCCTGCGCCCGCGGCATCGGGAACGGCAGCCGGGACATCAGCGAGGGGGGCGTCGCGCTCATCGGGCGGCCTCGATCGGATCCATGCCGGGCGGCACCTCGATGCCGGGATCGCGCGGCGGCGCGCCGCGTCCGGCGGCGTGCTGCTTGAGCTGGTAGACCCACGCGAGCACCTGGGCGACCGCGGTGTAGAGCGCGGCCGGGATCTCGCGATCGATCTCGACGTGCGCGTACAGGGCGCGTGCGAGCGGCGGCGCCTCGAGCATCGGCACGCCGGCCTCGGCGGCGATCTCGCGGATGCGCGCGGCGAGCAGGTCGGCGCCCTTGGCGACCACGCGCGGCGCGCCGAGGCCGCCCTCCTCGTACTTCAGCGCCACCGCGTAGTGCGTCGGGTTGGTGACGACCACGTCGGCGCCCGGCACCGCGGCGAGCATCCGGCCGCGCGAGATCGCGCGCTGGCGCTCCTTGATCTTGCCCTTGACGTGGGGATCGCCCTCGGCCTCGCGGTACTCCTGCTTCGCCTCCGCGGGCGTCATCATCATCTTCTTGCGGAAGCGCCACATCTGCAGCGGGCCGTCGAGCACCGCCGCGAGCACGACCACGCCGATCACCGCCAGCAGCCCGGCGCGCAGGTCGCCGCCGGCGGTGGCGAGCGCCGCGGGCAGCGGCATCGCGGCATAGGCGGCGAACTGCTGCAGGCCGCCGAGCGCGAACCAGAAGCCGGTCGCGCCGATCGCGCCGGCGATCAGCGCGAGCTTGCCCATGTCGACCAGCGAATCGGTCGAGAACACGCGCCCGAAGCCCGCGATCGGATCGATCCGCGACAGGTCGGGGGTGACCGGCTTGAGCGAGAAGATCAGCCCGCCGACGGCGAGCGTCGCGGCGATCGAGGCGAGCAGCGGCGCGACCAGGAACGGCAGGGTCATCCAGACCGCCTCGCCCGCGGCCGAGGCGGCCGACTCGAGCGCGCGCTGCGGCTCGCGGGTCGTCGCGCGGTCGAAGCGCAGCGTGCCGCGCACCAGCTCGAGCGCGCGGCCGGCGAAGGTCGGACCGTACAGCGCGGCCGTCAGCAGCGCGGCGATCAGCGCCGCGGCGTGCGTGGTCTCGCGCGACCGCGCCGTCTGGCCGTCCTCGCGCGCCTTCGCGAGCTTTCGCTCGGAGGCTGGTAGTTGCCGCTCGTCGCGGTCGTCGGTGTCCGCCATGGTCGCCGCAAGAATCCCGTCGAAGGATTCTCGGGCGGCGCCCGCCGGCGGAACGCGGGAATAGCCGGGGCTCGGCCGCTCAGATCCGGACTGGAGTCCGTCCGTCCGCCGGGCCCCGCCGTTCGTGCGTCCGCGGCGCTTCGGGACCGGCCCGCGCGGCGGCGCACCGGCCGCCCGGGCGCCCGGTCAGGGGCGCGCCGGGACCACCTGGGGCGGCGGCGGCGGACCCGGGACCACGCTCGGCGCGCCCCGGCCGACGAGGCGCTCGAAGGCCTCGACGTCGCTCGCCTGCAGCTCCGTGCCGGACAGCACGCGCCGCTCGGCGAGGCGGTTCATCACGACGATCGAGATCCGCCGGTTCATCGGCGCCGCCGGATCGGCCGCGTCGAAGGGCACGACCGACGACAGCCCGACCACGCGCAGCACCTTGCGCTCGTCCAGGCCGCCGGCCAGCATCTCGCGCCGCGACGCGTTCGCGCGGTCGGCCGAGAGCTCCCAGTTCGAGTAGCCGCGCTCGCCGCCCGAGAACGGGCGATCGTCGGTATGGCCCGACAGCGTCACGCGGTTGTCCACCTCGTTCAGCACCCGCGCGATCTCGCGCAGCAGCTCGCGCATGTACGGCATCACCACCGCCGAGCCAGAATCGAACATCGGCCGGCTCTGGTCGTCGACGATCTGGATGCGCAGCCCGTCGGCGGTCACGTCCATCCGGACCTGCGCGCGCAGCTCGCGCAGGCGCGGGTTGCGCTCGATCGCCTCCTCGACCCGGGCGCGCACCATCCGCGCCTGCTGCTCCGCCATCTTCTGGAGCTCCTCGGGCAGCGCCTGCAGGTTCACCTTCTTCTCGGGCTGGTCGACGTCGCCGCGCTTGACCTGGCCGGTCGTGCGCGTCATGTCCTCGCCGCCGCCCTTGATGACGCTCGAGCTGTCGCCGGAGCCCGACCCGCCCATCAGCGCCACCTTCAGCGGCGTGTTGAAGTGGTCGGCGATGCCCTTCAGGTCGCCCTGCGTCGTCGAGCCGAGCAGCCACATCAGCAGGAAGAACGCCATCATCGCGGTCACGAAGTCCGCATAGGCGATCTTCCAGGCGCCGCCGTGGTGGCCGTGGCCGCCCTTCTTGATCCTCTTGACGACGATCGGCTGGATCTTCTTGTCGCCGGCGGCCATCGCTCAGGCCTTCTTCTGCTTGACGTGGGCCTCGAGCTCCTGGAACGACGGACGCTCCGTGGAGAACAGCACCTTGCGCCCGAACTCCACCGCGATGGCCGGGGAGTAGCCCTGCAGGCTCGCGAGCAGCGTGATCTTCACGCACTGCAGCTCCTTGTGCGACTCCTCGCCCTTCTGCTCGAGCAGCTTGGCGAGCGGGCTCACGAAGCCGTAGGCGAGCAGGATGCCGAGGAAGGTGCCCACCAGCGCGCCGGCGATCATCTGCCCCAGGATCGCCGGGGCGGCGCCCACCGACGCCATCGTCTTCACCACGCCGAGCACCGCGGCGACGATGCCGAAGGCGGGCAGGCCGTCGCCGATCGCCTGGATCGCGCCCATCGGCTTGTGCGCCTCCTGGTGGTGGGTCTCGATCTCCCCGTCCATCAGGTTCTCGATCTCGTGCGCGTTCATGTTCCCCGAGACCATCATCCGCAGGTAGTCGGTGACGAACTCGAGCAGGTGGTGGTCGGCGTGGATGTTCGGGTACTTCTTGAACAGCGCCGAGTCGTGCGGGTTCTCGACGTCGCCCTCGATCGACATCAGGCCCTCCTTGCGGGCCTTCGACAGGATCTCGTAGAGCAGCGCCATCAGCTCCATGTACCGCGCCTTCGTGTACTTGGAGCCCTTGAAGAGCGCGGGGACCGCGGCGACGGTCGCCTTGATCGTCTTCGCGTCGTTGCCGACGAAGAACGCGCCGAGCGCGGCGCCGCCGATGATGAAGAGCTCCACCGGCGCGGCCTTGGCGATCACCGCGAACTTGCCACCCGCCAGCGCGTAGCCGCCGAAGACGGCGACCAGCACGACGACGTAACCGACGATCACGAACATGTTGGGAGCGGCCCTGTCCTGCGGCGCCGGGCGGGCACCTACGTTCCCGTTTTCGACGGGCGGGCCGCCATCTTGAGCCGGCGCGGCGAAACGCGCATCCGCCCCCGCGCCGCCGGTCGGTCGCGACGCGCCGCCGACGGGCGCAAAAGGAAAAAGCGGGGCTTTCGCCCCGCTTCTCCGATCGCGACGCCCCGAGGAGGGCCGTTCAGTGGATCGAGCCGCTGCGCGTCGCCTTGCCGGCGCGGGCCGGCGGGACGCACAGGCCGCAGGTGAAGCGGCCGTCGATCTCGTAGGTGTGGTTGACGAAGCGTCCGCGGCAGCGCGTGCACTGCGTGAGGCACAGCATGCCCGAGTCCACGAAGCGCACCAGGCGCCACGCGCGGGTCACCGACAGCAGCGGCTCGACGCCGTGGGCGCCGACCTCGTCGCGGTACAGGCGCCAGGCCTTCGCGATCGCGTCGATCGACTCGATCTCGGTCGACTTCTGCAGGTACTCGTAGATGTTCAGGAACAGCGAGGCGTGGATGTTCGGCTGCCAGGTCATGAACCAGTCGGTCGAGAACGGCAGCTGGCCCTTCGACGGCGAGCGGCCGGCGACTTCCTTGTACAGGCGCAGCAGGCGCTCGTACGGCAGGTCGGTCTCCGACTCGAGGACCTGCAGGCGCGCCCCGAGGTGGATCAGCTCGATCGCGCGCTGGATCTGGCGGTTCTCGACGAGCAGGCTCTTGGCGGCCATGTCAGACCGCCTCGGCGAAGTTGCCGGCCATCACGATGCTGGCGTGCAGGCGCGAGGCGTTCGCGTCGACGCCCGCCGGGCCGCGACGGCCGTGCTCGGCGAGCAGCTGCCACACCATCTCGTCGTCGAAGCGGAAGCGGCACATCAGCATGTTGCCGGAGGCGATCTTGAGCAGCTGGCCCGGCCCGAGGTCGGCGAGGATGTCGGCCACCTCCTCCGAGATGCCCAGGCAGAACATCGCGTGGACCTTGTCCGACCGGATCATGCTCTGGGCGAGCATCAGATAAGAGAGGTTGACCTCCCGGATTTCCGGCATCCAGCGGCTGTCGTTACGTGTTTCCATCTAGTCCTCGGCTCGTGTGCGGGTGCGTTGCGATGGATGCAGTGTCCCGCGGGGCCGAAGCCGCGAACATCCGGGCTGCGCCGTTCCCGCGGTCCTCCCCTCGCCTACACCCCGTAAGGCTTTTCCGACGAGATCGTCACGAACGGTCGTCGCGGCCCTACCGGCGGTCCCCCTAAAGTCCCGGCCCACCGACCCGATAACCTGTCCAACGGGAGCGAACTCTCCCGTCGCCAGGGCCGGCGGGTGTCGGTCAGGCAACGATTCCGGCGCGAAGGCGCCGCGAGCGAAATCCGACACCGGTCGAAGCTCGAACTGCACAGGAGTGATGGGACATGTCGCAAGTCATCAACACCAACGTGATGTCGCTGAACGCGCAGCGCAACCTGGCCTCGAGCCAGAGCACGCTCTCGACGTCGATCCAGCGTCTCTCCACCGGCCTGCGCGTCAACAGCGCCCGTGACGACGCGGCCGGCCTGGCGATCGCCACCCGCATGGACGCCCAGGCGCGCGGCATGAACGTCGCGATCCGCAACGCGAACGACGGCATCTCGCTCGCGCAGACCGCCGAGGGCGCGCTGGGCAAGGTGACGGACATGCTGCAGCGGATGCGCGAGCTTGCGGTGCAGTCGGCCAACCAGACCAACAGCTCGGGCGACCGCAGCAACCTGAACGAGGAGTTCCGGCAGCTGGCCTCCGAGGTCGAGCGCACGATCGGCAGCACCAAGTTCAACGGCCAGGCGGTGCTCGCCGGCAGCGCGGGCTCGCTCGAGTTCCAGATCGGCGCGGGCACCAACGCGAACGACCGCATCACCGTCACCACGACCGACCTGTCGTCGGCCGCGGCGATCACGAACGTGACCTCGTCGTCCGCGGTGATCTCGTCGTCGACCGCCGCCGACATCCGCACGGTGATCAACAACATCGACACCGCGCTCGACACCGTCAACACCCAGCGCGCGACCTACGGCGCGATCCAGAACCGCTTCGAGGCCGTGATCGGCAACCTGCAGGTCGCCGCCGAGAACCAGGCCGCCGCGCGCAGCCGGATCATGGACGCCGACTTCGCCAAGGAGACGGCCGCGCTCACCCGCGCCCAGATCCTGCAGCAGGCCGGCACCGCGATGCTCGCGCAGGCCAATGCCGCTCCGCAGAGCGTCCTCTCGCTGCTGCGCGGCTGACGAGGCGGCCGACGCGGCGTCCGCGCCGCGTCGCCGAGCGTCTCCGGGGCCGTGCCGCGCCCCGTCCGCCCGGGCGCCCGACGGCTCCCGCCGCGGGCGGGAGCGGCACGGCCGCGGCACGATCTGCGCCGGCGCGTCCGTCCTTTTCCGCTCACCGACCGCCATGCACGTAGGGCATCGTTCCTCCTCACCGGGAGCCGGCACGACGCGTCGTCGTTCGTGGTTCCCCCCAACAGGAGAACCCGATGTCCCAAGTGATCAACACGAACCTGGCGTCGCTGAACGCCCAGCGCAACCTGAACGCGACGCAGGGCCAGCTGAGCACCTCGATCCAGCGGCTGTCGACCGGCATGCGGGTCAACAGCGCCAAGGACGACGCGGCCGGCCTGGCGATCGCCACCCGCATGGACGCCCAGGCGCGCGGCATGAACGTCGCGATCCGCAACGCCAACGACGGCATCTCGCTCGCCCAGGTGGCCGAGGGCGCGCTGGGCAAGGTGACCGACATGCTGCAGCGGATGCGCGAGCTCGCGGTCCAGGCGGCGAACGTGACCAACGGCACGAGCGACCGCAGCAACCTGAACGAGGAGTTCCGGCAGCTGGCCTCCGAGGTCGAGCGCACCATCGGCAGCACCAAGTTCAACGGCCAGGCGATCCTCGCCGCCAGCGCCGGCTCGCTCGAGTTCCAGATCGGCGCGGGCACCAACGCGAACGACCGGATCACGGTGACGACCGCCAACCTCGCGACCGCGGGCTCGATCACGGCCGTGACCAGCACGGCGGCGGTCATCTCGACCTCGACGAACGCCGACATCCGCACGGTGATCGACAACATCGACACCGCGCTCGACACCGTCAACACCCAGCGCGCGACCTACGGCGCGGTGCAGAACCGCTTCGAGGCGGTGATCGCCAACCTGCAGGTCGCCGCCGAGAACCAGACCTCGGCCCGCAGCCGGATCATGGACGCCGACTTCGCCAAGGAGACGGCCGCGCTCACCCGCGCCCAGATCCTGCAGCAGGCCGGGACCGCGATGCTCGCGCAGGCCAACCAAGTGCCGCAGCAGGTGCTCTCGCTGCTGCAGCGCTGATCCGCCGCGCGCGTCCCACCCCCACCGCCGGCCGGGCGATCGTCCCGCCCGGCGGTGTCGTCCTTTAGGAGCCCACCATGGCATCACCGATCACCGCCAGCAGCGCCATCGACGTCCAGGGCATGGTCGCCTCGCTGCTCCGCGTCGAGCGCCGGCCGCTCGAGCAGATGAAGGTCGAGGCCACGAAGATCGACACCAAGATCTCGGCGTGGGGGAAGATCCAGAGCCAGATCGCGAAGTTCCGCGACGCGGCGGCCGACCTGTCGCGCCTCGAGACCTGGCGCGCGGTGAAGGCGAGCAGCACCGATCCGTCGTCGGTCGAGGTGACGGTCAAGCCGGGCGCGCGCGCCGCCCGGAACGTGGTCGAGGTGCAGCAGCTCGCGCAGGCGCAGACGCTGACCAGCGGGCGCTTCGCGAACGTCGACGCGGTGATCGGAGGCGGCACGCTGAAGATCCAGCTCGGCACGCAGCCCTCGGGCCCCACGAGCTTCACCGCCGACGCGGCGCGTCCCGAGGCCTCGATCGCGATCCCCGCGGGCGCGACGCTCGCGCAGGTGCGCGACGCGATCAACGGCGCGAACGCCGGGGTGCGCGCGTCGATCGTGCGCGACGGCGACCAGGTGCGGCTCTTCGTGACCGGCACCGGCACCGGCGCGAGCGAGGCGTTCCGGATGACGGTCGACGGCGACGAGGACGGTGCCTCGACCGACGCCGCCGGGCTGTCGGCGCTCGCCTTCGACCCGGTCGCCGCCGCGGGCGCCGGCCGCAACCTGACGTTCGTGAAGGGCGCGCAGGACGCGCTCTACACGATCGACGACGTCGAGCTGACGTCGAGGACCAACCGGATCGTCGACGCGATCGACGGCGTCGACCTCGTGCTGCGCAAGCCGACCGCCGCCCCGGTGACCGTGGACACGACCGTCGACGCCGAGGGGCTGCAGAAGTCGGTCCGCAGGTTCGTCGACGCGTACAACGAGCTCAACAAGCTGCTCGCCGAGCAGACGAAGTACGACGAGGCGACGAAGACCGCCGGTGCCCTTCAGGGGGACCGCTCGGCGGTGGGGCTGCTGTCGCAGGTGCGCGCGATCGTGCGCGAGTCGGTCACCGGCGGCTCGCTCGCCCGGCTGTCCGACGTCGGCGTCGAGCTGCAGCGCGACGGCTCGCTGTCGCTGAAGACCTCGACCTTCGAGGCGGCCGCCACCGATCCGACCCGGCTCGAGCGCTTCTTCGCCGGTGCGGGCGGCGGCGTCGGCGCGACCGACCGCGGCCTGATGCTGCGCTTCCGCGAGCTCGGCGACCGCCTGATCGGCACCGAGGGGGCGGTCCCGACCGCCACCGAGTCCTGGCAGACCCGGCTCGCGGCGAACCGGCGCCGCCAGGAGGCGCTCGAGGACCGGCTCACCGACGTCGAGAAGCGTCTGCTGCGCCAGTACACGTCGCTGGACGCCCAGCTGGCCGCCGCGCAGGCGAACAGCGCCGCGCTGAACAGCGCGCTCGCCGCGCTGCCGAAGATCGGCTGAGGGCCGTCGAAAAAAGCGGGCCGGCGCGCTAAAGCCGGCTCCGCGACCGCCGATAACCTGAGTATCGGTCGACACTTTCGGTGAGCCCCCATGTTCGGAACCAGTGCCTTCGCCTCCAACGCCTACCGACGCGTCGCCGCCGAGAGCGCCGCCCTGGGGGCCGACCGCCACCAGCTGATCGCCCTGCTGTTCGCCGCCGCGACCGCCTCGATCGGGCAGGCGCGCGCCGCGCTCGCCCGGCGCGACGTCGCCGCCAAGGCGGCCGCCTCGTCGAAGGCGCTGCGCCTGGTCGACGAGGGCCTGAAGGTGGCCGTCGACCGTTCCGTCCAGCCGATGGGCGAATCGCTCTACCAGCTCTACGACTACTGCGCGCGCCGCCTGCTGCACGCGCACCTGAAGCACGACGACGCGGCCTACGCGGAGGTCGCCTCGCTGATCGGCCAGGTCCAGGCCGCGTGGGCGGAGATCGACCCCAACGGCGCCCCCAAGGCGGTGCCCCGCGCCGCATGACCGGAGCCTCGGCCGGCGCGGACGTCAACCGCCTGATCGGCCTGTACCTGTCCGTCGAGGAGACCAGCCGGCGGATGCTGACGGCCGCCCGCGACAGCGACTGGGACCGGGTCGGCGCGCTGCAGGAGGAGTGCGGCGCGCTGATCGACGAGGTGCGCCGCCTCGGGGCGCGCGTCGCGCTGTCGCGCGAGGAGCAGCGCACCAAGCTGCGGATCGTCCGGCAGATCGTGCAGAACGAGGCGCAGATCCGCCGGCTCGCCTACCCGTGGTCGGAGCGCTACGAGCACCTGGTGTTCTCGTCGCCGCCGGCGCCGCGGGTGCCGGGCGAGGCCTGATCGCGGCCCGCCCGGTGTCCTCCTCGATCGTACCCGAGACCGACGCCGCGCTGCTCGCGCGGCACGCGGTCGACGCCGCCGAGCGCGACCGGCTGCTCGCGCGGCTGCACGCCGAGGCGACCGTGCTGTCGCTGCACGCGGCCGGGACCGCGGTCGGGGCGCGCGTCGCCGCGCTCGACGTCGCGACCGGCCGGCTCGCGCTCGAGCCCGAGACCCCCGACGAGGCCGCCGCGTCGGCGCTGCGCGGCCTGGCCCGCGCCGGCCGGGCGACCGCGGTCGCGACGGCCGACGGCGTCAAGCTCCAGTTCGAGCTCGCGTCGATCGAGGCCTCGGGGCGGCAGCCGCGGATGCGCGCGGCGCTCGCCGGCCCGATCGCCCGGCTGCAGCGGCGCGACGCGTTCCGGGTCGCGCCGCCGGCCGACGGGCTCGCTCGCCTCTGGATTCCCGGCGCCGACGGCACGTCCCGGGAGGTCGAGGTCCTCGACCTGTCGGTCCTCGGGGTGTCGTTCCGGATGCCGGGCGACGGCCCGGCGCCGCCGGCCTCGATCGAGGGGGCGCGCCTGGGGCTGCCCGCCTCGGCGCCGATTCCGTGCGCGCTGCGCGTGCGCACGCTCGAGCGCGACGGCTCGGGCGCGTGGCGAGCGGGCTGCGAGCTCGCCGGCCTGGAGCCGTCGACCGCCCGGGCGGTCGCGGTCTGGGTCCACGACGCGCAGACCCGCCGACGCCGGCTGCGTCCGCGGCTCGCCTGAGGCGCCGGCCCGTGCGGGCCGGGCGGCGTCAGACCTGCATGTTCATCACGTCGCTGTAGGCCGAGACGAGGCGGTTGCGGACGGCGACCGCCGCCTGGAAGCCGATCTGGGCCTTCTGCATCGCGATCATCGTCTCCTCGAGGCTCACGCCCTCCACGCCCGCCTGGAACTGGCGCTGCAGCGTGTTCGCGTCCTGCTGCGTCTGCGACACGCCCTTCAGCGCGTCGCCGAGCGCGGCGGCGAACGAGGTGCCCGGCGCGGCCTGGGCGGCCGCGGCCGCGGGCGCGCCGGCGCCGCCGGCCTGCAGCGTGCGCTGCAGCGTCGAGAGCAGTTCGGGCGTCAGACGGACATCCATGGGTCACCCCCTTCGGATCGGGACGGCCCGACTTTAGGCGCGCGCGACCGGACCGGCCCCCGGAAAACCCGGGGTGCGCCCCCGCTTATCGGACTCAAGCCGGCGCCGCCCGGTTCGACAATGGTCGCCACGATTGAGAAGAGCCCGAATGGACACGACCGCCGTCGCCCAGGCCCCGATGCCCGCCGCCCCAGGCTCCGCCCTCGCGGCCCTCCCCGCCCGCAGCAAGCTGATGCTCGGCGCCGGCATCGCCGCGCTCGCCGCGGTGATCGTCACCGCCGTGATGTGGGCGCGCCAGCCCGACTACCGGGTGCTGTTCACCAACCTGTCCGACCGCGACGGCGGCGCCGTCGTGGCCGCGCTCGCGCAGATGAACGTGCCCTACACGTTCTCCGACGTCGGCGGCGTGATCATGGTGCCGGCGGACAAGGTCCACGACGCCCGGCTCAAGCTCGCGTCGCAGGGCCTGCCGAAGGGCGGCACCGTCGGCTTCGAGCTCGTCGAGACCCAGAAGTTCGGCACGACCCAGTTCCAGGAGCGGCTCAACTACCAGCGCGGCCTCGAGGGCGAGCTGGCGCGCTCCATCATGGCGCTCGCCGCGGTGTCGAGCGCGCGCGTGCACCTCGCGCTGCCGGCGCAGAACGGATTCTTCCGCGAGCAGCAGAAGCCCTCCGCGTCGGTGCTGCTCGCGCTGCATCCGGGCCGCGTGCTCGAGCGCTCGCAGATCGCCGGCATCGTCCACCTGGTCGCCTCGTCGGTGCCCGAGCTCGCGCCCAAGCAGGTCAGCATCATCGACCAGTCGGGCGCGCTGCTGTCGGGCCAGGGCGAGGGCGTGCAGGCCTCGGGCCTCGACCCCGGCCAGCTGCAGTACCTGCGGGCGATGGAGCAGAGCTACATCGCGCGGATCGTCGAGATCGTCGAGCCGATCGTGGGCCGCGGCAACGTGAAGGCGCAGGTGACCGCCGACGTCGACTTCTCGCTGTCGGAGTCCACCGCCGAGCAGTACCGCCCGAACCAGGGCGACCAGCCGGCCGCGGTGCGCAGCCAGCAGGTCAACGAGTCGGCGAACGGCGCGCCCGGCGCCCCCCAGGGCGTGCCCGGCGCGCTGTCGAACACCCCGCCGGTGCCGGCCAGCGCGCCGATCAACGGCCCCGGCCAGACGCTGCCGCAGGCCGCGGGCGGCGCCGCCGGCGCGGGCGGGCGCGAGACGCGCCGCGAGGCGACCACCAACTACGAGGTCGACAAGACCGTGCGGGTCACCCGCAACGCCACCGGCAACCTGAAGCGGCTGACCGCGGCGGTCGTCGTCAACCACCGCCGCGTCGTCGACGACGAGGGCAAGGGGACGCTGCAGCCGCTCGACGCGAAGGAGGTCGAGCAGATCCAGTCGCTGGTGCGCGAGGCGATCGGCTTCAGCAAGGACCGCGGCGACGCGCTCAACGTCGTCAACGCGCCGTTCAGCGCGCCGGAGGAGGCTCCGAAGCCCGAGCCGGTGCCGCTGTGGAAGGATCGCGACCTGATCGCGCTCGCCAAGGGCGCGGGCGCGCAGATCGGCCTGGTGCTGCTCGGCCTGCTCGCGATCTTCGGGGTGATCCGCCCCGCGCTGAAGAAGGCGGCCGTGCCGCCGCCGGCGGCCCGCGCGAGCGCGGTGGTGGCCGATGCGGTGTCGCTGCCGCCGCCCCCGCCGCCGATCGGCACCCTGCCCGCGCCGAACGACCAGGTGATGCGGATGGCGCGCGACAACCCGGCCACGGTCGCGAACGTCGTGCGCCAGTGGGTCAACCCTTCCTGACGCCGTCTCGCCGGACCGGACCGACATGGACGATCAAGGACTCGAACGCAGCGCGATCCTGCTGATGACCCTCGGCGAGGAAGCCGCGGCGGAGGTGTTCCGGCACCTGTCGCCGAAGGAGGTCCAGAAGATCGGCGAGACGATGACGCGGCTGCGCACGGTGCCGCGCGAGAAGGTCGATCAGGTGCTCGAGCAGTTCCAGGCCGAGGCCGAGCAGAACGGCTCGCTCGTGGCCGACACCGACGAGTACGTGAAGGCGGTGCTGCGCAAGGCGCTCGGCGAGGAGAAGGCGGGGCTGCTGATCAACCGGATCCTGCAGGGCAGCGACACCAGCGGCATCGAGAGCCTGAAGTGGATGGACTCCGAGTCCGTCGCCGAGCTGATCCGCAACGAGCACCCGCAGATCATCGCGTCGATCCTCGTGCACCTCGAGCGCGACCACGCGGGCGAGATCCTGTCGCGGCTGTCGCACCGGATCCGCGCCGACGTCGTGCAGCGGGTCGCGACGCTCGACGGCATCCAGCCCAACGCGCTGAAGGAGCTGAACGAGGTGCTGTCGCGCGTGCTCGCCGGCGCCGACAAGCTGAAGAAGGCCGCCCTCGGCGGCCCGAAGGTCGCCGCCGAGATGATCAACGGGCTCGGCACCTCGCTCGAGACCGAGGTGCTCGAGGCGGTGCGCGAGACCGACGAGGATCTCGCGCAGGCGATCCAGGACCAGATGTTCACCTTCGACGACCTGCTCAAGCTCGACGACCGGGCGGTGCAGGCGGTGCTGCGCGAGGTGTCGAACGACGCGCTGGTGATCGCGCTGAAGGGCGCGACCCCCGAGATCCGCGACAAGATCCTGAAGAACATGTCGCAGCGCGCGGCCGAGGCGCTGCGCGAGGACCTCGAGTCGCGCGGCCCGGTGCGGGTGTCGGACGTCGAGACCCAGCAGAAGGAGATCCTGAAGACGATCCGCCGCCTGGCGGACGCCGGCGAGATCGCGATGGCCAGCGGCAGCGAAGATGCCTTCGT
>DASPJX010000278.1:0-2710 GCA_035628395.1 Burkholderiaceae bacterium | reverse complement strand
ATGAAGGCGATCCGCAGCGAGCAGGCCGCGGCAAGCGCGGGCGCCACGAACCTCGGTGCGCTGCTGCGGGCGAAGCTGTCGGGCGGCGACGACAAGTGAGTCCCGCCTCCGGCATCGGCCGTCCTTCGGGACGGTCGGCGCCGGACACCGCGGGCGCGGTCGCGAGCGACCGGGCCCGCGGCGACGCCGGGCGGTGCCGGGCCGATGGCCCGGACCGCGCCGGGGTCCGATCGTGATGTCGCCGTCCGGCGACGGTATGCTTCGGCCATTCCCCGACCCGCACAGGCCCCCCACGATGCTCGACCTCGACGATCAGCAGTCCCCCGGGACGATGACCAAGTCGGAGCTCATCGCGCGGCTGGCCGAGCGCTACCCGCAGCTGGTGGCCAAAGACGCGGAGTTCGCGGTCAAGACCATCCTCGACGCGATGGCCCGCACGCTGGCCGAGGGCCACCGGATCGAGATCCGCGGCTTCGGCAGCTTCGCGCTGTCGCACCGCCCCCCGCGCATCGGCCGCAACCCGAAGTCGGGCGAGCGCGTCCAGGTGCCCGAGAAGCGCGTCCCGCACTTCAAGCCCGGCAAGGACCTGCGCGAGCGCGTCGACGTGCGCGGCCGCGCCGACGGCACCCACTGACCCGCGCCGCGCGCACGGAGCCGCGGCGATGCGGGCGCTGAGCTGGCTGGTCCGGCTGGTCCTGTTCCTCGTGATGATGGGGTTCGCGCTGTCGAACACCGACACCGCGACGCTGCGCTTCTTCGGCATTCCCGAGTTCGAGTGGCGCGCGCCGCTGGTGCTGCTGCTGCTCGCGTTCTTCGCCGCCGGCACCGTGCTCGGCGCGCTCGCCGCGATGCCGCTGGTGCTGCGCCAGCGTCGCGAGCTGTCCCGGCTGCGTCGCGAGCTCGCGAGCCGGCCGCCGGTCGACGCGGTCGCCGCCGTCGCGGTCGCGCCCGATCCGTGCCCGCCCGTCCGTCGCGAGAGCGGCGTGCGCGGGATCTGAGGCCCGCTCCGGCATGGAGTTCGAGCTCTGGTGGCTGGGCGTCATCCCGCTGTTCTTCGGGCTGGGATGGGCCGCCGCCCGGATCGACGCGAGGCACCTGATCCGCGCGTCGTCGCGGCTGCCGGACGCGTACTTCAAGGGACTCAACTTCCTGCTGAACGAGCAGCCCGACAAGGCGATCGACGCGTTCGTCGACGTCGTGAAGCTCGATCCCGAGACCGTCGAGCTGCACTTCGCGCTCGGCAACCTGTTCCGGCGGCGCGGCGAGACCGACCGCGCGATCCGCGTCCACCAGAGCCTGCTCGCCCGCTCCGACCTGCAGCCGGCGCAGCGCGAGCACGCGCTCTTCGAGCTGGGGCAGGACTTCCTGCGGGCGGGCCTGCTCGACCGCGCCGAGGACGCCTTCGTCAAGCTCGAGGGCAGCGGCTACGCGGCGGCGGCGCTGCGCCACCGGCTCGACATCGCGCAGATGGTCCGCGACTGGCCGCGGGCGATCGAGCTCGCGCGCCGGCTGCAGCGCGACGGCGGCGGCGACCTCGACCCGCTGATCACCCACTTCCGCTGCGAGCTCGCCCAGCAGGCGCTCGCCGGCACCGCGGGCGACGCCGCCGAGCGCCGCGAGCAGGCGCGCCGCGAGCTCGACCGGGCCTTCGAGACCGGCGCCGCGCATCCCCGGCCGTGGCTCGTGCGGGGCGAGGCGGCGCTGGCCGCCGACGAGCCCGAGGCCGCGATCGAGGCCTGGAGCGAGCTCGTCCGCACGAGCCCCGCGCACCTCGCGCTCGCCGGCGAGCGCTGGCTGCAGGCGCACGAGCGGATCGGCCGGCTCGACGAGGGACTGGTCAGGCTCGAGCAGGTGCTGCACGAGCATCCGTCGGTCGACACGCTGCGCGCGATCGCCCGCGGACGCGCCGAGCGCGACGGGCCGGAGGCGGCGATCGCGTGGCTGCGCGAGGCGCTCGGGCAGGCGCCGTCGCTGCTCGGTCTGCAGCAGCTGCTCGAGCTGCAGCGCGCGGGGGAGGGCGCCGACGGCGCGACCGACGCCGCGCTCACGGCCGCGCTGATCAAGCGGCAGGCCGAGCGGCTCGCCCGATTCGTCTGCGGCCACTGCGGCTTCAAGGCGCGCCGGTTCTACTGGCAGTGCCCGGGCTGCAACCACTGGGACAGCTACCCGCCGCGGCGCACCGAGGAGCTCGAGGCCTGAGGATCGGCCGTCCGGCCGATGCCCTCCGGCCGATGCGCGCCGGCGCCCGGCGCGCGAGACTGGGGCGTCCGGTCCCGGAGCTCCCCATGCGATCCGTCCCCCTCGCGGCCTGCGCCGCGCTCCTCCTGTCGCTGCCCGCGGCGGCCCTCGCCGCGCCGCGGGTCGACGCCAACGTAGCCGGTGCCGAGGCGCTGCGGACCGTCCCCGGCATCGGTCCGTCGACCGCGCGGCGCATCGTCGAGGAGCGCCGGCGCGGCCCGTTCCGCGACCTCGCCGACCTCGAGCAGCGGGTGCGCGGCATCGGGCCGGCGAGCGCGCGGCGGATGGCCGCCGCGGGCCTCGGCGTCGGCGCCCGGTCGCCCGAGGCACGTACCGGGTCCGTCCGCGACGCCGGCCCGCCCGGCGCCTCGTCCCGCGCCGCGGGGGCCGACACGGCGGCACCCGAGGTCGCGGCACGTGGCGTCGCGGC
Organism: Burkholderiaceae bacterium; assembly: GCA_035628395.1. Lineage (GTDB taxonomy): Bacteria > Pseudomonadota > Gammaproteobacteria > Burkholderiales > Burkholderiaceae_E > UBA4615. Next base: position 42 of record DASPJX010000278.1, on the reverse strand, counting down.
AACCGAGGTCACGGCACCGAAGGTCGCGGCACCGAAGGTCGC
>DASPJX010000277.1:0-2086 GCA_035628395.1 Burkholderiaceae bacterium | reverse complement strand
TCGGCCGTGGCTCCGCCCGCCCGAACGCCGCGATCCGGCCGAGCCCGTCGCTGCGGTCGTCATGCGCCGGAGGCCTCGCTCCGGTCGCGGCGGCGAGGCTCTCCGGCTTCACCGCTCGCCGGTGCGGCGGGCAGCTCGGCGCGACGGTCATTCCTCCGCGCTTCCTTCACGAGTGCGAAGGGGACCGTGCGACGGACGGTCTCGAACGCGAACCTTCGGACGAAGCGGGCTTCGGGACCGCGTGTCCCGCCGCGACGGGTCGGATGCGCCGTCGAGCCGCGTCCGGCCGGGTCCGCCGTGGCCGTGGCCCGGCCGAAGCGGACGCACCCGTCGTGGTCGCGGGCGCGTTCGCCGAACCGTCAACATTGACGACGCCCGCGATCGGCGCGGCAGGACGTCGGGATCGACAATCGCCCGATCCACAAGGGAGAGCCCATGGCGACCGCGACGTCCTCGGAGATCCGACCCGCCCTCCGGCACCTGCGCGATCTTCCAGCACCGCGGGGTCGGTTGCCGGTGCTCGGACACGCGGCACTCGTCAGGCCGCTGCAGGCGCACGAGCAGTTCGAGCAATGGGGCCGTCAGCTGGGCATGCCCTACCGGCTGCAGCTCGGGTCGGTGACGGCCGTCGTGCTCGACGACGTGGAGTCGTTCCACCACGTGATGCGGGAGCGGCCGCACCGATGGACGCGCGGCGCCCGGATCCTGCCCGTGTCGCGCGAGCTGGGCTTCGCGGGCCTGTTCGCGGTCGAGGGCGACGAATGGGCGACCCAGCGGCGCCTGATCATGCAGGCGCTGAACGCGAGCCATTTCCGAGGCTTCTTCCCGACCCTCCACGCGGTGACGACCCGGCTTCACGCGCGGTGGCACCGAGCCGCGCAGCGCGGCGAGACGCTGGAGATGAGCGACGAGCTGATGCGCTACACGGTCGACGTGACCAGCGCGCTCGCGTTCGGCGAGGATCCGAACACGATCGAGCGCGACGGCGACCGCATCCAGCGGCACCTCGCGTCGATCTTTCCGATGCTGATGAAGCGCGTCATGCTGCCGTGGCCGATCTGGCACTGGTTCAGGACGGCTGCGGACCGCAGGCTCGACCACGACGTCGTCGAGGTGCGGGCCTACGTCGATGCGGTCATCGAGCGAGCCCGGGCGCGTCGCGTCGATCGACCCCGTGCGTCGCACGAGGCGCCCCGCAACGTGCTGGAGGCGATGCTCGACGCGTGCGACGCGCCGGGCTCCGAGTTCACCCGGGCGATGGTTCACGCCAACGTGCTGACCCTGCTTCTCGCCGGCGAAGACACGACGGCGCATTCGCTCGCCTGGACGCTGCCGTTCCTGGCCGCGGACCGGGCCCGACAGGATCGGCTGCACGAGGAGGCCCGCGCCGGGTTCGGGGACCGCCCCGTCGCGGCGACGCTCGAGGCGGTGCGAGGGCTCGACGCGTTCGAGGCGCTGGCGAACGAGGCGACCCGGTTGCGCCCGGTGGTCCCGATGATGGTCGCCGAATCGATCGCGGACGAGCGGATCGGCGATCTGGAGGTGCCGGCCGGAACGCGTCTGTTCTTCCTGATGCGGCCGCAGGCGATGAATCCGCTCCATTTCGACCGCCCCGAGGCCTACCGCCCCGAACGATGGACCGACCCGGCGGCGCGGGCGGTCGGCGCGCACGAACCGCGGGCCCACAACCAGTTCGGCGCGGGGCCGCGCGTGTGCCCGGGCCGACACCTCGCCTCGGTGGAGATGCGACTCGTCCTGTCGATGCTGCTCCGGAACTTCGAGATCGAGCTCGCGTGCGACGAATCGGCGATCGACGAAGTCTGCGCGTTCACGATGATGCCGAGCCGGATGCCGGTCAGGTTGCGGCTCAGAGACGGCGCTCCGGCGCCGGCGTGAACCGCTCCATGCGACGCCCGGGAGACCGCGGCACGAGCCGTCGGGACGGCTCGGGTTCGCGCGCAGCCGAAGCGGCGTCGCGTGCGTTCCAAGTCGGTCCATCGCGAGCGGACGGCGGCCGGTGGGGCAGGGCGGCGGAGTCGGGCGGACGAGGTCGAATCGGGTGGCCGATCAGGACGGGCTCGATCGA
>DASPJX010000276.1:0-6309 GCA_035628395.1 Burkholderiaceae bacterium | reverse complement strand
TGCCCAGCGGGATCCGGATCGGGCTCGTGCGCGTCGGGAGGCAGACCATGCGGGACGTCGACCTGAACCTGCTGTCCGTGTTCGACGTCGTCATGGCCGAGCGATCGCTGACCCGTGCGGCGGATCGGCTCGCCACCACGCAGCCCGCGATCTCGCACGCGCTGGCCCGGCTGCGCGCGGTGCACGGCGATCCGCTTTTCGTGCGTGCCGGCCGCGGCGTCCGTCCGACCCCCCGCGCCGTCGAGCTGTTCGAGCGGACCCACGAGCCGATGGAGGTCATCCGCGGCGCCGCGCGGCCCGCCACGGCCGATCTCCGGAGCCTGCGTCGCGCCGTGCGGCTGATGGCGGCCGTCCCGGTCGTCGCTCAGGTGTGCGTGCCGCTGCGGCGCGTGCTCGACGTCGAGGCCCCCGGCATCGACCTGTACGTGATGCCCGATGCGTCCGACGCCCCCGAGCGGCTCGAGCGCGCGTCGATCGACCTGGCCGTGACCGTCTTCCCGGCCGCGTCGCCGGCGCTGCACGTCGAGCCGCTGGGCGAGGTCGCGTTCGCCTGCGTGATGCGGAGCGGCCATCCGCTGGCGAGTCGCCCGCTCGACGACGCGGCCTACGCGGCCGCCGCGCACCTGGTCGTCTCGACGAGCGTCGATCCGCGCAGCCGCGTCGACGCGGCGCTCGCCGGCCGGGGACTGTCGCGCCGGATCGCGATGTCGGTGTACCACCCGGGCGACGTCCCGGGGATCGTCGCGATCACCGACCTGATCGCCACCGTTCCGCCGGACGTCCTGCCCGAGCTGCAGGACCGTCGCCGCTTCGTCGTGCGGCCCGTGCCGCTCGAGCTCCCGCCGGTGACGGTCGCGCTGGTCTGGCACGAGCGCAGCCACCGCGACGCGACGATGCGATGGCTGCGCCGGCGCATCGCGGCCCTGTCGGCCGGGCTCGCCTGAGCCCGGGCGTGCGCGGCGACCCCGCCCCGGACCGGAGCGACCGGCCGAGGTGCCCTGCGCCACGGCGCCGGGGGGCGACGAGGCGGGTGCGGGCCTCCTGCGCGCGCGCTCAGCGCGCCGCCGCCCGGCTCGCCGCGTACTGCGCGGCGAACGCCTCGACGCGCTCGGCCACCGGGCGCACGTCGGCCACGCCGCCCACCCCGTGGCCGGCGCTCCACGCCTGCTTCCATCCGCCCACCTGCAGCGTCGCGCGCTGCAGCGGACGGTCGCGCTCGTCGATCAGGCCCTGCGCGAGCAGGTTCGCGCGGATGAAGTTGGCGGGGATGCCCGAGACCGCGTCGGTGGTCACGATGTCGTCCGCGCCCGCGGCGACCACCCCGGCGCGGTACGCGTCGTCGGCGAGGCTCTCGGTCGTCGCGAGGAAGGGCGTGCCGACGTAGCCGAGGTCGGCGCCGGCGACCTGCAGCGCGTGCAGCTGCCGCCCCTCGGTGATCGCGCCCGCGACCGCGATCGGACCGTCGAAGAAGCGGCGCACCTCGGCGACGAACGCGAACGGGTTCAGCCGCCCGGTGTTGCCCCCCGCGCCCGCGGTCAGCAGCACGAGCGCGTCCACGCCCGCCTCGGCGGCGCGCCGCGCGTGGCGCACGCTCGCGACGTCGGCGAGCACGAGCCCGCCGTAGCCGTGCACCGGCCCGATCACGTCGTCGGGCGCGCCGACCGACGCGATCACCAGCGGCACGCGGTGGCGCACCACCGCCTCGAGGTCGGCGTCGCGCCGCGGATTGGTGTGGTGCAGAATCAGGTTCGCCGCCGGCACGCCGGGCGCGCCCGCGCAGCCGAGCGCGATCCGCTCGAGCCACGCGTCGAGCTCGTCGGGCGTGCGCGCGTTCAGCGTCGGGAACGCGCCGACGATGCCGGCGCGGGCCGCGGCGATCACCAGCGCGGGCGACGAGACCAGGAACATCGGCGCCGCGACGAGCGGCACCCTGAGGCGGGAGATCAGCGCATGCACGGCGAGCGGGTCCGGCTGGAGCGGGAGGGCGAGCATATCGCGGTCGTCGTGATGGTGAACGACGCGGGCGGCTGCCTCGACGAGACGAGCGAGCGCGAGCTCGCCGCCGCGCTCGACGCGATCGACGCCGACGCGGCGCTGCGCGCGGTCGTGGTCACCGGCACCGGCGCGGGCGTGTTCGTGCGCCACTACGACGTGCGCACGCTCGAGGCGCGCGCCCGTGCGATGGCGGCGCGCGGGCTCTCGTTCTCGCTCGACCGGCCGGTGCCCGAATCGCTCTACCTGCGCTGTCTGCGCCGCATCGAGGAGCACCGGCTGCCGTTCGTGGCCGCGATCGACGGGGTCGCGATGGGCGGGGGCTTCGAGCTCGCGCTCGCCTGCGACCTGCGTCTCGCCGAGGCGGGCGACTACCCGATCGGCCTGCCCGAGGTGAACATCGGGCTGCTGCCCGGCGCGGGCGGCACGCAGCGTCTCGCGCGCCTCGTCGGGCCCGGGGTCGCGATGCGCTCGCTGCTGCTCGGCCGCACCTGGTCGCCGGAGCGGGCGCTCGCGCTCGGCATGGTGGACGAGTGCGTGCCGGCGCCGGTGCGCCCGCGCGCGCTCGCGCTCGCGGCGGAGATCGCCGGGCTGCCGCCGCGCGCGGTGTCGCACGTCAAGCGGCTCGTGCGCAGCGCGGGCGGGCAGGGCCTCGCCGAGGGGCTCGCCGCCGAGCGCACGCTGTTCTGCGACCTGATGGTCGACGCCGAGTCGATCGAGCGGATGGCCGAGATGAACGCGGGACGCCGCGCGATCACCGGCTGAGCGCGCGTCCCGGCGGCGCCTCGCCGCGCGGCCACAGCACCCACAGCCGGCCGGGCGAGCGCATCAGGCCGGCGGCGCGCTCGGCGCGCTCGCCGAAGCCCCAGAAGAAGTCGGCCCGGATCGCGCCGGCGATCGCGCCGCCGGTGTCCTGCGCGGCCATCGCGCGCCGCAGTGGCCGGCCGTCGATCGGGTCGGCGGTGTCGAGCCACACGAGGCTGCCCAGCGGCACCACCGAGCGGTCGACCGCGAGCGAGCGCGCCGCGGTGAGCGGCACGCCGAGCGAGCCCGGCGGTCCGGCCTCGGGCTCGCCCGGCGCGGGCGGCGGCGGCGCCGGCAGCTCGCGGAAGAACACCTGGCTCGGGTTGCCGCGCATCACCTCGGGCGCCTGCTGCGGGTTCTCGCGCAGCCAGCGCCGGATCGCGGGCGCGGTCACCTCCTCGGCGCGCAGCGCGCCGCGCTCGATCAGCGTGCGCCCGATCGCCCGGTACGGATGGCCGTTCTGGTCGGCGTAGCCCACCCGCACCGTCGTGCCGTCGCGCAGCCGCACCCGTCCCGAGCCCTGGATCTCGAGGAAGAACGCGTCGACCGGGTCGTCGACCCAGATCAGCTCGTGTCCCGCCAGCGGCGAGGCGGTCTCGATGTCGGCGCGGCTGTGGTACGGCACGACGCGCTGGCCCTGCAGGCGGCCGCGCAGCCGCAGCCCGGAGAGCTTCGGCTCGACGCCGGCGAGGTCGATCGTCAGCAGGTCGGGCGGGCGCCCGTACAGCGGCACCTGCGCGGGCGACTCGCGGCGGCGGCTGCCGGTCAGCAGCGGCTCGTAGTAGCCGGTGATCAGGCCCTCGACGCCGCCGCGGGCGTCCTGCAGCGGCCAGGCGGCGAAGCGCGCCGCGAGCCAGTCGCGCAGCGTCGGCCTCGCCGCGCCGGAGGCGGCGGGCGCGCCGCCGTCGTCGAGCGCGGCGAACTCCGCGCACAGCGCCGGCCACGGCGCGGGCGGCGCGCGCAGCGCGCACTGCCGGGCGATCGCCGCGGCCAGCCCGTCGAGCGGATCCGCGGCCCAGCCCGGCAGCGAGGCCGGCTCGACCGGCGCCGCCGGGGCGGGCGACGGGGCGGCGGGCCGCGGCTCGTGCCCCGGTTCGGGCCCCGGACGCGTCGCGCACGCCGCGAGCACCGCCGCGAGCGCGATAATCGCGGCCACCTGAAGGGACCGATTCATGTGGGTGATCTATCTCGAGGCGACCGTCGCGCTCGGCCTGGTGCTGCTGATCGTCTGGTGGACGATGCGCGGACCGAAGAAGTAGCGCGGACCGAAGAAGCAGCGCGGACCGACGACGCGGCGACGCGGCTCAGTGCAGCGTGCGCGGCATCGAGAGCTCGAACGCGGCGATCGGCGCGTCGAGCCGCGTGCCGTCCTCGGCGACGAAGAAGTAGCTGCCCCGCATCGTGCCCGACGGCGTCTCGATCTGGCTGCCGCTGGTGTACTCGAAGGTCTGGCCCGGGCGCAGCAGCGGCTGGTGGCCGACCACGCCCAGGCCCTTGACCTCCTTCGTGCGGCCGTTCGCGTCCTCGATGATCCAGTGCCGGCTGATCAGCTGCATCGGGACCTCGCCCGCGTTCGTGATCGACACCGTGTACGCGAACGCGTAGACCCCCTGGTCGGGGTTCGACTGCTCCGGCAGATAGCGGCTCTGCGCCGCGATGCGGACTTCCTGCTTCTTGGCGGTGGCCACGGTGCTCCCCTTTACAATCCGAGTCTAGCCAAAGTTACCCCTCCGAGATGGACAAGACCCTGAGGATCGCACCGAGCATCCTGTCGGCCGACTTCGCCCGCCTGGGCGAGGAGGTGCGCGCGCTCGAGGCGGCCGGCGCCGACCTCGTGCACGTCGACGTGATGGACAACCACTACGTGCCCAACCTCACCATCGGCCCGATGGTGTGCCGGGCGATCCGTCCGCACGTGTCCATCCCGATCGACGTCCACCTGATGGTCGAGCCGGTCGACGCGCTCGCGCTGGAGTTCGCGAAGGCGGGCGCCGACCTGATCACCTTCCATCCCGAGGCCTCGCGCCACGTCGACCGGACGCTGCAGGCGATCCGCGACGCCGGCTGCCGCGCCGGGCTGGTGCTGAACCCCGCCACGCCGCCGTCGTGGCTCGACCACGTGATGGACCGGCTCGACATGGTGCTGCTGATGTCGGTCAATCCGGGCTTCGGCGGCCAGGGCTTCATCGACTCGGCGCTGCCCAAGCTGCGCGAGGTGCGTCGCAGGATCGACGCGCACGTCGCCGCCGGCGGACGCCCGATCTGGCTGCAGATCGACGGCGGCGTCAAGGTCGAGAACATCGGCGCGATCGCGGCGGCCGGCGCCGACACCTTCGTCGCCGGCTCGGCGGTGTTCGGCTCGCCCGACCCCGACGGCGGCTACCGCGGCGTCGTGACCCGGCTGCGCGAGGCGGCGGCGCGCGGATGAGCGCGCCCGCCGCGCGGCTGCGCGCGCGCGCCGTGCTGATCGACCTCGACGGCACGCTGCTCGACACGGTCGCCGACCTCGCCGCCGGCGTGAACGGGATGCTCGCCGACCTCGGCCGCGAGCCGATCCCCGAGGCGCAGGTCGCGCGCTACGTCGGCAAGGGCGCCGAGGTGCTCGTGCACCGCGCGCTCGGCGGCGGTCTCGACGCGCGCGTCGACGACGCGCTGCACGCGCGCGGCCACGCCGCGTTCCTCGTGCGCTACGCCGAGGCGAACGGGCGCAGCGCGCGCGTCTACGACGGCGTCCGCGAGGGTCTCGCCGAGATGCGCGCGCGCGGGCTGCGGCTCGCGTGCGTGACCAACAAGCCGCAGGCCTTCGCCGATCCGCTGCTCGAGCGCTGCGGGCTGCGCGAGGCCTTCGCGCTGGTGATCGGCGGCGACGCGCTGCCGCGCCGCAAGCCCGATCCGCTGCCGCTGCTGCACGCCGCGGCGTCGCTCGGCGCGCGGCCCGACGAGACGGTGGCGATCGGCGACTCGCTCAACGACGCGCTCGCCGCGCGCGCCGCGGGCATGGCGGTGCTCGCCGTGCCCTACGGCTACAACGAGGGTGGCGACGTCGGCGCGCTGGACGTCGATGGTATAGTCGGCTCGCTGCTCGAGGCGGCCCGGCTGATCGACCCGATCGCCTAGGCGCCGCGCCGGGCGCGCATCCGCAGACCTCCATCCATGCATCCGGTACGCGACTTCGTCGACATCAGGACCTGGCGGTCCTGGCTGTGGTGGCGCGGGCTTCGTTAGGCCGCCCGCCCGGGTCCGCCGCGCGCGGCCCGTCCACGTCGTCGCACCGAACCACCCGCCGCGCGCCGCGCGCGGCACGCCCCACGGGGGATGCATGACCGAGATCGAATTCCGCGCGCTCGCCGCGCAGGGCTACAACCGGATCCCGCTGCTGGCCGAGTGCCTGGCCGACCTCGACACGCCGCTGTCGCTGTACGTGAAGCTGATCGACCGCGAGCGCCGCGGCAACAGCTTCCTGCTCGAGTCGGTCGTCGGCGGCGAGCGCTTCGGCCGCTACTCGTTCATCGG
>DASPJX010000275.1:0-10494 GCA_035628395.1 Burkholderiaceae bacterium | reverse complement strand
GTCCCAGCGCCCGAGCTGCATCCGCTCGATCGGGAAGAAGTCGTCCGGGGCGGTCTTGATGTTGACGCCGGGCAGCAGCATCGGCAGCGTCAGGTCGAGGTTGGCGGCCTGGCGCATCACGTTCTCGCGCGTCAGGTTGTCGCCCGCCTTCTTCAGCGTCTCGACCATCGTCTGGGCGGCGGTGTAGCCGTAGACGTTCAGCACGTCCTTCAGGTCGCCCTGCGGATGCCACTTCTGCATGAACGCCAGCCACTCCTTGTACTCGGCCGACGACTGCACGGTCGGGTCGGTCGGGTCGCGCAGGTAGAACGCCGAGATGATCCCGAGGCCGGCGTCCGCGCCGGCCGGCACCATCACCGCGCCCGCCGAGTTCGACACGTTGTTCAGGTAGTGGGTCGGCTTCCAGCCGATCTCGGCCGCCTTCTTGATCGCCTGCGCCGCGAACTTGGGCGTGGTGATGTTGAAGAAGGTGTCGGCGCCCGAGGCCTTGAGCGACACCATCTGGCTGTCGATCGTCGGATCGGTGACCTCGTAGGTCTGGCGGGCGATGATCATCGTCTTCGCCTTGTCGCCCAGCCCCTCCTCGAATCCCTTCAGGTAGTCGCGACCGTAGTCGTCGTTCTGCATCAGGATCGCGATCTTCGCGTTCGGCTTCGTCTCGAGGATGTGCTGGCCGTAGATCTTGCCCTCGGACTGGTAGCTCGGCTGCCAGCCCATCGTCCACGGGAAGCCCTTGGGATCGCCCCACAGCGTCGCACCGGTCGCGAGGAACAGGTGCGGCACCTTGCGCTGGTTCATGTACTTGTGGATCGCGGTGTTCGGCGGCGTGCCGAGCGTCTGGAACATCAGCAGGACCTCCTCCTGCTCGACCAGCCGCCGCGCCTGCTCGACGGTGCGCGCCGGGTTGTAGCCGTCGTCGACCGAGACGAAGCGGATCTGCCGGCCGTTGATGCCGCCCTCGGCGTTGACCTTCTTGAAGTACGCGTCGATCGCCTTGGCGATCGCGCTGTACGCCGAGGCCGGCCCCGAGTACGGGCTGATGTTGCCGATCTTGATTTCCTTGTCGTTCGCGCCGGTGTCGTAGCGCTTCTGCGCGACCGCGGGAACGGCGGCGAGCATCGCCGCGGCGGCGACCGCCAGGCTCAGGCCGAATCTCTTGAAGGTCATGGGTCTCATCTCCTCGTTGTGGGCACGGCCTGGGCGTCCATCGCGGACACCACCGGCCGCACGCCGGTCGCGGCGGCCCGGGGCCGTCGCATCTTCGCCCCGATCAGCCTGAGCATGCCCATGACGCCGGTGGGCATCAGGTACATGAACACGATCAGGAAGATTCCGTAGATCGCCCACGGCGCCGACTTCGAGATCTGGTCGGCCACGTTGGGGATGAACTGGATGAACGCCGCGCCGAAGATCGCGCCCGGGATCGAGGCGAGCCCCCCGATCACCACGCCCACCAGCAGTGAGATCGACAGGAAGAAGTTGAAGCTGTCGGGCGACACGAACGCGACCACCACGGCGCTGAGCGCGCCGGCCACGCCGGTGTAGGCCGCCGACACGCCGAAGGTCAGCGTCTTGAACCGCGGCAGGTTCACGCCCATCGCGGTGGCCGCGATCGGATGGTCGCGGATCGCGATCATCGCGCGGCCGACGCGGCCGCGCAGGATGTTCCAGGCCAGCAGGAACATCAGCGCCGCGACGGCGAGCGAGACCAGGTACAGCCAGCGCTCGGGCGACAGCGACTGCCCGAACACCGTCATCGAGAACGGCGGCTCGGGCTTGGACAGCACCAGGCCCATCACGCCGCCGGTCCAGCCCTCGACCGCCTTGTTCTTCAGCAGCTGCGGCACCGCGACCGCGAGCGCGAAGGTGGCGAGCGCGAGGAAGTGGCCCGCCAGGCGCAGCGCCGGGAAGCCCATCAGCGCGCCGAAGACGAAGCACACCACCGCCGCCACCGGCAGCGTGACCCACCAGGGCATGCCGGCGTGCGACATCAGGATGCCGGTGGTGTAGGCCCCGATGGCGAAGAACGCGCCGTGGCCGAGCGAGATCTGGCCGTTCCAGCCGGTCAGCATGTTGAGGCCGAGGATCGCGATCGCGTAGACGATCACCATGTTCAGCTGGAACACGGTGAAGTTCTTCACCATGAACGGCAGCACGATCATGCCCGCGAGCAGCAGCGCGATGCCGGCGGTCTTGAGCCGGCCGCGATCGGTCGTGTTCGTGTTCATACGCGGGTCACCACCACCTTCCCGAACAGGCCGTTCGGCTTGACCGTCAGCACGCCGACGATCAGCACCAGCGCGACCGTGAGCTTGAGCTCGGTGCCGATCACGTAGGCGCCGAGCACGTTCTCCAGAACGCCGACGATGAAGCCGCCGATGACCGCGCCCCAGGCGTTGTCGATGCCGCCGAGCAGCGCCGCGGCGAAGCCGTAGAGCAGGATGCCGGACATCATGTTCGGGTCGAGGAACACGATCGGCGCGATCAGCATGCCGGCCACGGCGCCGATCGCCGCGGCCAGGCCCCAGCCGATCGCGAGCATCCAGGACACCCGGATGCCGACCAGCCGCGCCGAGTCCGGGTTCTGCGCGGCCGCGCGCATCGCCAGCCCGGCGGGCGTGAAGCGGAAGAACGCGTACAGCGCGAGCAGCACGCACAGCATCACGAGGATCGTGCCGAACTCGTGCGCCGAGAAGTACGGCGCGCTGATGAAGGTCTCCTTCGTGAACGGCGTCGCGAACTGCTTGATCGTGTGCTCGAACAGCATGCCCGCGACCGAGTTGAAGATCACCAGCAGCCCGATGAACACGATGACGTTGGTCAGCACCGGCGCCTTCTCGACCGGCTTGAGGATCAGCCGCTGAACCGCCACGCCGCCGGCGAACGAGATCGCGATCGTCGTGAAGAACGCCGCCCAGTACGGCCAGCCGGCGTTCATCAGCGCCCAGGCGATGAAGGTGCTGAACGTCGCCATCTCGCCTTGGGCGAAATTGATGTGGTGCGTCGACTGGTAGATCATCACCAGCGCGAGCGCGACCGACGCGTAGATGCCGCCGTTGGCGATGCCGGCGAAGATCTGGTGCAGGAAGGCTTCCATCGCGGTTTCCGTGGTCAGTAGCCGAGGTACGAGCGGCGGATCGTCTCGTCGTCGCGGATCTGCCGGCTCGGGCCGGAGATCTCGACGCGGCCGGTCTCGAGCAGGTACGCGTGGTGCGCGAGGTCGAGCGCCAGCGAGGCGTTCTGCTCGACCAGCAGCATGCTCACCCGGTCCTCCTTGTTGATCTGCCGCATGATCGCGAAGATCTCCTTGACGATCAGCGGCGCGAGGCCGAACGACGGCTCGTCGAGCAGCAGCAGCTTCGGGCGCAGCATCAGCGCGCGGCTGATCGCGAGCATCTGCTGCTCGCCGCCCGACAGCGTGCCGGCCTGCTGCGCGCGCCGCTCCTTGAGCCGCGGGAAGCGCGCGTAGGCCTTCTCGATGTCCTCGGCCACGCCCGCCTTGTCGCGCCGGGTGTACGCGCCGAGCCGCAGGTTCTCCTCGACGCTCAGCGCGGTGAAGGTGCCGCGGCCGTCGGGCACGTGCGCGATCCCGCGGCGCACGACCCAGTCGGTCGAGCGGCCCACCAGCTGCTCGCCCTCGAAGAGGATGCTGCCGCCGGTGCGCACCGTCTGGCAGATCGCGCGCAGCGTGGTCGTCTTGCCGGCGCCGTTGGCGCCCAGGATCGTCGTGATCTCGCCCTGCTCGAGCGAGAAGCCGACGTCGAACAGGGCCTGGGTCGCGCCGTAGTGCGCGCTCAGGTTCTTGACTTCAAGCAGCTTGGGCATCGGCGGGGGCCCCGAGGTAGGCGGCGATCACGTCGGGATGGCTCTGGATCTCGGCGGGGGTGCCCTCGGCGATCTTGCGGCCGAAGTTCAGCGCGACGATGCGGTCCGACACCGCCATCACCAGGCTCATGTGGTGCTCGACCAGCAGCACCGTGATGCCGAGCCGGTCGCGGATGTCGAGGATCAGGTCGCCGAGCCCCGAGAGCTCCTCGTGGTTCAGGCCGGCGGCCGGCTCGTCGAGCAGCAGCAGCTTCGGCTCGGCGGCGAGGGCCCGCCCGAGCTCGACGCGCTTCTTGATGCCGAAGGGCAGGTCCGACACCGGCCGGTCGCGGTACGGCGTGAGCTGCATGTAGTCGAGGATCTTCGCGGCGCGGTCGCGCAGCCGCGACTCCTCGTCGCGGACCCAAGGCAGGCGGACGGCGCTGGAGAAGAAGCCCGATCTCGAGCGGCAGTGCGCGCCGACCATCACGTTGCGCTCGACGGACATCGTGTCGAACATCGCGAGGTTCTGGAAGGTGCGGCCGATGCCGAGCTGCGCGATGTCGTGGGTCGGGGTGTTCGTGATCGAACGGCCCTCGAACAGCACGTCGCCCTGCTGATACTGGTACAGCCGGCTCAGGCAGTTGAAGAGCGTCGTCTTGCCGGCTCCGTTCGGCCCGATCAGGCCGAACACCGTGCCGCGCGGCACGTCGAAGCCGACCGAGTCGAGGGCGACGATCCCTCCGAACTTCACGGTCACGCCACGCACGCTGAGCAGTGCGTCGGTTGCGCTCGCTGTCATCTGCCTCCGTCCACCTCGGTCGAGCCGGCGCGCCTCTGGGCGGACGCGCTCGGAAGGCAGCTTATAAGCTGCAACGCCCCCGGATGGCAAGGCTTCCTTCTGGTTCGGGCGCGCGAGACGACGGGGTCCGACTCATCCGTCGGTGTCGATCGTCCAGCGGTGGCCGCAGCCGCGGCACGCGGCGACGAGCCGGTGCGGCGCCGAGGCGGCGTCCGAGACCGGCAGCGCGCGGAAGCCGTAGCGGCGGCACGCGGCGCACGAGGCCTGGCTGCCGACCCGCTCGGCGCGGATCATCGTGCGGGCGTAGGCGCGCCACGAGTACACGGCGAGCCCGGCGCCGGCGGCGACCAGCGCACCGTTCCAGAGCAGCTCGCCGAACGACTCGCGCAGCGTCAGCAGCTCCCAGCCGCTCGCCGTCATGACGAGCGCGAGGACCATCGTGACGAGGTACACGTGGCTCTCGACCAGCTGCCGCTCGTACCACTTGCGGAAGCCGTGCTTGCGGATGCCCTCGATCGTGCCCATCGCCCTGCCCGCGCGCGTCCGGCGGCACGACGGGCGCCGCTCCCGGATCGGGCATCATGCGCCCGATGTCGTCACGCTCGCAATCCGCATACCCGGCCGCGCCGCGGCTCGGCATCGACCTCGGCGGCACGAAGACCGAGGTCGCGGTCCTCGTGCCCGGCGAGCCGGCGCCCCGGCTGCGGCGGCGGGTGCCGACGCCGCGCGACGACTACGCGGCGACGGTCGACGCGGTTGCGGCGCTGGTGCGCGAGGCCGAGCGCGAGCTCGGCGAGCGCTGCACCGTCGGCGACGGCATCCCCGGCACGCTCTCGGCGGCGACCGGACGCGTGAAGAACGCGAACTCGACCTGGCTGAACGGCCGTCCGCTGCGCGAGGACCTGCAACGCGCGCTCGGGCGCGAGGTCCGCATCGCGAACGACGCGAACTGCCTCGCGGTGTCCGAGGCGGTCGACGGCGCGGCCGCCGGACGCGGGCTGGTGTTCGCCGCGATCCTGGGCACCGGCACCGGCGCCGGCATCGCGATCGGCGGCCGGGCGCTCGCCGGCGCCCACGGCATCGCCGGCGAATGGGGCCACGTCCCGCTGCCGGCGCCGCGCGACGACGAGCGCCCCGGCCCGGCCTGCTGGTGCGGACGGCACGGCTGCCTCGAGACCTGGCTGTCGGGGCCGGGGCTCGCGGCCGACCACGCCCGGGTCGCCGGGGCGTCGATCGACGCCGCGACGCTGGTCGCCGCGGCCGCGGCGGGCGACGCCGCCTGCGCCGCGTCGCTCGATCGCTGGCTCGACCGGCTCGCGCGCGGCCTCGCGATGGTGGTGAACATTCTCGACCCCGACGCGATCGTGCTCGGCGGCGGCCTGTCGAACGTCGAGGCCGCGGTGCGCGAGCTGCCGGCGCGGATCGCGCCCAGGGTGTTCAGCGACGCGTTCGTCACGCCGGTGCTGCGGGCCGCGCACGGCGACTCCTCGGGCGTGCGCGGCGCGGCGCGGCTCTGGGAAGGCTGACGCGCCGGCGGGTCCGGCCGACGCGTCGGGCCGGGCCGGCCGGCGCGCCCCCGGCCGCGCTCAGTGGTTGTCGCGCGGCAGGCCCTTCGTCGTCGCGATCCGCTGGTACTTGATCGCGAAGTCGAGGCACCCGCCGTCGGACAGCTGGCCCACGTGCCGGCGCTGCAGCTCCTGCCACGGCGTCTGGCTGTCCAGCTCGGGCGGCGTCCAGGCGGCCTTGCGCGCCGCGTACTCCTCGGCGGAGATCACGATGTCGGCGGTGCGCTTGCCGAGGTCGATCCGCACCCGGTCGCCGGTGCGCAGCAGCGCGAGGCCGCCGCCCACCGCCGCCTCGGGCGAGGCGTTGAGGATCGACGGGCTCGCCGAGGTGCCCGACTGGCGCCCGTCGCCCACGCACGGCAGCATCGTGATGCCCTGCTTCACCAGCGCGTCGGGCGGCAGCATGTTGACCACCTCGGCCGCGCCCGGATAGCCGATCGGGCCGGTGCCGCGGATGAACAGCATGCAGTCGGCGTCGATCCCGAGCGACGGATCGTTGATCCGCTCGTGGTAGTCCTCGGGGCCCTCGAACACGATCGCGCGGCCCTCGAACGCGCCGGGGTCGGCCGGGTTCTCGAGGTAGCGCCGGCGGAACTCGGGCGAGATCACCGAGGTCTTCATCACGGCCGCGTCGAACAGGTTGCCCGACAGCACCGCGAACCCGGCCTCGGGCTGCAGCGGCTCGGCGTACGACCGGATCACGCGCCGGTCGGTGGCCGGGGTGTTCCCGTAGACCTCGCCCACCGTGCGGCCCGACACGGTCATCGCGCCGGCGTGCAGCCTGCCCGCCTGCAGCAGCTCGTGCATCACCGCCGGCACGCCGCCCGCGCGGTGGAACTCCTCGCCCAGGAACTCGCCGGCCGGCATCAGGTTGACCAGCAGCGGGATCGCGTAGCCGATGCGGTCCCAGTCGCGGATGTCGAGCTCGACGCCCATGTGACGGGCGATCGCGGTCACGTGCGGCGGGCAGTTGGTGGAGGCGCCGAGCGCGCTCGCGGCGACGATCGCGTTCTCGAAGGCCTCGCGCGTCATCACCTTCGAGGGGCGCAGGTCCTCCCGGATCATCTCGACGATGCGCCGCCCGGTCCAGTAGGCCATCTCGTGGCGGTCGCGGTGCGGCGCCGGGATGGCCGCGCAGCCGGGCAGCGACATGCCGAGCGCCTCGGCGACGCTGTTCATCGACAGCGCGGTGCCCATGGTGTTGCAGTGGCCCGCCGAGGGCGCGCCGCTCGCCACCATCTTCAGGAAGCCGTCGTCGTCGATGCGGCCCGCGGCGAGCTCCTGGCGGGCGAACCAGACGATCGTGCCCGAGCCCGACAGCCCGCCCGCGTGGTAGCCGTTGATCATCGGCCCGCCCGACAGCACGATCGACGGGATGTCGACGGTGGCCGCGCCCATCAGCATCGCCGGCGTCGTCTTGTCACAGCCGGTGGTCAGCACGACGCCGTCCATCGGGTAGCCGTACAGGATCTCGACCAGCGACAGGTAGCTCAGGTTGCGGTCGAGCGCGGCGGTCGGCCGCTTGCCGGTCTCCTGGATCGGGTGGACCGGGAACTCGATCGGGATGCCGCCCGCGTCGCGCACGCCGTCGCGCACCCGCTGGGCGAGCTCGATGTGGTGCCGGTTGCACGGCGACAGGTCGCTGCCGGTCTGGGCGAGGCCGACGATCGGCTTGCCGCTGTTCTTCAGCTCGTCGAGGCTCAGCCCGAAGTTCATGTAGCGCTCGAGGTAGAGCGCCGTCATCCCCATGTTGTCGGGGTTGTTGAACCAGGCGCGCGAGCGCAGCCGGGGCGTCTCCTTCGTCTTCATCGTCGTGGCCTCTGCGGGAACGGGCGGGCGAGTGTAGCAAGCCGACCCTCCGGACACCCGCCCGACGGCCGTCGGCCGACACGCGCCACCGGGCGCCGCGGGGTCGAGCGGGCGCCGGGGATGCCGACACCCTTCGGTAGCCCGCCCCGATTCCCGATGGACGCCACCCTCCCCGCCGCCCCCGACACCGACACCGACGCGCTCGACGCGCTCCGCTCCGAGAACGCCGCGCTGCGCGCGCGGCTGCTGCGCAGCGAGGCGCGCCTCGAGGCGATCGGCCGGCTGTCGGCGGACTGGTTCTGGGAGCTCGACGCGACGCTGCGCTTCACCCGCTGCACCGGCGGCGGCGCGCACGGCCGCGACGCGCTCGCGCGGCTGCTCGAGCACCGCGCGCCCTGGGAGCTGCCGGCGACCGTGCCGCTGTCGGGCGAGTGGGACGACCTGCACTCGCTGCTCGAGGCCGGCCAGCCGTTCGCCGACTTCGTCTGCGTGACCCGCGCGCTCGGCGGCGACGAGCGTCACCTGTCGTTCAGCGGCGAGCCGCTCGGCGACGTCGCGCCCTGGGCCTGGCAGGGCGTGGCCCGGGACGTCACGCAGGTCCACCGCGCGCAGGAGCGGCTGCGCGCGCTCGCGCACCGCGACCGGCTGACCGGGCTGCCGAACCGCGCCGCGACCGAGTCCGCGCTGCAGCAGATGATCGACGACGCCGCGCACGACGGGCACCGCGTGGTCGCGATGTTCGTCGACCTCGACGGCTTCAAGGCGGTCAACGACGGGCTCGGCCACGCCGCGGGCGACCGCGTGCTGCAGGAGGCCGCGCACCGGCTGCGCACGGTGCTGCGCGAGGAGGACGTGCTCGGGCGGTTCGGCGGCGACGAGTTCGTCGTGGCGCTGTCCGAGCGCCGCTCCGCCGGCGGCGACCTCGCCGCGCGCACCGCCGCGCGGCTCCGGGCCGCGATGGCCGCGCCGGTGCTCGTCGACGGCCGGCCGTGCCGGATCGGCGCCAGCATCGGCTGGGCGACCTTCCCCGACGAGGCCGGCGACCTGGGCGCGCTGCTGCAGCGCGCCGACGCCGCGATGTACGAGGCCAAGCGCGCCGGCCGCGACGAGGGGTCGCGATGACGGCGTCGCGGCATCGGTACGCGGCGCGCGCCGCCGGTAACGCGGCGACGGCCGTTCGTCCCCGCCCGGCTTACGCGATATCCGCAAGCCGCGTCGGCGGTTGCACACTCGGCCCCGTGAACACCCGTCCGCATCCGGAGGGGCGCCCGTGAGCGTCGCCGCCGCATCCGCACACGAGAGCGTCGTGCTCTCGGGGCTCGCGCGCGCGCTGGTGCAGCACCAGCTGCTGCGGCTCGACCAGGCGGTGGCGATCCAGAAGAAGAGCGACGCCGCGCAGGGCCGCTTCATCGACGAGGCGATCGGCAGCGGCCTGATGCCCGCGTCCAAGCTCGCGCGCTTCGCGGCCGAGACCTTCGGCCTGCCGCTGATGGACCTCGCGGCGCTCGACCTGCAGGCGGTGCCGACGGACCTGATCGACCGCAAGCTGCTCGCCGAGTGCCGGATCGTGCCGCTCGTGAAGCGGGGCAGCCGGCTCACCGTGCTGCTGTCGGACCCGACCGACCTCGCCGCGATCGACCGCGTGAAGTTCCAGGCGCAGGCGACCGTCGACCCGATCGTGGTCGAGCACGACAAGCTGCTGAAGTGGGTCGAGCGCCTCGGGCAGTCGGCCGGCCAGCAGCTGTCCGAGCTCGTCGACGACTCGCTCGACATCGAGATGACCGACGGCGACGCCCCCGCGGGCGTCGAGGACAACTCGGACATCGACGACGCGCCGGTCGTCAAGTTCCTGCAGAAGGTGCTGATGGACGCGATCAACGGCGGCGCGTCCGACATCCACTTCGAGCCCTACGAGAAGCACTACCGGATCCGCTACCGCGTCGACGGCGAGCTGCGCGAGGTCGCGCATCCGCCGCTCGCCATCAAGGAGAAGCTGGCCTCGCGGATCAAGGTGATCTCGAAGCTCGACATCTCCGAGAAGCGCGTGCCGCAGGACGGGCGGATGAAGCTCGTGCTGTCGGCCCAGCGCGCGATCGACTTCCGGGTGTCGACGCTGCCGACGCTGTTCGGCGAGAAGATCGTGATGCGGATCCTGGATCCGTCGTCGGCGAAGCTCGGCATCGACGCGCTCGGCTACGACCCCGAGCAGAAGGAGCTGCTGCTCGCCGCGGTGCGCCGACCGTACGGCATGGTGCTGGTGACCGGGCCGACCGGCTCGGGCAAGACGGTGTCGCTGTACACCTGCCTGAACATCCTGAACCAGCCGGGCGTCAACATCTCCACCGCCGAGGATCCGGCCGAGATCAACCTGCCGGGCGTCAACCAGGTCAACGTCAACGACAAGGCGGGCCTCACCTTCGCGGCGGCGCTCAAGTCCTTCCTGCGCCAGGACCCGGACGTGATCATGGTCGGCGAGATCCGCGACCTCGAGACCGCCGACATCGCGATCAAGGC
>DASPJX010000274.1:0-3791 GCA_035628395.1 Burkholderiaceae bacterium | reverse complement strand
CCCCGCTCGTCGCGCGTAGCGCCTCGGGCGCCGCCGCGGGCACGTCCGGCGTCGCACCGGCCGCGGGCGCGACGCCCGTCGCCGCGACCCGCGCGGCATCGGCCGGCCGCGTCGCCTCCGCCGCGGGCTCCGTCGACGGCGAGCCGGCCGCGCGCTTGCGCCGCGACCATCGGGAGAGGAACGGCTCGTCGCTCACGAGCGCCCTCCCCGTTCGCCGGGCGCGGCGTTCGCCGCGAACCGCCGGCGCTCCTCGTCCGCCATCCGCTCGAGCTCGTCGCCGCGCATGAACGACGGCTTGGGTCCCTTGCGCTTGGTGCGCTTCGCCTCGGGCACGTAGTGCTGGTCGACGAAGCCCGCGAGCCACGGGCGCATCTCCGCGGGCATCGGCACGCGATCGACCTGCTCGCCGCCGTCCATCCAGCGCGCGGCCTCGGAATAGCTGACGGTCAGCGCGATCGCGCGCGGCGTGCCGTCGGCCTCGTCGAGGCGCCACATCGCGAAGATCGACGGCTCGTCGGTGGTCAGGTTCAGCCACACGCCCTCGGCCTCGTCGCGGTGCAGCACGATCGCGAGCGCGCCCTCGCCGTCGTCGGGCTCGATCGCCGCGACGCGCCACTGCTCGACGCCCCAGGGCCCCGCGGCGACCGAGCGCTCGAAGCGCACCTTCGCCGGCACCTCGGCGAGCGACGTGTCGGTCGCCCCGCGCGCCCGTCCCGCCCCGTCCGTCCCGCTTCCTTCGGACATCGCCCGCTCCCTCGACTGCTAGAATCGGCCGGATTGTAGAGCCATGACCGAACGCGTCGTCATCCCGATCGCCGAGCACCGCTACGACGCGGCGCTGCCGCACGTCCCCGAGGCGCCCGAGCCGCCGAACGGACGGCTGCGGGACGCGCGCGGCCGTCGCCTGCACGACCTGCGGATTTCCGTCACCGACCGCTGCAACTTCCGCTGCACGTACTGCATGCCGAAGACGGTCTTCGACAAGGACTACGCGTTCCTGCCGCAGTCGTCGCTGCTGAGCTTCGAGGAGATCGAGCGCACGGTCCGCGCGTTCGTCGCGCACGGCGTCGAGAAGGTGCGGCTGACCGGCGGCGAGCCGCTGCTGCGTCGGCACCTCGAGCGGCTGGTGGGGATGCTGGCCGCGATCCGCACGCCGAGCGGCGCGCCGCTCGACCTGACGCTGACCACCAACGGCTCGCTGCTCGCGAAGAAGGCGCGCGCGCTGCGCGAGGCCGGGCTGACGCGCGTGACGGTGAGCCTCGACGCGCTCGACGACGCGACCTTCCGCGCGATGAACGACGTCGACTTCCCGGTCGCCGACGTGCTCGCCGGCATCGACGCGGCCGCGGCGGCGGGCTTCGGGCCGGTCAAGGTCAACATGGTCGTCAAGCGCGGGGTCAACGACGACCAGATCGTGCCGATGGCCGCGCACTTCCGCGGCAGCGGCCACATCGTGCGCTTCATCGAGTTCATGGACGTCGGCGCCTCGAACGGCTGGCGGCTCGACGACGTCGTGCCGAGCCGCGACGTCGTGGCGCGCATCCACGCCGCGTTCCCGCTCGCGCAGGCCGAGGCCAACTACCGCGGCGAGGTCGCCGAGCGCTGGCGCTACCGCGACGGCGCCGGCGAGATCGGCGTGATCTCGTCGGTCACGCAGCCGTTCTGCGGCGACTGCTCGCGCGCGCGGCTCTCGACCGAGGGCCGGCTCTACACCTGCCTCTTCGCGAGCTCCGGGCACGACCTGCGCGGGCTGCTGCGCGCGGGCGTCGACGACGCCGCGTTCGCCGGCGCGATCGCCCACCTGTGGGCGCAGCGCGCCGACCGCTACTCCGAGATCCGCTCCAGCCGCACCGCCGGGCTGCGCAGGAAGATCGAGATGAGCTACATCGGCGGCTGAGCCGCCCCGCGCCGTGCCCCCCATCGAGCTGACCCAGAACGCCCGTCCGGTGACGACCACCGTCGACGCGATCGACGAGACCGGCCGCAGCGTGCCGACCCCGATCGCCGGCGAGCATCCGCTGACCCTCTACCTCGACAAGCGCGAGCTGGTCACGCTGATGACGCTCGGCGCCGCTCCCGAGCACCTCGCGCTCGGATGGCTCCGCAACCAACGCCTCGTCGAGTCGCCCGACGCGCTCGCCGCGGTCCAGGTCGACTGGGACACCGATTCGGTCGCGGTCACCTCGCGCAGCCTGCGCGACGACGGCGTCACGGTCTGGGAGCGCGCGGGCGACGGGAGCGGACTCGACGCGAAGCTCGGGCGGCGCACGGTGACGACCGGCTGCGGCCAGGGCACGGTGTTCGGCGACCTGATGGACAGCCTCGACGCGATCCGCCTGCCCGAGGGCGTGACCGTCACCGAGCGCACCGTCTACGGCGTGATGGACCGCGTGCGCCGTCACGAGTCGATCTACAAGGTCGCGGGCGCGGTCCACGGCTGCGCGCTCTGCACCAACCCGAAGGACGGCGGCGAGCCGACGATCCTGCGCTTCGTCGAGGACGTCGGCCGGCACAACGCGGTCGACGCGATCGCCGGCTGGATGTGGGTCGAGGGCCTGTCGGGCTCGGACACGATCTTCTACACGACCGGGCGGCTGACCTCGGAGATGGTCATCAAGTGCGCGCAGATGGGCATCCCGGTGCTGCTGTCGCGCTCGGGGCTGACCGGCATGGGGCACGACATCGCGCACCGCATCGGCATCACGATGATCGGCCGCTGCCAGGGCAGGCACTACCTGCTCTTCACCGGCGCGGAGCGCTTCGTGCGCGAGCCGCGCGCCGACGCGTGAACGCCCCGATCCCCCGCGAGGCGATCGCCGGCGTCGTGCTCGCCGGCGGGCTCGGGCGCCGGATGGGCGCGGCGGCGGAGGGCCTCGACAAGGGGCTGCGTCCGTTCCGCGGCCGCCCGATGGCCGCGCACGCGATCGAGCGGCTCGCGCCGCAGGTCGGCTCGGTCGCGATCAACGCGAACCGCCACCTCGACGCGTGGCGCGCGTTCGGGCTGCCGGTCTTCAGCGACGCGATCGAGGGCTTCGCCGGGCCGCTCGCCGGCCTGCACGCGGCGATGACGCACGCCACCGCGCCGTGGATCGCGACGGTGCCCTGCGACTCGCCGTTCCTGCCGCCCGACCTGGTCGCGCGGCTCGCGGCCGCCGCGTCGGCCGCCGGCGCGCAGGTCGCGGTCGCGCGCACCGGCGCGCAGCCGCATCCGGTGTTCGCGCTCGTCGAGCGCTCGCTGCGCGACGACCTGGACGCGTTCCTCGCGACCGGACGCCGACGCATCGACGCGTGGTACGCGCCGCTGCGGGTCGTCGAGGTCGACTTCGACGACGAGGCGGCGTTCCGCAACATCAACACCGCCGAGGAGCTCGCGCGCTGGGAGCGCGACGAGCCGGGCGCCCCCGCCGTTCCACCGAGCCCGCGATGACCGCCCGTCCGAGCCTGTCCGAGATCGTCGGCTGCATGGCCGACTACGACCCGAACGCGCTGCCGGTGTCGCGCGCGCAGGAGATCATGGAGCGCTTCGTGCGCCCGATCGACTGCGTCGAGCGCGTGGCGATCCGCGCGTCGCTCGATCGCGTGCTCGCGCGCGACGTCGTCTCGCCGATCGACGTGCCGGCGCACGACAACTCGGCGATGGACGGCTGGGCGGTGCGCGCGGCGGACCTGTCGCCCGACGCGCCGACGCGGCTCGAGACGATCGGCACCGCGTTCGCGGGGACGCCTCGCTCATCGAGCGCAGCACGCCCGAGCCCTGGCTGCCGGTGATGCGCGCCTCGAGCGTGCCGTCG